>JAACZQ010000005.1 GCA_009996675.1 Chitinophagaceae bacterium
TCCGTTGATAGAACCACGGCCACGGATGATAGCACTACCGCTGTTACCAGGCTGACCACTGGTGGCCCGCAGGATCAGACCGGGAGTCTGCCCCTGTAAAGCCTGGTCAAAAGAAGCAATAGGTGTAGCGCGGATGGCATCCCCTTTCACTGTTCCGGCAGAACCCGCAAACTCACGCTTGCTGCGGTTTTTATAACCGGTAACAACTACATCTTCGGCAACAGATACGTCCTGCTCCATTTTAACCAGCACATTACCAGAGCCTATGTTAATGACCTGGTTTTTGTAACCGATAAAACTGATCAACAGGGTTTTGGCCGTAGTAGGGGCCGTAACGCTGAAAGAGCCATCGGGACTTGATTTGGTGGTACGATTGGTACCCTGAACATAGATGGTAGCACCTGAAAGCGCTGAACCATCCTTCGAATCGGTGACCTTTCCGGTGATCTCACGCGTTTGCGCCAGCAAAGCCTGAGCGGAAAGCAGCAGGGATGCACAAAGCATCCAGACGAGTTTTCTCATTGGTTTCATGTGTTTTAGATTTTATCTGCACGATGAACCCGGGATCCGGGATTCATCAAATGGTGCCAAAAATAATGGCATATGTTAAAAAAGACTTAATACTAACTGCTTGTGCTGCATAGAATTTCGGGTTTTTTTTACATTATTCAATATCGCAATATTTAATACTTAACAAAATCAGTAGACTTATAGGCAAATGTAAAATAACGCCATCGTCAAATTTTTGTTGGATGTTTCAGCAAAAAATATTCTTTTTGTTTCACGAAAACAGGCATTTAAGCCTGTTGGGGTTATACTGACGAATTCATTTGTTATGAACAACTAAGCTGGGTTAACAGCTACTTTATCAGGGCCGTTGCCCAATTTCCTGACCTGCCTTCTGTCGTACCGGACCGGTATGACAACATTTCATTGCATTCAAACAACCAAGACAAATGACAACAGTCAATAACCAACCTACGCCCAAAAAAGGTTTCTTTACTTATTTCCGCGAAGCACTCAACAGTGAGCACCAGGATTTTACCCAGGGAAGTATCCGCAAAGCTGTATTTATGCTGGCCATTCCCATGATCCTGGAAATGTGTATGGAATCTGTTTTTGCCGTGGTAGATATATTCTTTGTATTCAAACTGGGTCCCGATGCGGTTACTTCAGTGGGACTCACCGAATCTTTTCTTACCCTGATCTATTCCATAGCCATCGGATTGAGCATGGCTGCCACAGCAATGGTAGCCCGCCGTACCGGTGAAAAAAATCCGGATGGTGCCGCACGCGCCGGCGCCCAGGCCATGATGGTTACCCTGGTACTTTCTCTGGTAATTGCCATTGCAGGTGTAATTTTTGCCGGCAATATCCTCCAGCTGATGGGAGCCAGTCAGCAAGTGATTGACATGGGTACCCCCTATGCCCGCATTATACTGGGGGGCAATATGGTAATCATGTTGCTCTACCTTATCAACGGTATTTTCCGTGGTGCCGGTGATGCAGCCATTGCCATGCGCAGTTTATGGCTGGCCAACCTGTGTAATATCATTCTTTGTCCGATCCTGATTCATTTTTTCGGTTTACAAGGCGCCGCCATTGCTACCACTACCGGAAGGGGTATTGGCGTACTGTACCAGCTCTACCGACTGAACAACGGCAAGAGTGTGATCCATCTCCGGCTGGCACATTTCAAACCCGACTTTACCATTATCCGTTCACTGCTGAATATTGCCAGCACCGGGACTTTGCAGTTCCTGATTGGTTCTGCCAGCTGGATTGCCATGACACGTATTGTGGCAGACTTTGGCAGCAATGCGGTGGCCGGTTATACGATTGCTTTCCGCTTACTCATTTTCTTTATCATGCCCGCCTGGGGTATGAGTAATGCAGCAGCAACACTGGTAGGGCAAAACCTGGGGGCTCAACAACCAGACCGGGCAGAGCAATCGGTTTGGAAAACGGCGCGGTACAATGCCATTTTTATGGCATTCGTATCAGTACTCTTTGTTGGCGGTGCGGAATTTTTTGTGGGACTGATCAGCAATAAACCGGAAGTGAATGAAACCGCTGTTACTGCATTACGCATCATCAGCATGGGTTATATTTTTTATGGGGTGGGAATGGTTATGATCAACGCATTCAATGGTGCCGGTGACAGCAGAACCCCTACCTGGATTAACCTGTTCTGGTTCTGGATATTCCAGATACCCTTCGCCATCCTGTTATCAAAGTACCTGAATATGGGTACCATGGGTGTGTTCCTGGCCATCGTCATCACAGAAACCTGTATTACCATTACCAGCGTTATTCTTTTCCGGAGAGGGAAATGGAAGTTGGTGAAAGTGTAGCGGGCGAAGAACAGTGATAAGTGAAAGAGCCTGGCCGCCTCGGGCGGATGAAAAGTCAAATGTGAAAAGGAAGATCCCTTCACATTTGACCTTTTGTCTTTCAGAACCATCCCCGTTTGCGGAAAACAAACAACATCCAGATGGGAATGATGAGCATCAGACCTACAGCAATAAAAAATCCATAATGGTGATGGAGGTATGGAATCCGGTCGAAGTTCATACCGAATATTCCACCAATAACTGTAGCGGGTGCGAGTAAGCAGGTTACAATAGCCATTACCTTCATTACCTCATTGGTCTTGAGGTTTACATTGCTGAGGTAAAGATCCTGGAGGTTCATCATCATATCCCGATAGTTCTCAACCAGGTCTGCTGCCTGCAGGATATGATCATAAATATCTTTGAAGTATTTGGTAGTTCTTTCTTCCAGCAATTCGTTTTCACTGCGGATAAATCCATTAATCAGGTCGCGAACCGGACCCACATTGCGGCGAAGTACAATCAGCTCCTTACGTAGTCTGTTGATCTCGGCCAGGGACCGGGTATTACTGCTGCGGATGATTTTTTCCTCCAGCAACTCAATTCTTTCGCCCAGCTTTTCCATCACCACAAAATAGTGGTCAACAATCATATCTATTAATGCATAACAGAGATAATCTGCTTTACTGATCCGCAGTTTACTATTACTGAGCCTGAGCTTATCCCGTACATAGTTGAAAACATCCCTGCCGGCATCTTCCTGAAACGAGAGCACAAAATCTTTCCCCAATACAATACTGATCTGTTCTGTTTCCACCGCTCCGGTGCGGTCATTGAAATAGAGCATATTCAATAAACAGAATAAGACATTATCAATCTCATCCATTTTGGGTCGCTGGGCTACACTCAGAATATCCTCTACAATCAAAGCATGTATACCAAAATGCTGGGCCAGTTTTTCCACATCAGCTTTGCGGATGCCATCTACATTAATCCAGGAAATGTTTTTACTGTCGCGAAACGCCAAACAGGAATCAACCTCTGTTAACTTGGTTTCCACCAATTCAGTAGCAGAATAATCGTATACATTCACTTTTACTTCTGCTGCTTCAATGCGTTCCGGCACTACCGTGGGATTGATCTGAAAAATATCCCGGGTTCGCTTGGTATCGAACAAAGCCAGGGGATTAAGGTATCGCAGATACTTGGTGCCGGTCATACGATGAAGATACTACAGGAAATGCTTACCCCAAAACGGGGTAAGCCGTATTGCATACTTCTTTATTCGGGAACAATCCGCAGTTTGGCATATTGCAGCATGATCTTTTTTTCACCATTCGTGTCAAACAAAATAGTGGCTACCGGATTATGTGCAGAGCCTTCTACGCTTTGAATGCGGCCAAAACCAAATTTCTGGTGTTCTACTTTTTGTCCCGCCGCCAGCTGCGAAGGATCATTGGCTACAAATCCCGGTGTTGGTTTGTGTTCTACCACTTTCGGAGCAGTCGGCTGTACGGGCAGGTATTCGGGGCGGGATGGCGCTTTGCGCGAGGGCGGTGGTCCATACTTTTTTTCCGCATCGGCAGCGGCACTGCCCCCGCCAAAACCGAAGCCACGGTTCATGCGTTCAAAAGCACTGCCCCACTCACTGCCCGCTGAATTACGGGCTCCACCACCGGCATAGGTTTTGTCGATATATTGTTCCGGCATTTCGTCAATAAAACGACTGGGCTCATTTTGCACCAGCTGACCAAACCGGTAACGTGCATTGGCATAAGTAAGCCATAATTTTTTCTTGGCCCGGGTAACTGCCACATAAAATAACCTTCGTTCTTCTTCCAGCTCTTCCCTGGTATTAATAGACATACTACTCGGGAACAGGGTTTCTTCCACACCGCCAACAAACACACATTCAAATTCCAGTCCTTTGGCCGCGTGAATGGTCATCAGTTTCACCACATCGCTATCCTCTTTACTATCATCGGCATCAGTCAGTAATGTGATTTGTTGCAGGTAGGCCCCCAGGTCTTTTTCACCCACTTCGCCGTCATCATTACTTGGGCTCTCCGTCCACTCTTTGATGGAGTTCAATAATTCCTGTATGTTTTCGTAACGGGCCAGCCCTTCTGTGGTTTTATCATTAAACAGTTCCTTTACCAGGTTGGTATGCTTGCCAACCTGTACCGCAACCTCGTAAGCATTTTTATCCGTAAGCATGCTCTGAAAATACCGGATCATGGTTACGAAATTTTGCAGCGATTCCAGGGTACCTGCTTTGAAACCAAACTCACCGGCCCTGCTCAGCACTTCATACATGGAAATATTCTGCTCATTGGCGGCTATCACACATTTTTCAACCGTGGTTTTACCAATACCCCTCGCCGGATAATTAATAATACGCTTCAACGCTTCTTCATCACGCGTATTGACAATCACACGCAGGTAAGCCAGGAAATCCTTTACTTCTTTCCGCTGGTAAAAGCTTACACCGCCAAATATGCGATACGGTATACCCATCCGGCGCAGACTTTCTTCAAAAGAGCGGCTTTGTGCATTGGTGCGATACAGAATGGCAAAATCCCGGTTATAAAAATGGTTGCGGAGCTTTTGTTCCTGGATGGAGTCGGCCACAAATCTGCCCTCATCATTATCGGTCATGGTACGCACCAGCGTAATTTTATCGCCTTCTCCGTTTTCTGTCCACAGATTTTTGGGTATTTGGCCCTTGTTGTTGCGGATCACTTCATTGGCTACATGAATAATGTTCTGGCTGCTGCGATAGTTCTGTTCCAGCTTTACCACTTTTACATCATCATAGTCTTTCTGAAACTGTAAAATATTTTCTATGGTTGCACCACGAAAACTGTAGATACTCTGGGCATCATCACCCACTACGCAGATATTCTCATGAACTGCAGCCAGCAGTTTGGTGATCTGGTACTGAACGGGGTTCGTATCCTGGTACTCATCAATCAGTATATACTTGAACTTGTGCTGGTACTTGTGTAATACTTCGGGGAAGTTTTTCAACAGCTCATACATTTTCAGCAGGAGATCGTCAAAATCCATGGCGCCGTTTTTAAAACAGCGGGCAGCATATGCCGCATATATCTGCGCAATGGCCGGCCGGTTGGCACGCATGTCTTCCTGTTGTATATAATAATCGGTAGCGTATTCTGCCGGGCCAACGAGGGCATTCTTGGCGCTGGAGATACGGCTGCCCACTACATTGGGTTTGTAATGCTTGTCGTCGAGGTTCAGCTCATTCACAACGGTTTTAATAACAGATCGACTGTCATCCGTATCATAAATGGTAAAGCTGTTCGGATAGCCGATGCGGTGTGCTTCTGCCCGCAGTATACGGGCAAATACACTGTGGAATGTACCAATATAGAGGTTACGCGCTTCTGCATTACCCAATATTTTTTCGATACGCTCCTTCATTTCGGCGGCGGCCTTATTGGTGAATGTAAGCGCCAGTATATTAAAAGAATCTACACCATTGGCCATGAGATTGGCAATCCTGGTGGTAAGCACTTTGGTTTTTCCGCTACCGGCCCCGGCCACAATCATCAACGGTCCATTACGGTGCAATACCGCTTCCCGCTGGGGCTCATTCAGTCCTTTCAAATAGTCTTGCATGGGTGCAAGTTAATCAGTTGCAGCTTAGTGAAAATAAACGTGTATAAGTTAAACGCGATTCTTTTTGCCGGCGCGACGATTGTTGTTGCGTCTGGCAGTTTCATCCGGCTCTTCCACATCGCGACCAAGGTAGCGGGGGGCCATATCACGGGCAATGGTATACAGCATCAGGTCAAGCACCCGCTTGGAAAGCCGGTAACGGCCAGGAATCGCTGAAGAATGGGTACGGGAAGCCATGACAGTAAATTTGACACAAGGTACAAAAAACACCTGGTGTATGATCATACGCCAAAATTTCACGTAGTTCCACGCACCTTGTAGCGGCATGGATACTAAGGAAAAATTGCTAAAATCTTTTGGTCAGCATCTCGCCCAACTCCGGCGCGAGAGCGGCATGAGCATCCACCAGCTCTCCTATGCATCCGGACTGGAATACAGCCAGGTTCAACGGATTGAAAAAGGTAAAGTAAACCTGGCTTTTACCACCCTCATCGCCCTCATGCAGGGACTGGAAAGCTCTCCGGAGCGTTTTTTTAAGGGATTTGAGCCCGCCGAATAACAGATATCCTTCGCTTTCAGGTGATTATTGCTTGAAAAATGGGGTAGAAATACCTGATTTTTATACTGGGAATTATAACAATATTGCATTTTTCCGAACTGCTTGCCCTCCGATGTGCTTGAGCCTGACTGATGTATTCCGGTAATAAGGGTACTGGCATTGAAAAAGACCAATCCAATGAAAACGGATAACCATTTGATTAAAGTTGTTATTGCCGATGATCATCTCATTTTTAGAAAAGGGCTTATCTCACTACTGGAAAGCATACGTGGTATTGAAATGATCGGTGAAGCCGCCAATGGAGAAGACCTGATCACAGTAGTTGGTAAACTTCACCCGGATGTACTGCTCGTTGATATTATGATGCCGGTTATGGATGGCGTAAATGCAACACGGGAATTATGCAAACGCAATCCCAAAACACGCATCATTGCATTGTCGGTTTTTGGTCAGGAAAGTCATATTATGGAAATGCTGGAAGCCGGTGCACTGGGCTATCTCATGAAAAACGCCGACAAAAAAGACCTGGAAGAAGCCATAGAAACCGTTTACCAGCACCGGCCTTATTTCTGCAATGAAACCAGCAAACAGGTAAGTGATCTGATCGATAAATACCAGTCCGGCTATCGCAATCACCTCGTAGTTTTCAGCGAGCGGGAAAAAGATATTATTAAACTCATTTGCGACGGCCATACCAGTAAAGACATTGCCAGTATTCTTTTCATCAGCCAAAGAACCGTTGAGGGGCACCGAACCCGTATCATGCAAAAAATGCGCGTGAAAAGTACAGCGGGCCTGGTTGCTTATGCCTGCGAAAAGGGATTGTATAAACCAGAAACCGCCCGCCGCTAATCCCGCAGCTGCCATTTTTTTTACTTCACCCCAGCTTTTCGCTTCAGTGAAAAAGCATAGGCCAGCCGCAAAGCCATCTGCGATCCATAACGGCTATACTGCTCATATTTTAGTGATAAGTCCCAATTCGGATTGATCACCCCACCAATAGAAGGTGTAAACACAAAACTTTCACCGCCCTGGGTGTATTCGGCAATACCAATTTCTCCCGTCAGGTACATCCCGCTGCCAATCATGGTTTTCAGTCCCGATTTCAAAACAAAAAAACCATTCTGCAGCTCAACAAAATGTGCATAGCCGGGCGTAACAATCCAGTGAACCGGACCCTTACCCAGCTGCTGCTGAAAACGAAGGTCTAAACCAAATACCCCGCCATTGGTTTTATCCATCGCCGAACCAATAGTGGCTCCAACACCCAAACGGGGCTGGGCATGGCTGGTAAATACCAGGGCCAGCGGCAGCAGTAAAAACAGGAACTTTTTCATACACAAGGATTTAAGTAAACAGAAACAAAAGACATGCCACAAAATGCAAATTGTTTTAATATATTTGAGCAAACACCTGAATATGAAACCTGTCCTAAGCCTGGCAACTGCCCTGTTTGTACTGTGTATTACTGCCGTTGCGCAGAACAACACCCTCGAAGTAAGCGTATCGGACACGGCACTGGTGAAAGCGGATTATTTTGTATTCCGGATACAGGCTTCGCCAGACATGGGTAGTGTTGGTACGGTAGATACTACCGGAATGCGAAGCGATCCCACTGCTTACTATCGCAGACAGCAGGAAAAGCAACGTCAAATGATCATTGAAATGGCTCAGCAGATGGAAAACAAGATCAAAAATCTTGGCTTTACCATTGAGCCCACGTCTCTAGGAGAAATCGGCTACCGCAGTTCAGTTAACAGTTGGTTTAATGCCACTACCAATAGTATTAAATCGGTTCACGATCTGCTCGAGCTAATCAAGACAGAAAGATCTGTAAACATCAATATCCTTCAACTGGCCAGTAAAGAGGAAGATGCAGTGAACGCCTCTTTATTAAAAAAGCTAATGGCCAAAGCCCGTGAGCGTGCCCAGATCATTGCAGCCACCATGGGGAAAAAAGTGCTTGCCGTGGTATCCATGTCCGATCGCAAATCGGATCAGTGGAATGGTATGTATACGAATCCCACCATGTTGCTCAACGCTATACCCATTCGCAAAGATGGTATCGTGGCCGAGCATGGCATCATTCCTTATTATCCCATCAGCAATAGTATTACTGTTAAGTTTACAGTGCAATAAAACAGGTTCCGGTAAAACCGGATCAGCTCCAGCTGTATCCGTCTTTCTGCAAAGGCAGCCGACGTGGCCTGTTTCCGGCTGCGGCCAATGCATTACACAATGCCGGTGCCAGTGTGGGTAACCCTACTTCCCCGGCTCCACCCGGACTGGCTTCACTGGGAACAACATGTACTTCAATGGCAGGCATTTCATTGTAACGCAAAACACCATAGTTGAAGAATCCATCTTCCACTACTTTGCCATCCTGTATATGGATTTCGCTTTTCAAGGCCTGACTCAACGCAAAAACAGTACCCCCTTCCATTTGATTTTTCAATCCATCCGGATCAATAACCAATCCGCAATCAATGGTGGCTACTATTTTTTTAATGATAAACTGTTTGGGGCCTTTGATCTCTATTTCTACCGCATGTGCCGCATAGGCTTTGGCTGTGGTATAACAATGACAGGCGATTCCGCGGTAAATGTTTTTCGCAGCGGGTTTATGCCAGCCAATTTTATCAGCAGCCAGCTTTAATACCCCGGCCATTCTTTCCGGATCAATGGTCTCTTTCCAGTTATCATTGAATTTGGCTTCAAAAGGTTTTCTTCCCTCCAGCATAGATAGCCGGTATTGCAACGGATCTTTTTTGAGCTTACGTGCTACTTCATCAACAAAAGATTCCAGTGGAAATACATTCACCACAAACTCTACTCCACGTACCCAGCCACGGTTAATACTAAAATCAACATTGGAATAACCCGCATATACATTGGGTATATCATACCAAAAATCCTGCGAAGCACCGCCCAGGTTTTCACTGAGTTGTTTAGCATCCGGTCTTTGCACCCGGGTGATGGATGTAGTAAGCACATGATGCTGCCAATGCGTAATACGTCCCTGCGCATCCCATTTAGCAGCCAGCCGGTGATGGTTGGCAGGACGAAAAACATCAAAACGAATATCGTCTGTCCGGTCCCAGATAACTTTAACCGGATGATCCAGCTGTTTGGCCAGCTTCACCGCTTCCAATGCAAAATCGGAGTGCAGGCGTCTGCCAAAACCACCGCCGGATAATGTCAGGTTCACTTTTATATCCGATGACTTGATCTGTAATTCCTGTGCTACCAGGCCAACGGTCCAGTCGGGCAGCTGAAGTCCGCCCCACAATTCACACTTGCCGTCTTTTACCTGTGCCGTAAAGTTCACCGGTTCCAGGGTGGCATGTGCCACAAAAGGTGCACTGTATTCGGCAACCATACTATTGGGGCCCGCGATAATAGTATCTGCCGCATTGCCTTTTACCGGTATTGCTTCCGCTGGTTTTTGCTTGGCCCTTGCAGCCATATCTTTTTCCAGCTGTGCTGTATTAACACCTTTTCCCTTCGACTCATCCCATACAATTTTCAAGGCCTTACGGGCACGCAGGGCAGCCCAGCTGTTGGTGGCAACCACAGCCACGCCGGCCCGCACATGCATTGGGGCGCCGGTTCCTTCATACCGGAGCACTTTCACTACACCCGGAATCTTCAGTGCCTCACTGTCATCAACCGATACCAGCTTTCCACCCATCACCGGGCATCGCGCAACGGCGGCATAAACCATACCCGGCACTTTCACATCTATTCCATACTGCACTTTACCGGTGAGAATATCTTTGAGGTTATTTTTCTTCTGGCCCTTGCCAATAACTTTAAAATCTTTTACATTTTTCAGCAGCACTTCTTTGGGTACTTCTTCCTTTGCGGCATCACAAACCAGTTCTCCAAAGCTCAGTGATGCTCCTGTTTTATTGTTCACCACTTTACCCTTCTCTGCGGTACAAACTTCCACACCCGTATTCCAGCGTTTGGCCGCAGCCGCAATCAGCATGGTGCGGGCAGTAGCGCCCGCTTTACGCATGGGATCAAACAAACCCATTACACTCTGACTGCCACCAGTATCATGCGCACCCTGTCCCAATGAACCATAAGGAGCAATCTCAACTTTAATGGATTTCAGATCACATTCCAGCTCTTCCGCTACCAGCATAGGTAATGAAGTATTCACCCCCTGGCCAATCTCCTGTTTGGCTACATATACAATAACTGTATTGTCTTTATTGATACACAGGTAGGCACTGGGCTTAAAGCTTTCACAATCGGCAGCAGAGCCCGTGGCTTTGGCCCATTCGGGTAATACCAAACCCAGCATCAATCCACCTCCGGTAAAAGAGCTGAGTTTCAGAAAATGTCGGCGGTTAACGGAGTGCTTCATGAAATGCAGTTTGACTGTTTAATGATGGGAACCGGTGGAAAATCTTCAAGGGTTTAAAAACGAAATGAGCGCTTGCTGGTCAAGGGTTATTTACTTTGGCGACGGCAATATCAATCGCCCTCCTGATACGGTCATAGGTTCCGCAACGACAGATCACCTGGCTCATCACCGCTTCAATGGTTTCTTTCGATGGTTGTTTATTCCTTTTCAGCATACCGGCAACCGACATGACCTGTCCGGCCTGGCAATAACCACACTGTGGCACATTCACTTCCTCCCAGGCTTGCTGTACCGGATGCAATAAGGCATCGGAAAGCCCTTCAATAGTGGTAATTTTTGCACCGGCACAACTCTTAATGGTGGTGGCGCAACTGCGCACGGCTGTTTCATTCAGCAGTACCGTACAGGCGCCGCAACTGGCCACACCACAGCCATACTTGGTGCCCGTCATATTCAATACATCGCGCAGCACCCATAAAAGCGGCATATCGTCTTCCGCTTCTACGGTAAAAACTTGCTCATTAATGTTGAGTTGGTGCTTAGGCATACAATGGTTTTATGGTAAAATACAAATTCTGAGGGAGAATACCGCCTCATTCAGGATGATAATATAAGGTCGTGTATATATAAGTCCAGCCAAAAAAATGGGAGCAGGCAAGACTACCCGCTCCGTTTACCTTAAAAAGTGAAACCAGAGAAATTGGTCTCGCCGGCAAAATAGATAATAAAATTCATATATAAATTACGATTAATGTTAAAGTTTAAAAATATGTGCGGGTATGCGGCCATGCCATGACTAAACACATATAAATAAGAATGGCCTTTAACCCTTGTGCTACTGCATACCGTATGGAGGGTATTTTCGGGCAGATTCCATATTTCAACGCCTGTGAAGGATTTTCAAATTGGTTTTTTTAATAGTTTGCCTGTTACACCAGCAGGTCAACCAAAATTATTTTGATGCAACGCTTCCGGGAATGGGTTCTGATATGGCTATTGATACCTGTATCTATCTATGCACAAACATCAGATCCTGTTTTACAACGGATAGAAAGTTTGAGTGCCATTAAAGCTGATGCCATAGCTATTGATTCCCTCCAAAAAATGTTTCACCAAAAATCACTTACGGCGGAACAACGTCTCATCACGGCCAACAAGCTTGCATTCCGACTGGCAGCAGCCAGCAGGTTTGATGAGGGCTTGCGTTTTTGCCACGAACAAATTACCCTCGCCCGAATCAGTAAAGCGGATAGTGCAGAATGTGTGTTTACCAAATTACTCGGCGTCACCTATTATTATATGCAGCAAAGACAGGATGCTCTTTTTTATTTTGAAAAGGGACTAAAACTGGCTGAACAAAAGGGGTATTATAAAATAGCCTATAGCTGCAGCAGTAATATGGGCGGTCTTCAACTGGATCTGAAGGAATATGCAAAGGCAGAAAAATCGCTGCAACATGCACTTACACTAATGGAGCGCTATGGCGCCAAACCGGAAGAGCTTTTTATTACAAAAAGATTAATGGCCACGCTTTACGATTACCAGGGAAGACGAAAAGAGGCCGCTGCCATTTATGAATCTACCATCCAATCGAGTCTGCAGAACCGCGACAGCTTATCTGCTGCCCATGCCATGACTTTTTATGCCGATCTGCTTTGGAAACAGCAACAATACCAGAAAGCCATTGCTGTTGGCTGGGGTGCCATTGCATTGGAAAGAAAGGGAAGCAATAAAAATGCTTTATTGGCCAGCCTTACGATGCAGCGAAAATACCTGATTGGTCAACAAAATTTTCGTGAGCTGGGATCGCTGGATTCAGAAATTATTGATTTGCAGAAAGCCGTTTTCTCCACTGACCTTAATAAAGAAATCAGTGAAACAGAGGTTAAATACAAAATGGCCGAACTGCTATATCAACAACAGTTGACGGCTTTAACCGCCAAAAAAAAGCAGCAATTGTTATTGGTAACGCTAATTGGAGCTGCCGCTGTTACTGTGTTAGTGTTTATGGTTGTTAGTCAGCGCAACAGGTCTAAGCTTCGTGAAAAACTGGAGGCAGAAAAAGCTGCTGCTATTATCCTTGGTGAAGAACAGGAGCGAATGCGAATGGCAGCAGAATTACACGATGGCGTAGGGCAGATGATGAGTGTAGCCAAAATGAAGTTGTCGGCACTGGAGCAGGAGCTAGCCGGTCAGGATAAAGAAATACTGGAGCGATACCAGGGCGCAATTGGACTGGTAGATACTAGTTGCGCTGAAATCAGACAGATAGCCCATAACCTTTCTCCCTATTGGGTGATGAAGCTTGGCTTTGACGAAGCACTTAAAAGGTTAACACAAAAAGCTGAAGGCACGAATACGCGAATTAATCTGTATGCCGATCCGCTGCCGCCAGCGGCTGACAAAGTAACAACCAGCACCCTGTTTCGCGTTATACAGGAATGCATCAATAATGCCCTCAAGCATGCAAAAGCCACATCCATTGATGTAGCTGTGAACATAGACGAAAATGGAATCGCCATAACCGTTGAAGATGACGGAGTTGGTTTTAACCAGGCTAGTCTTGGCAACCATATAGGTATTGGTATAGAAAATATCAGAAAGCGTATACATTATTTGAATGGGACCGTTGAGTGGGACAGTACTCCAGGCAAAGGCACGCTTGTTGCTATTAATGTGCCACTTTAATAAAGCAAGATCATGTTAGTGAAAAGAAAAATGAAAGTTGCCATTGTAGATGATCACCAGATTGTAATTGATGGTATTGTAGCGCTGCTGGAAAACCATCCTGAAATAGAAGTATCCCTGGCCAGCACCTCAGCGTTTTATTTACTGGACTGTATGAATCGTATAAAACCAGACATTCTACTGACCGATATTTTTATGCCCGAAATGGATGGGCGATCGCTTTCCAAAAAAATAAGTGAGGAATATCCCCAAACAAAAATCATTGTATTAAGCATGCAAGGCTCACCGGAATGGGTGAATCAGTTAATCGACGAATCGAATATTGCCGGATATGTGATTAAAAATATAAGCCGACAGGAATTGATCAAGGCCATTGAAATTGTTTATAACGGTGGAATTTATTTCAGTCATGATATTAGCGAGGCCCTAAAACAGTGGAAACAAAGTTATCGCCAGCAGGGAGAAGACCACTTAACGCGTCGCGAAACAGAGATAATCAGACTGATTGAAAAAGAAATGAGCACCAAAGAAATTGCTGCCGCTTTACATATCAGTGAAAGAACTGTTGAAACACACAGAAAAAACATTTTCCGAAAAACTCAAACGCATAGCGTTCTGGGGTTGATCAAATATGCATACCAGCATCAGCTAATTTCCTGATCAACACTACTAATAATACCCTTATCAGGGTATTGTCTCCATAGTATTTGCAAGGCAGTTTTGCAAGAACAGCTTTCCCACGCATTTGTCAAGTCGGGGCATGTCTATTATTCCCATATCCCAGGACCAGGCACTTCTACGAGAGCCCTGTAGTTATCCATTAAATTTTAATTCAACCATACCATGACAAAAAAAGCCTTTCATTTTCCAGCCTTGTTCCTGTTCTTTTCTTTCCTGTATCTGGCCAATCCAATCCAGGCTCAGCGTGCCGGGGTTTCGGTAAAACTGAATATGGGGACTTCTTTTTCCAAATCGGGAGATGACCTTGCCAAAGTAACGGTTAATGGGAACAGCCGTACTTTTATTACTACAGAACTGGGTTATGCTTTTAATTACAATAAGAAAACAGGCTTCGGAATGAAAATTGCCGCAGTTGGGTCTTATGAAAAAGCGCATGTACTTGCGTCCAACCGTCTCTCACAATTGAAGATAACCATCCCCGGTATCAGGGCCCGCATCTATCCGCTGCATTATGATGGTAAAATTTTTGATGGCCTGGAAAAAATAATGCCCAAAAAAGTGCCATTCCTCTTAGACCTTCCCGTGATCGTTGCCGGATACGCTGTGCTTAACAGTTTTCACCTGGATTACGGCGTAGGATTCGGCAGTATCCTTGAAACAGAATATGCTTATTCTGGTTTTGCAGACCAAACAACTAAGCGAACCATGCGTTATTTTGGTTGGGGCTTTCATCCACCCATGTTCCAGGCGGCTTCAGGTAAATGGAGTGGAAATGCTGTGTTAGACTTTGGAAAATATTCCTGGACCAACGGTGCCGGTGGAACTTCCTCTGTAAAAGTGAATACACTGGGATTTGGTATCCAATATCATTTTTAGTGATAAAGTTTACGGGATACACAAACTAATGCATCCCGTAAACTTTATTTCAATTACTGTTGTCCCACACGAATGGAAACATAATATTTAACCGAAACCGGTTTTTGTTGATTGCCGATATCGAAACGTACATCCTGTCGTAGTTGAATATCAATCTGAATCTCTCCCATTTTCTCACTCAGTCCGGGATCCATTCCCAATGCCTTGTAAGAAGCTTGTTTTAATACGTCAGACGGCAATAGCGCTTCTTCATCTTCCACCAGATCCAGATTACCGAAATCTAAAACATCAAATTTCTTTTTGATTTGTTCAAAGAGTTGCAGATTGGGTTCCCTGGTATCTGTAAAAGCCGAATTGGATACGAATGTTTTATTCTTTTTAATATCTATCAATTCCAGATAGCTATTGGTACATCCGGGTATACGTATATCTGTAAAATAACGAACGCCCTTATATGAAGCAGCCTCCTTTTTCTCCATTGCTCCAAGGTTAATGGATTTAAAGTCTGTTTCAAAGGCTTTTATAACTTCTTTAAATGCAGCATCGAACGCAAGATTTCTATATGCAATATCTGCAAACAATGGATTAGCTGCTTTTCGTTTAAGTACAGAAGTAACCAACTCTTTTTTAGTGCCGACTGCGTGAGCTGTTTCTATGCCCGACAAAATGATTCCTGTTGTAGCAAGTGCAAATACAAACGTATTTTTTTTCATGAGCTGTAGATTTATTTATTATCAAACAATGTAAAGAACACATAAAAACGACCCTTCGCTGTCTCATCTTCCCGAATGGACACGCGTATTCGCAAAGAATAGGTATACTTATACGCCAGCTCCTCATCATACTCATAATTATTGTCATATTGAGTAGTTCCGGCTATCTGATATTCGGTCATAAAATATCCGATTTTAGTAGCGAGTTCTCCTGTATTTTCACTCTCATAGCCATATGTCACTTTGGGACTTCGCAAGGAGCTAAACCCCTCCATACCCCAGAAGAAATTGTTTTTGGTGAGTAAATAATACATATCATCGGAATACTGTTTGCACTGGTCATATGTCCAGGCCTTTTCGCCCTGTGGAGTCAGGTAGGAAGCATAAACAACTTTTTTGCTGGCATGAAGATTTGTTACAACATCGCGATCAAAATCACTTAGCTGATTAGCCCAATATACTTTGCGTACTGTTGCGGTACCCGTTTCAACAGGCTGGTTTCCTTTACCGATATTGGCAAATCCATTTAGGTAATCGCGAAGGAGTTCTGCAATTTTACCTTCACGCGAAGATGGCAGCAGGTATTCAGTATACTTGTTTTTGAATTTTTTAAACTTTGTGCTATCAAACAAATCCCCTTTAAGCATCGGGTGCGATGGTGGCAAATGCACTGTGAATTTAAAAAACGCATCCCGATTGGGTGCCCAGCTAACTTTTTCTATCAAGTGCCTGTTTTCTGCCTCGGGAATTCGTATATAATAGGTTTTCATAACCTTAAACTCATCGGAGTCTAATGTATAAGTATATCCTTTGATCTCACTGTTTATGATATAGGCATTTATTGTTTTCGTTTCTTCCTGAGACAGATAAGCCAATCCTTCCGGAAGACTCATAGCATATGATGCTGCCATAATCCATTCTACATTCGCGCTGGTATTTTTTGAAATCATCGCAGCGTCGATATACGTCAACCTGCTCGAAAACAGATCATATCCATCAGATGTTTTATTATATCCACCGTAAGAGTACATGGGATTCTGCTTGGCGTCTAGTACAATTGGCCTGCCTTTTTTAGTATTGTTAAACTCCCTTACCCAGCGAGCAACATTGGCAGATGATACAGTTGTACTATCGGTATGTCCTGGAATAAAAACATCATAATAATACTTGCTGGGTGCTAATACATAAAAAGGCTCTTTAAGTCGATAGGGTTCCGGCATATTTTCATTCAGCTCTGGTACATAAGCTATCAGGGTTTCATTGGATGTGTATACTTTGGGTACGACAACACCTACTAACTGCGTAAAATATTTTTCATCCTCGGGCTTCACTCCATTTTTGATCCATGCCGGCCATCCATCACGCTTGGATATGTTTCGGGCTATTTCTTTGGCGAGCCGCTCAGATGCCTGATGGTTCAAGGTAATTTTATCGAGAAACTTTTCATTTTTAACAAGATTATACTCATGGTATTTCGCCAGGAAAGAAGATGTATTAATATGACACATGGTTAGGGTACTAAACCTGTTTAGGATATCCTGAATGGTTTTGTGCTGGGCGAAAGCAGCAGTATAACAGGCCAGTGCCAGTAAGAACAGGGAAATACGGAACATCTTTTTCATAACATGGGGTAAGCCTGCAATAAAAGCTTTAGCCCCGGCACAGAAAATACCGTGAAGCGGGTATATTACTGAGTAATGGCAAGCCCTGCTGGTAAGCAGTTCGGTGAAACTCCCAGCCAGCTGCTTTGCTACACCAATAATTAGGCTAGAAGACCCACAGAAAATCCAGATGGCATCTATAAATCAGTCATTTCGGGGGAACCGGGCTGGCAACCCCCTCCGTACTAGAGCATTATCTACAAAAACAGCTAATCATTTGAAAAGCATTACATGATCCAGTGATTAATTTGCCGCAAATCACTATTTTTGCCGCCCAACCTTAGGGTTGCGGGCCTATAGCTCAGTTGGTTAGAGCACCTGACTCATAATCAGGGGGTCCCAGGATCATGCCCTGGTGGGCCCACCCTTTACCAGTAAGGCTTTCATCGATTTTGATGAAAGCCTTTTTTGTTGCCTGTGCAAACAATTTGCAAACAAAACCGCTATAAGGGCTTTTCAATACTATATGAGGCTGTGATGGTAACATTGATGTATCTAAGTTAAGATTAGTCAGCGATAACCTGAAATCCCAACAAAAAAGCCCATCATTCTGATGGGCTGCGGTAAAACTGTAAATTTCTAATTTCGTGGTGCATAGTAAATAATGCAAACACCCAATAGTGCTATCAGCGCCCCGATTATGTCATATTTGTCGGGAGTGTACTTGTCAAATTTCATTGCCCACAACAACGACATCACGATAAAGATTCCGCCATAGGTAGCATATACTCTTGCAAAACTGGACGTTTGCAAAGTCGCTACAACGCCGTAGAGTGCAAGTATAACAGCTCCTGCAATTCCATACCAAAACGGCTTAGCTTCTTTGAGCCAAAGCCACATTAGGTAACCACCACCGATCTCACAGAGGCCGGCAAGGATAAATATTGGCAGGCTCTTTAAAAACATTACTTGACGGCTTTTCTTCTAACCGTGCAGCCTATAGCTTTGGTTGAATTAACTAATGGCTTGCTATTACTGCGAAGTGCGTTGATAGCATTTTCAACATAGAGCGTTCGTTCCGGGTTGTTATTTTGTTGATCATTGTCGATAGATCCGGTGTATTCAATCACGTTACCTGTTGCTGTTTTTGAAACAATAAAAATATGAGGCGTATTCTTTGCGCCGTATTTGTTAGTGATAACCTGGCCAGCATCATACAGGTAAGGAAAGGAATATTTTTTAGCTTTCGCAAGTTCTTTCATAGCATCAAAGTTGTCGCCTTGTGATACTTCGGGATCATTTGGGTTGATGGCAATTACCGGATAACCAAGTGGTGCAAATTTTTTATCCAGTTCCATGATTCTTGTCTCGTAGGCTTTTGCAACCGGGCAGGTGTTGCAGGTAAATACAACGATAAAGCCTTTTGCGTTTGGATAGTTTGCAAAAGACACCTCTTTTCCGTCTACATTTTTGAGCTTAAAGTCCGGTGCGGAAGTACCAGGAGTAAGCGTATTAATCTGTGCGTTGGCTGAAAATCCTACAAAGGCCAGTAAAATGAAGATGTATTTTTTCATATTGGTCATTTAAAATTTTGTAATTCTTTTTCGAGTGCAAGGTAGGAAAACTCCGATTCGACAAATTTTCGCTTCTTTCCTTTAACAAACAGGGTGGCGGGTATGGTGCCTGACCAATTTTTATCGATCCTGTCTATGTATTTTTGCTGATCCGGTTCGTTCAACACGAATACTTCACTTTTGAGTTGCTTTTTTTTGACAAACGGTATGACTTTGATTTTTCTGTCAGAGATAAAGTCAACACTTACGAGCAATACCTTGACTTTTTCAGATAGCCCATGTTCTTTATTAAATTTCTCAAAGCTGGGTATTTCTTTTACGCATGGAGCACACCAAGTTGCCCAAAAGTTGATAATGTATACAGTATCCCTGCCAGACTGTAATCGCTTTTCAAGTTGATCCAATGACAGCAGCGATTGGCTTTTGGCAAAAGAAGCAGTAAATGTGAGTATGATTAAAATACTAAGTTGCCTCATAGTTACATTTCTAATTCTGTTTTGATAAACTCTTTTACGCCCTTCGCACCGGTGATATCCAGCGATATCTTATCATCGTTGGTTACAGCCATCGTAAAATTAAAGAAGCCGCAACAGGTTCGTTCAGATTTTATAAAAGCGGCAACAGTTTCCAGGATTTCATCGGTTCCATCAAAAGAATAGCGGTAACCGTTAGGTAGTTCCATCTTGCCTTTTACTTGTTTTTTGATAACGGCAATAACTTCTGCTTTTCTTTTCTGTAATTCAGGGGTGGTCAGCTTACAGCTAAATGATTGCGTATTTAGAGTATCGTTTGTTTCGTGGTTGGTTGAGTCATTCATTGCAATTGTTTTTGAATCGGGTTGCTTTGATGTTGAACCACAGCATCCGGTAAGGCAGTAGCCAACGATAAGTAAATAAAGGAATTTCATCATTTCAATGTTTTTGTAAAAGTAAACCGTGGAGTATAGTCAATGGTTTACCTTTGAGGCCAAATTTTTCTTATGCTGATCGGGGAATTGTCAAACAGAAGCGGATTGAGCCGAGATACCATTCGCTTTTATGAAAAAGAAGGTTACATCAAAGTTGGCCGACGGGAACGAAGGGTTAATAATTACAAAGAGTATTCTGAAGCGACTTTAAAACGTTTGCTCCTTTTCAATAAAATCAAATCGTATGGTTTTACTTTAAATGAATCTGCCGAGATCATTTCACTTCTCGAGTCAAACCTTGGCACCTGTAATCAGATCAGCAAAGCTGCAGATAGAAAAATCGAAGTTATTGATAAAAAAATACAGGAATTACTGACGCTTAAAACGCTATTACGTACAACCATAAATAATTGCAAGAGCGGTTGTTGCTCGCCGAGTTATGATGAAAATTGTCCTTTATTTGTTTTGGATTAGTATGCAAACTTACAATCCAGTTAAACGAGTCTCGCTAATGTCCTTCTTCACAGCCCTAAACGCCTGCCTCGTGATCGCTTAACTGTGTTTGCTTTTGCTTTCTTAATGATGAGCTTGTTCTCCGGTTTAAATATTTTCTGAGGATTTATCGTTGCTTCTCTTAACCTTTTCACAATTGATGACCAGTCAATACTCTTGTTTAGCAAACCCAGTTGTTGAGTGAGCCTAACATCGTTATGATAGATCAACGCTTTACCCGCAGTTACCATACTAACACCTGGATACTTCTGCTCGTAACTGGCTAATAATTCTGATAATGATCTGTGTTCAAGAAGCACATAGATGTCAACGAAATCTTTAAACCGGGAACCGTCCTGAACGATCGCGTTAAATTTCATGGCAGCGATATCCTCCATTGATGCCATTCTTATTCCTTCTATTTCTACTGTGTTGCCTATCCACGGATAACGGTGCGCTATGCAGTCGACTTTAATGTCCTCGATAAAACAATTAATAGTGTTATTGTCGATTTCTAAGTTGTCTACTTTATACTTTTTTGAAAGCTCTTCCCCGGTCTTTTCAGCGTCAAATGAAAACTCTGTAAAAAGATCTATATCAACCGATATTCTATGACCGATCATTAACGCCAATGCAGTTCCACCGACCAATTTAAAATCTTTCAAATATTCATCTGCCATTAACCTATGAATCAAATCCAGAGTTGACTCCTCGACTGTTTCCTTATGTAGCACTTTAATTCTTCTGGTTTAAGTTTAAAAAAATCGCATACTTTTTTTATAGCCCGGTCGGTTAAATAAGTGGTTCTGTTTTTAAGTGTGTTGATCACTTTCTTCTCACCGTAAAACCTTATCATTTCTTTCCATTCCTCCGGTGAACCTCGTTCAACAACCCGTTCAATTACCGTTTCCGAATCCTTCTGCCAATCCATCTCATCGTACTTAAATTCCCAGAATAATCGCTTTGGCAAATCAGGCTTACCTGGTCTTTCCGGTTTAGTAATAACCTGCTTGCGTTCTACACGGATATCATCGGTTTCAAAAGGCATTTTTTTCTTCGAGAGATAATTATTTAGTGTGTCATACGAATACATCGGGTTTGCAAGGCTGAAATTCTTCAGGTTGGAATACACCTCAACAGACTTGTTTGCATTGTTTTTCCAGTGAACTAATACAACCCTTCTAGAATCAAAATTTGCGCCCTGTTTCATTACATAAATATACGAAAATGTGACCAATATTGTCGCATATTAGTCTGTAATTTGCACCCTTTTTTCAGAAAATATCGGTCAAGTCAGGAAAATCAAGGGCTACGAACTGCTGAGCCTGACCGGTCTTTCGTACGCCTTATTCCATTTTCTTTTTCACCCGCGAAATGGATAACGGCGGAATCGAATAAGGCCGGATTCACGAGGTAAATACTATCCACCTGCCTGCAAAAGCGGGATAGCGACGGACTGGAATTCCTCTTCAAATACCGATACT
The DNA here is from genome assembly GCA_009996675.1 of Chitinophagaceae bacterium. Lineage (GTDB taxonomy): Bacteria > Bacteroidota > Bacteroidia > Chitinophagales > Chitinophagaceae > Sediminibacterium. The sequence continues at coordinate 21,926 of JAACZQ010000005.1, forward strand.
TTACAGAGTCAGTTTCGTATTCGGTTGAAATCCGGAATGTATATCCCCATCCCCAAGCCATCGCCATAAAAACGAAGAATAATAAAACGAAAATCCAGGTGCTTTTTCTGCGCAAATAATGTGTCTTCGATTGCGGTATTTGCGCCGGAGGAATTGATGATTTTAGCTCTGTAAACAGTTGCCTGATTTGAACCCAATCTGCATCCGACAACCGGTTTGTAACCGGTTGAGGATTGCCCGGCTTATTCGCCAGCAGCTTCATCAATTCCAGATGACGTTTATTGTCATCATTTGAAGTCGTTTGCTGCAGCAAGCCCATCTCATCGAGCTTTTCAACTATAATTTGTAATAACAACTCAGACATGGTTCAATATTTAATTTAAAGACCTAAAGATTTTCTACGTTTCTTTTTGATTAACTCATTGGGAACAAAATCCTGTGTGAATTCCGGCTTCATCAGCTCGTACAAGAGCTTAGTTGCTTGACCCAGCTGTTTGTCATGATCCGGTTGTGAAATACCGGGTTTATGCTGCCGGGTTTTATGCAATGATTGCTGCTGTTTCCGTGCAAACATTTTCTGAAGATTGTTGTACGAAAAGGACCGGTCAATTTCGCTTCCTTTAAACTTTAATTCATCCTTGCAAAAGCTGATTCCTTGCACCTCGTCTGAGTGTCCTTTATATTTATAAAGTATCGAGATTTGTCGATGGGTAAGTTGTTGCTTTAGATCCTCCAAATTCTTGCACGCTGGCAGTAAATCATGGATAGCGGCGAAGATTTCATATCGAGCTGCATCTTTACCATGTAAACGTGTCAGATCGGTTTGACCAAGATGCTTTTCGTTGGCTATTTTCAATCCATACTTTTTGGTCAACTGCTGTGCAATTTTCTTACCGCGCAAACCGATATAATTGTCCCTGATTGTTTTTCCATTATTGCTCACCCGGTTGACAACTAAATGCACATGCTGATGTTTCCTGTCATTGTGCTTAACAACAGCAAATTGTGTGTCCGATAGATGAAGACTTTCGAGATATTCATTGACGGTTATTTTCATAAGGTCAGCAGCTATGTTTTCATCCGGCGGCCAGGATATGATAATATGCAGAACCGGGGACTTTAAACGCGGATTTTGAGCAGCCTGTGTAGCAAAATCTGCAGCCATTTTTTTGGGGTCATAATCGCGAACGCCAGCACATAGAATTACCTCTGCCTTCTCTTTATTTTGAAAAAGGTATTGACATAATCCGGCAAAGGATTTTCCAGGTGGGATAACCTTACTTATCATCTTCTAAAATGTTCCAAAAGTTTATCGAGATCAATTCTGATTTTATCGACTTCAAACACCGCTGAGAGAAGCCGCTCCTTATGAGCCAAACGGGCAATTTGGTTAAGGTTATTTGCCATGCCTACAAGCTTCCGCATGTTCTCTTTTTCTTCCATAGTAAACCTTGCAATAACAGTTCCGTTTACAGCCATGTTTCTGATATATTCTGTCAGCTTCTGATTGGCCTTGGCGGCTTTTGCTTTCACAATAAAGTATTCAGCCTTAGTAAATCGGACGCCGGTTGCTGCAGACCGTTTGACAGCTTGTTTAGGCCGTCCTCCTTTACGCACGTTTGCATCTTTTGCCATCACATTTTCTTTTGCGACCAACGGGAGAAAAAGCAAGCGGTAGCGTTTTTGTGCTACAAAAACACCGCTTGCTAAAACAAACTTCTACATTCCCAACTTCCTTGATTGACTTATTCGATGGGTGTTCTGCTGGCTTACATGCCACTCGTTAAGATCCTTATAATGCTTATATATCCCGCTTTCATCAATCACTTTTGCAGGGCTTCTTTTCAGGATTTCTTGAACACATTGCCGACCAGGATTGTCGTTGTCTAAATACAAATGAATCCGATCGTGCTTCTCCTGGAGTAGCAAACTGCGGGTGAAAAAAGAAAGGGAGTTCAGTACCAGAATGTTTGTTGACTTCGCTTGTTGCAAAGAGTTAAGGCTTCGCCACGTTAGGAAATCGAAAAACCCTTCAAAAACGGTGATGGTATTTGCGTAGTTATTAAACCAGGTTACATATTTGGGAGCGCTGGCAGCTTTGAAGTGTTTTGAGCGCAGTTCGTAACCGCCACAATTGTTTTTAAATCCGATTGCCAAAAACCGCTTTCCGGCATTTTCATACAGGATTTGTTTACAGTGATTTTGTGCTACGGATTTTTCAATATGCCGGGACGATAAATACTGCAAAAGAAGATTATCCATAATCATTGGATCAATCCGGACAATTTCAATATGGTTGTCATGTTCAGTTGATAGCTGTCCCGACTCTCGAATAACCGCATTTGGCAGCTCGATCTTTCCTGCTCCAATCTTGTCTAAAGCTTCGGTCAACTCACAACTGAAATATCGCATTGCAAAATCAACCAGGTTTCCTCCTTCTCCGGTTCCGTGATCAAACCAGATATTTTTAGCTCGGTTTACTTTGAAGGACGCGGTATTTTCATCACGGGTTGGTGATAGGTACCAATAATCGTTTTGGCGGATTTTTTCCGGTCGAAATCCTAATGATGCCAGATAATCCACAAGATCGATTTGATTCGCTTGTTGGCAATTCATACGGCATCATTTAAAGAATTAACAGGTAATTGCGTTTGCCGGATCACAAGCTCAATGTCGGCGCGGGAAAAATACCGGCGCGACCGGATTTTAAAACTGCGTAGTTTGTTTTGCCTGATCCAAGCATAAAGAGTAGGCTTGGATACACGGAAAATTTCGCAAACTTCACTTGCTTTTAAAAGTGTCTTTTCCGGCAAGTCATGTAAGGAATGGGATTCGGTTTGTAAGGTGGCGAGTTTCGCATCTACAACTTCGGATACTACGACCTTAATTTGTTTCCAGAACTCCGAAGGAGCAACGGGGAATAGCATTGGGGTTTCCTGCATACATCACGATTTATCATTTTCACAAAAGGGTTAGCCTGGTATATGTAAGTTAAAGTAGGAAGCAGGAGTGATTTCCAAGTGGATTCCCAAGTATGGGGTATTCGTGATAAACTATACGGATAGAAAATGAGATTTGTGCCAGGTACGGCAAGAGGAGTAAACCAGTTTAGTTTTGTCGTTTCCATTCTACACTTCATTTCCAATCAATAAATCAAATCGACCTGTAAAGATAAGTTGCTTAAAGAAACAAAAAATGACATGATCAAATTTTGATCATGTGGTTATTGATTCTATTAACAATTACAGTGAAAATTATTGATAAGTCAACTGGATTAACGGCAATTAAAGTAAAGAGACGGTAAAATAGGGAAAGTATGAACCAGTCGAAAAAAGAAAAGGAAACTTAAGATTTAACAAATAAAACCTGCCAGTCAAAGTTAACTGGCAGGTATAAATTATTTCTCGCTATATCTTCTTATTCATTTGATACACCAACAAACGTAATGCATTAAAGACAACTACTAACGTCGATCCTTCGTGCGCAATTACAGCTGGGCCAATACTCGCAATACCAAGAATTGTAAGTGGTATCAATATGGCCACCATTCCAAGACTGATAAACAGATTTTGCCTGATAATCGACTTCGCCTTTCGACTTAGGCCGATTGCGAATGGTAGTAACAGGAGCTTGTCGCCCATGAGCGCGATATCAGCAGTTTCTAATGCCACATCGCTACCCGCAGCACCCATAGCAATACCTACCGTACTTTTCGCCATAGCCGGTGCGTCATTTACGCCATCGCCAACCATCGCAACTTTGCCTTCTTGTCCGGCCAGCTGTTCTATCGCTTCCACTTTTTGTTCGGGCAGTAATCCGCCTCTTGCTTCCGTTAATCCGATTTCTTTTGCAATTGCATCGCCTACTTTCTGATTGTCGCCGGTAAGCATGATCATTTTTTTGATGCCCGCTTGCTGCAATTCCTGCAATGCCTGTTTAGCTTCCGGCCTCGGCGTATCCATTATTGCAATGATCCCTACGTAGTCCTTGTTACGCCTGATCACCATAGTTGTGTTTCCAGCCGCCTCCAACTCACGGACTTTAGCGATCAATTCTTCGGTTGGTTTAGCATCATCGAGGCTTTCAAATAAGGCAAGGTTTCCGGCGAATACTTGATCGTTCCCTAAAGTCGCCTTAACTCCCTTCCCAAGCACAGCTTGCAGATCCTTTGCTTGGGGAACATTTTGGTCCTTTAATTTTTCCTTACCATCCCGAACTATCGCTTTCGCGATCGGGTGATCGCTGAGTGATTCTATACCCACAACCATTTTTAAGAGGTCTTCTTCCGAAAGATTATTAAGCGGAACAACCTGCGTAAGCTTAGGCTTTCCTTCTGTAAGTGTACCGGTCTTATCGAACGCGATCGCTGTGAGTGTACCAAGATCTTCCAGGGGTCTGCCTCCTTTAATAAGAACGCCGCTTCTTGCCGCACGTGCAACCCCACTTAAAACAGCGCTCGGTGTAGAAATTGCCAGTGCGCAAGGACTTGCTGCTACCAGGACCGCCATAGCCCGGTAAAAACTGGCGCTGAATGGCTCATCAATCACCAAATAGGCGAAGCAAAGCAATACAACAAGTATAAGTACAGAAGGAACAAAATATTTCTCCAATTTGTCCGTAAACTGCTGCGTTGGTGATTTCTGTGTCTGTGCTTCATTGACAAGTTTTACAAGGCGTGACAAAGTGGAATCTTTTGCTTCCTTGGTTACGCTTATTTCCAATAAATCGTTCCCATTAATTGTTCCGGCAAATACGCGATGCTTCGCATCAACTTTATCTGCATTTTCAGATTTGAAATTTCCTGCATCTGGAACTGCTTCTTTATCTACCGGAATACTTTCGCCGGTAATAGGAGCCTGGTTGACACTGCTTTTACCTGTAACAATAACTCCATCAGCAGAAACTTTGGTATTCGGTTTTATTACAATCACATCACCCAATTTCAATTCCTCAATTTTCACTTCTGTTGTTTGTCCATCCTTTTTAAGCAGTGCTGTTTTAGGTGCCAGTTCTGTTAAAGCCGCAATAGACTTGCGCGCTTTTTCCATTGCATAGTGTTCAAGGGAATGTCCCAGGCTGAACAGGAATAGTAATAACGCACCTTCCATCCAGTTATCTAAAACAGCTGCGCCTATTGCCGCAACGAGCATCAAAAAATCGATCTCGAAGCCTCCCTTCATGATTGTTTGAATTGCTTCTTTGGCAGTAAAAAAGCCACCAAAGAAATAAGCGATCATGTACAGGATTTCAACTGTTATTTCTGAAACATTTGTCAGTTTAGATAATGCAAATCCTAATCCTAAAAACAGACCGCACAGTATGCTGAAAATTAGCTCAGTGTTTTTACCGAATATTCCACCATGCGAATGCCCTTCTTCTCCTTCTTCCTCACCATGATCATGCTCATGCTTTCCTTCCGGATGTGAATGATCATCATGTTTTGGTTTTGCCTGTTTAGTAGGCAGACTTACGCCGGTTTTTTCAATCAACTCTTTTACTTTCTTTTCCGATATCTCTTTAGAGTCGAATTCTATCAGTACCATTCCGCTTGCTGAAGCAGAAACAGATAGAATTCCTTTGTTATGCTTTAATCCTGCCTCTATCAGTCTGGTTTGCCGTTGATGACGAATGCCGTTTACTTCTACCAATAAGTGTTTGTAACGATCGGTAATTTTAGCGCCTGCTTCACGCGCAATCTGCTGTACACGATCCAGGGTGATTACGTTTGGATCATAGTGAAAGCACAGTTGCGCTTTTGTGGTGTCTGTTTCAGGAACGATATGTACTTTATCTATTCCCTGTCGTCCTTCCAGTTCTGAGATAATGCGGTTCACACAGGCATCTTTTTCATCGGGAACATTGGGAAGTAGTATATCGAGGTCTATTTTAAGTTTTTCCATGATATATTTTTTAATGGGTTAATTTATTCTTCTTCTACACTATTAGTCATTTTGGCGAGGATAAAAAACGCGCCTTTAACGACAATCTTGCTCGTAGCTGGCACCGCTTTAAGCGGCGTGATCTCGCTATAACCAATATCAGTTGTGCCTTTTGCCACGGGAATCCTTTCAAATTGAACCGTTGCCGCAGAGTCATTGCCTGATCTGCTGCTTTCAATAAAAATGTAGTCCCTGCCTTGAAAGCTCACAATCGCATCCACCGGGACAGCATCCATTGTTGCTTTGCCTAAACTTACGCTGGCTGTGATATTCATTCCGTCAATCAGCCCGGTTTTGTTGCCTTGTACCATTGCATGAACAGGTATGGTTTTGCTACCTGCTTCAAAGGCGGAACCAATGGAGAAAATACGTGCGTCATATTCCCGTCCCGGATCGTTGGTGATCGTAAAATGGATCAGCTGGTTTTCCTTCAGTCTTTTCCAATCCTTTTCATATACGAAAAGATCGAGGTGCAACTGACTGTTATCGACAATCTCCGCTATTGCGTTATTTGCATCCACAAAACTTCCGATTTTAGCAATCACGTTACTGACAACACCACCAATCGGCGCTTTGATCTCTAAAGTAGTGATCATATTGCCGTTGGTTAAACCCGCAGCATCTACATTCATCAGTTGCAGTTGTTTTTGCAAAGAAGCATGTCTGGTACGCAAGCCTTTTAAATCTGCTTCCGCCTGCTGCAGGTTTTTAAGCGCTCCCGCATTGCCGGTATTCAGTTCACGTTGCCGTGCAAATTCAAGTTCTGCCATTTTGATTTTACTATCGAGTGTCAGGTATTCTTCCTGCATCTGGATATACTGCGGATTGGCAATGGTCGCAATCGTTTGCCCCTTTCGTACATAGCTACCTGTTTGAACCAGTAAAGTTTTGACAACACCGGAATACAGTGAATTGACAATAGCCTTATTCTGATTGGGAACATTTAAGACCCCATTGGACCTAAGCGATGCTGTCAGTTGCTTTTGCTCGATCGTGCCAAACGATACACCGATGGTTTTTAATTGCTTTTCTGTAAGCGTTGTAAATGCCGATGAATCTGCAGATTTATTTTCTTTCTTTTCCGCTTCTTTTTCAGTCTTTCCCTTGCAGGAAACAAGACTGATAAGGAAGCCCGAAATAATAATTCCTATGGTTATTTTCTTCATGATTATTGATTTAGATAGTAGAGGTATTGGATAGCTGAATGGTTATACTGATCGAGATTTTCAAGATAACTTTTGCGGATATCTATCGCTTGTGCAAGGTACTGGCTCAGCGCCGCAAAACTTATTTCTCCGCTTCGGTAGCTTAACGTGGCTGCTTTAATGATCTCATCTGCCTGTGAAAGACCGGTCGATTGATAGTAATTCAGCATCGTGTTATTCTTTGCGATGTCTGCGATTGCTTTTTGTTTCGCGCCTGCGAATTGTTGCGTCTGGTAGGCAAGCGTTTTTTCCTGCACCTGGAATTCGGCCTGTGCAGAGCGCACTTTACTACGCGATGCTCCCGTGCCGAATAATGGGAAAGCTGCCGTAACAGAAAAACCGGTATAAGGATCACTTATGCCATACAACCTTTGCGAAAAGAATCTTCCTGAAAACTCCGGTTTGTTTTGATTCTGCTGCACCGAAATATTTGCATCAGCAATATTTACTTTCTGTTGCTGAAGTAATAATTCGGGGTGCAGGGAAGAATCACTTAATGAAAGTGCTATTCTCGTGAGTGAAGTTTGCAACGGGAGCGAAGGGAAAGGCCGACCGAGTAACATCATCAATTGCTGTTGCTCCATCACGATCTCGTTTGCCTGTTGGTCAATCAGTGCGCGTGTTTCTTTCATCTTAGCCTCCGCAGCGATCCTGTCAATACCTGCCGTTTCTCCGGTGCGCTGCTTTACAGCAGACGCATCACTGATTGCCGTGTAGATACTATCGAGCCGTTGAAACAGAGTTCGTCTTTCTACTAGGTACCATAGCTTATAATACGAATCCCTTACATCTCTTCGGATGATGGCGCTCAGTGTATTTGTATTTAACTCGTAATACTTCGCTTGCTCTGTAAAGTATTTTTTTCTTGCTGCATACAAACCCGGCCATGCAATGGATTGTGATACGCCCATTTTCAGGATGCCTTTGTTATCACTTGGACGCAGATCCTCGTTTTCTGCAAATACACCTGTTTTGGGGATATCCGCAGCGGTCTTGATGTCAAGTCTTGCGCGGGTGATTTCCGCCTGGTTGACCGCGAACTGCAAATTGTTTTTCATCGCAGTATCGATAGCGGCCTGCAGGCTGATACGTTCCTGCGATTTTCCGGCCAGCGGCGAAAGGAAAGCCAACGCAACAATCATTGCTATTGGTAAATTCTTCATGGTTTTTCTTTTTAACGTGAATAGCAGATACAAACACGGCAGCACGACCAGCGTTAAAAATGTGGCCGACACCAATCCACCAATGACAACGGTCGCAAGCGGCTTTTGCACTTCCGCACCAGCGCCGGTGGAAAGTGCCATAGGTAAAAATCCGAGCGATGCCACTGTCGCCGTCATAAGTACCGGGCGTAATCTAATGCGCGTCCCCTCCAGAACACGGGCAAGTGGATCGTGCATGCCTTCTTTTTGTAACTGGTTGAATGTGCTGATGAGTACAATACCATTCAATACTGCAACGCCGAACAGCGCGATAAAGCCAACGCCAGCTGAAATACTAAATGGCATTCCACGGAGCATCAATGCGAATACGCCGCCGATAGCACTCATCGGTATTGCGGTGAAGATGAGTGTCGCTTCCTTGAATGAACGGAAGGTTAGGTACAGCATAAAATAAATGAGCAGTAGCGCCAATGGTACAACGATCATCAGGCGCGATGACGCCTGTTGTAAATTTTCAAATGTTCCACCGTAGGTATAATAGTATCCTGCAGGCAGGACAGATGCTTTTGAAAGTTTTGCTTCAATATCTTTCACCACACTTTGTACATCGCGGCCTTTCACGTTAAAACCAATAACTACCCGTCTTTTACCGGCTTCGCGGCTGATCTGCGCCGGACCTACTTTGAAGGCAACGGTTGCAATTTGAGATAGCGGTATTTGGTTTCCTTTATTCGTTGCAATAAACAGGCTGCTTACATCATCAATTGATGTTCGGCTTGTGCTATCAAGTCTCACCACTAAATCAAATTTCCGCTCGTTCTCAAACACAACACCTGCGGCTTCTCCGGCAAAGGCTGTGCTGATCGTCCGGTTTACATCTTCCACGCTGATGCTATAATTAGCCAGACGCGCACGGTCGTACTGAACGGTGATCTGTGGCAAGCCTGTTGTCTTTTCTACCTGCGGTTCAGAAACACCATTTACATCACTGATAATGGATGCCGTTTTTTGCGCAAGGCTTGCCAGCGTATCGATATTCTCGCCGAAAATTTTGATCGCTACATCCTGGCGAACACCTGTCATCAACTCGTTAAAACGCATCTGTATCGGTTGATTGTACTCAAAGAAAACACCCGGAATAACCGATAATTTTTCCAGCATCCGGTTAGCGAGTTCTTTGTAGTCTTTGGTTGTTGTCCAGTCCTTTTTGTCTTTGAGCGTAATGACCAGATCACTTGCTTCAGGCGGCATGGGGTCAGTTGGAATTTCTGCACTGCCTGTCCTGCCGACAACACTGATCACTTCAGGAAACTCTTTGATGATACGCGAAGCCTGCATAGATGTTTCAATACTTTGCGCTAAAGAGGTTCCTTGCGGAAGGATACAATGAAACGCATAATCACCTTCTTCGAGTTGCGGGATAAATTCTCCACCCATACGACTAAATAAGAAAACACAGAGAGCGACCAGCGCAACTGCTATGCCAACCACCCATACACGGACACGTATTGCGCCACGTAACAGCGGTGCGTATAAGCGTTGCAAGAAATCCATCAGTTTGTCCGACCAGGTTCTTTTATGAAGCGATTGTTTCGGTAAAAAGAGCGCACTCATCATCGGGATATAGGTCAGTGAAAGTATAAGCGCTCCCAAAATGGCGAAGGCCACTGTTTTTGCCATTGGTGTAAACATCTTTCCCTCGATGCCCTGCAACGAAAGAATAGGGAGATATACAATCAGAATAATGATTTGTCCGAAAGCTGCTGAACTCATCATGCGGCTTGAGCTTTCACGGACGGCTGAATCCATTTCACGCTGCGATAATTTCTCATGATTCGTTCGCTCAGCGAGTAAGTGCAATGTGGCTTCAACAATGATCACGGCGCCATCCACGATCAGTCCGAAATCAATAGCACCCAAACTCATCAAATTGGCGCTGACGCCAAACAACCGCATCATACTCAGTGCAAACAATAGCGACAAAGGAATTGCGGATGCAACGATCAACCCCGCACGAATATTTCCTAAGAAAACAACGAGAACAAAAATGACAATTAGCGCGCCTTCCACAAGATTCTTTTCTACCGTTCCGATAGCGCGATTCACAAGCCCTGTCCGGTCAATAAATGGCTCAACCTCTATATCTGCCGGAAGCGATTGTTTGATCGTTTCCATTTTTTTCTTCACGGCTTTAATCACCTCTGCACTGTTCGCACCTTTCAGCATCATCACTACGCCACCTACAGCCTCTTTTTCTCCGTTGAATGTTAACGCGCCATACCGTACAGCATTTCCAAACTGTACCTCTGCTACATCGCGAATCAAAACAGGTACACCGTTTCCATTATTTTTTACAGAGATGGCACGGATATCATCGAGTGAATTTACCAGCCCGATCCCGCGAATGAAATAAGCATTTGGGCGTTTATCGATATAAGCGCCGCCGGTGTTTTGATTGTTCTTTTCAAGGGCTGTAAAAATTTCCTGCATCGTCACGTCCATCGCCTTTAAGCGATTTGGGTTGAGAGCGACTTCATATTGTTTTAATAAGCCGCCGTAGCTGTTTACTTCAGCGATACCAGGTGTTCCATATAATTGACGAGCAACGATCCAATCCTGCATCGTGCGCAGGTCCATCGCCGAATATTTTGATTCAGCGCCCTTCTTAGGGTGAATGACATATTGATAAATATCACCGAGACCTGTACTTACAGGAGCAAGTTCAGGCTTACCCATGCCTTTGGGTATTTTTTCCGCTGTTTCCTGCAGCTTCTCGTTGATCAGCTGGCGGGCGAAATAAATATTTACATCGTCTTTGAAAACAACAGTGATCACAGACAGGCCAAAGCGTGAAATAGAACGCATTTCTTCCAGGTCAGGAAGATTGGCAAGACTTTGTTCGATAGGAAAGGTGACAAATTGTTCCACTTCCTGCGAAGCGAGTGTAGGCGAAAGCGTAATCACCTGCACTTGATTATTGGTTATATCAGGAACAGCATCAACGGGTAGGCGGCTGGCACTCCAAACGCCCCAGACAATCAATGCAAGTGTGAAAACTGCAATGATGATCTTGTTCTTGATGCTGAACTGAATGATCTTATTCAGCATTTATCCAAGTTTAATGATAATGGTACACGGGTTTACTTGAGCCTGTTATAGACCCAACACATAGTCAGTAAAGAATGGATTAAGCCCGTGGAGGCTGCCAGATAGTACCCTGATAGGAAGAAAGATGAAAATTGTCCTCTGCAGCAACAGGTTTTGCGGGAGGTGTTTCTATTGTTTGTGTTTGAAAGGCGACAGTCTTTGCGGAGAAATTAAAACCGGCGCAATGATGGCAGTTGAAGAAAGGTGAACAGCTACCGCAGCCATCTTTATCGCCCCCTTGATGGGTATTGGTTTGACAGGCAATTTCAGATTGTTCGCGGTCTTCCGGGCAATTGTCGAACGCACAACACGGCAACACCGTAAGGAGCATTAAATAAAAAGACAATATCGCTGTCGCAACGCGCATGGTGCAAAATTACGTCATTCTTCCAGGTTTATCTATCCGTTTTTTGCTCGGTGGTTGCAAACTGTATATTACTATGATACCCCTACTTAGCTGCCGAATCAGCGGAATTTTCTTTCATAAACCCTAAAAGCGATTCGCTATGCTTTTTCTTCATATCATCTTCGAAACTGTCGAGATAGTGGGCAGTAGTTAAAATTGAGCTATGTCCAAGCGACTCGGAAATAAACTCAATACTTGCACCAGACCGTTTTAATACTGTAGAAAATGAATGTCTGGCAGTATAAGTCGTCAGCGGCTTTTCTAATTTCAGTTCGTCTGATATACACTTCAATCCTTTATTAATTCGCCAGATCAAATCTTTAACTCTTTCACGCTCCTGTGGTGAAGTCAGGCCAGCTTCCAGCACCGGGAATATATAGTTCTCTTTTGCTTTATTCCAGTTTCCCCATTTCTTCATGGTCAGACGCATTTCATCGTTAATCGAAATACTGATGACTTTCGGATTACTGCGCATAGCCCGACTTGTTTTAGCTCTTTCGAAATGTATAAAATCACCAGAGATATGTTTGAATTTTAAACGGGCGATATCTGCCATGTTGATACCATTTGCGAAATAGCTGAAAAACCAATACGCCTTTGCTTTTTCTTCTTGCGGAGTTTTCGGTTCGTAATAGAATATCTTACCGATGTCAGCAAGCGACAATGCCTTTTTGACATTCCTACCTGTTGGTACGATGTAGCGCCGTTTTGAAAATGGATAATATTCTTTTGATATAAGATTTCGTTCTATGGCCTCATTGAAGATCGCCCGCAGTGAGCGTGTATAAATTCCAACAGTTGTTATTGAGTTACCTTGCTCCAGCATCCATTCTTCAAACTTGTACAGAAAGGCGGCATCAACGTCTTCAAATCGTAGCCGTGGCTTAAACTTCAGCAGTTTCCGCAAGCTTAACTTGTAGTTTTCAGCAGTGCTAACACGATCCTCACGGTTAAACCGGTCAATGACTTCGTTGAAGACCGTTTCTACAAAAGAACCGTCGTAGGATTTTTGAAGGAAGCGACGCTCAAAGACCGGAAAATTGAACGGTTTGATCTCTTTCAGTAGATGCACTGCTTTCGCCTCAGCCTCCGAAAGCGTGTCTTTTTTCGCCAGCAGTTCCGTTGGCACACGTTTCATAGATATCCGTTTAAACTCTTCTTCTGTCAGGCTAACGCCGGTTTCGTAGTATTTTGATCGGCGATCGCATGTAATTCGGACTTTAACCGGGTAAGTGCCAGTCACTTTTTTGCGTCTGGTATCGTGGAATAATTTAACTGTAATCATGGGACCCCCTGATTTTTGGGCATTGATTTATGAATAGAGATGGCTAAAATTTGCAAACAAAAACGGCCTAATCTGGTGGTCTCCCGAGGGGAAACATGGCGAAAAGTGTGCAAACAATTTGCAAACAAAAGTACATTAAGCCGGTTTTCGGCCGGTAAAGATGTAATGCTAAAAAATCGCTAAAACCCTTTGCCAGTAAGTGTTTCAGTGAATTTAGGTAACGTTGGGTAAAGTTGAGAAAAGGGCAAAAATGGCCCTCATAATCAGGGGGTCCCAGGATCATGCCCTGGTGGGCCCACAAAGCGAAGATGATTGTCTTCGCTTTTTTTTATACCATAAACCCCGACCCTCTATCGCTACAATATTATTAAGATGGGCTTTTTGTTGTAGTACAAGTGAGTGACACAACCGCCGTCCGGCTTTATTCACCCGCTCGGCTACACTCCTTTTTTTCTATATTTAACCTCCATGCCCAGCCAACCCAAAATACCCATTGATGTTGTTCACCTCTTACCGGTGCTGGACAGACATTTGATTGATTTATTGAAATCTATTCCCCCCGATGCATGGCAAACGCCCACCATCGCCAAACAATGGCGGGTTAAAGACATAGCCGCTCATTTGCTCGATGGAAATATCAGAACCCTTTCTATCCTGCGCGATCAGCATTTTGGCGAAAGTCCGGATATCCAGTCCTACCAGGACCTGGTTGATTTTCTCAACAGGCTCAATGCCGACTGGGTGAAAGCCATGAAACGGGTAAGCCCGGAAATGATATTGCTGCTGCTGGAATTCACCGGCAAACCCTTTTGCGACTACTTTGCTTCTATAGACCCTTTTGAGAAATCGCTCTTCGCGGTGGATTGGGCCGGGGAGAAAGAAAGCCTGAACTGGATGGAAATCGCAAGAGAGTACACAGAAAAATGGTTACACCAGCAACAGATCAGGGATGCACTGCAGATCCCGGGATTAATGACCCGTGAATTATTTCATCCCTTCATCAGCATTTTCATGCTGGCCCTGCCACATACTTTCCGGAATATTGATGCAGCGGAACAAACACTGGTGAAAATCAATATCACCACCGATATTGGCGGTAGCTGGTTTTTGATCCGACAAAACAATAAATGGGCCCCGATTACCGACCCAATACCCCAACCTGCCACCGAGCTATCCATTGATCCGGATACAGCCTGGAAATTATTCTCAAAAAGCCTGCGTCCCGAGCAAGTTATGGATCGTGTAATCATTACGGGCAATCGCTTATTGGGTGAAACAGCATTGGGAATGGTTTCGGTCATGGCCTGATATTCCCGGTATCCCAGAGGTATTATTACTATATGCATCTGCCAATCCGCCATCACTGCTAAAAGCATTAATTTTATCGGGTCAGTCATTCCTTCACTTAATCTGTTTTATTATGTGGTGGTTATATGCATTACTCTCAGCCTTATTTGCATCGCTTACTGCCATTACAGCCAAAATGGGCATTGCCGGCGTAAACAGCAATCTTGCAACAGCTATCAGAACCCTGGTTGTTTTACTGGTTGCCTGGATGATTGTTTTAACCCGCGGAGAAGCAAAGGGCATCAGCACCCTGTCCAAACAAAACCTGGTTTTTCTTGTGGTATCCGGCATCTGCACCGGGCTATCCTGGATTTTTTATTTCAAGGCCCTGCAAGTAGGCAAAGTATCGCAGGTGGCCCCGGTTGATAAACTCAGCCTGGCGCTAACCATTCTTTTATCCGTAGTAATATTGGGAGAAGCGCTCACCCTGAAAACAGCACTGGGCGCCCTGCTCATTATTGCCGGAAGTCTCGTGCTCATCCTGTAAACAACAGCTTTATTCCGCCTTGCCCAGAAAACGCTTCAGCGCATGGATCAGTATTTTTTCTTCCTGTGGCACTGCTTCATACGATTCCGGCACAACAACCGATACCCCCTGACCCGCATCCGGTTTTTTTAACTCAGCAACCCGGGAAAACTGAGCAGCAATATCCCGTACCGGCGTTGGCCGGGTATGCACCAGTACAAACTGACCACCCGGCATTTCGGTAACCGTCATATCCGTACCCGAGTACCATTTACCGCTGAGGTATTCATCCTCCTTATCTTTTGAATAGCGCAATGAAAAGCGGGAAAGTGAATTACAGGTTTCATATACATAAGATCTGTTGGGATAATCAATCAGTTTATCCCGGAACAGATCAAACCGGGAACCATCGGCCGATATTTTAGCCGTAGCCGACTCCAGGCATTTATAGCTGTTCATCCTGGCAGAATCATTGATGGAATAAACACCATAAAGTTTTTTGTTCACTTCTACCAGATCAAGGTAGAAAAAGCGCTGGTAGGCTTTGCCGTTTTCAACAATGGAGATAAAACCCACCCAGCTGCCGGTGAGTTGCTGCGCCTGCGTTGGAAGAAAGAATGCACCCGTCAGCAGTACTATTAATAAATATCGTTTCATGGTTTAGTTGTTATGCTACAATAAATGTACTGTTTCCCAAAATCTTTACCAACAATACCAGCTTCGCAAGAAAGAGGGATCAGAGAAACTGATCATCCTCAAATCGTTCTGTGCTAATCTGTGCATTCTGTGGCAATACTATTTGTTTGTCACACCACAAACCCCCAACTACCACTTATCCCAATATCCATTGCCTCGCCCACAACAATTAATATTTTTGATGCTTAAACCCTGTGACCATGTTTACAAATATCATTCAAGAAATACTTGTCCGCGACCTGGGCAAGCTGCGTGCAGAAATAGAAGCATACCAGGATGAAAAAAATCTGTGGATTGTATCCGGGCAGGTTTCCAATTCAGCCGGTAACCTTTGTCTGCACCTGATGGGCAACCTGAACAATTATATTGGTAAAGAACTCGGCGGCACCAGCTATGTTCGCAACCGGCCGCTGGAATTTTCACAAAAAGATATTGCCCGAAATGAACTGCTGCAAATGATTGATCAGACCATAATAGTAGTTAAAACATCTCTGGAACAGTTGGACCCAGCTGCACTGGAGCAAGATTATCCCGATCCCGTTTTTGGCTATACCGTCAGCACCGGACATATGCTGGTACACCTGACCGCCCACCTGGCTTATCACCTCGGGCAAATCAATTACCACAGACGATTGCTGGACAAGACCAATTAAAACAAAAGCCTCATACAGTTTTGTATGAGGCTTTTTTCTGGAAGCAACCGCGGCATTAATACTTTGCCGGTTCGCCAGCCTTGGGTATGGTTTTGCGGATAAACTTCCGCAGGTTTTCATTACTACTCTCCAGGTCTTCCTTGCGCAGATACATCATGTGACCGCTGCGATAACCTTCCCAATGCATGCGGTCTTTGAGTTTACCGGCCGGATCCATCTGCCACAAATTGTATTTGGCATTGAAATAATCACAGGCCCCATCGTAATAACCGGACTGCACCAATACATGCAGGTATGGATTCTCCGCCATGGCCATACGCAGGTTTTCACCGGTACGGTCGTTGCTGCGATCCCAGGGGTTCACCGGACCGAATACATAATAACGCAGATCAGTTTTATATTTCAACTCTTCACGCAGGTACATATTAATGGCCGGTGTGAAGGAATGTTCCCAGGAAATGAGTTCGGCATTGTAGTCGGGCGATTCTCCGCCATTTTTCTTATCAATCCCCTTGTAGCGGGAATCCAGACGACCCACCGTAAATCCTTCTTCGCGCAGCAATTCTTTCCAGAACAGGGATGTGGACACATCCATATTCTGCTGCTCAATTACTTTTTCAGAAATACCGGAATAGCGGGCCATTTTACCCACCACTTCCTTGCGTTTGGCTTCATCAATATTCCAGCCTTTATTGATGGCAGGCAGCAATTCATTCATCGTAAATGCTTCCACTTCCGGCAGCATAGCAGTCAGGTCTTTTTTCTGCAGATCAGCGGGTAATTTTTTATGGTACCAGGCGGTTGCGGCATAATAGGGCAGGCGGAGCGCAGCGGCTTCGCGCGGACTTCTGTCAATGCCCAATGTGGTGGGTGATACCAGGATTACTCCGTTTAAAAAAATCCAATGCGTATTCTGCAGTTCCAGTGCCAGTCCCGATACACGGGTGGTACCATAGCTCTCCCCAATCAGGTATTTGGGAGAAGCCCAGCGGTTATAACGGGAAATAAACGTATTGATCCATTCCGCCAGGTATTCCACATCGGCCTTCACACCAAAGAAACGGGTCGTGGGAATATCCTTGCTCACCGGACGGGAGAAACCCGTATTCACCGGATCTACATAAACGATATCGGCCACATCCAGCAAAGAATGCGGATTGTCTTTCAGTCCATACGGCTGCACGGGATAACCCTCATCATCCACATTCAGAATACGCGGACCGGTGTAACCAATTTCCATCCACAAAGAAGCGGTACCCGGACCACCATTGAAAGAAATCACCAGGGGACGGGTAGCGCGGTCCTTAACATCGGTGCGCTCATAATAGGTGAAAAACACACCGGCTTCCACTTTGCCCTCGCGGTCCCAAACAGGCTGTGTTCCGGTAATGGCTTTGTAAGGCACTTTGGTTCCCTTAATGGTTACTTCGTGTTCGGTGGTAACCGTATTATCCGGATTAAAGGGAATATTATACACCACAGTTTTAGGATCGGGTGCACTGTTGCCGGTAGCTGTTGCGGGTGGCGTGTTGGCAGGAGGTCTTTGTGCCAGTAATCCCAGGCTGAAGCCAAGAGCCGCCAGGGAAAGCAAATAGTTTTTCATGATAAGCAATCGTTGGTTAGAAGGAAACGAATATAGCCATTATGTATGAGGTCGTATGAGAGATTTTTAATGAGACGACTAAGGCTTTTTCATCTCTTTTTTAGCCCATAACGCCATGGCATTGATCACAGGAATCAATCCTTTTCCCGCTTTACTGAGTTTATAGGTAACATAGGGTGGCACTACGGGCTTCGATTCGCGAACAATTAATTCATCGGCTTCCAGTTGTTTGAGGTGTTGTATCAATACCTTTTCGGTAATCGCCGGAATAGCCCGCTTGAGTTCGCTGTAACGCTTATCTCCCGTAGAAAGATGATAGAGAATTATAGGTTTCCAATACGCCCCGATTTTGTTCATCACAAAAGTAACCGGGCATAAAGCCATTGCGTACTGTTTGTTTTCCTGGATGGTTGAAGACGATTTAATAGCTGCCATGATACATACTTTGGGGTAAGTACTTGTATAAAAGTAAGTACAAAGATAATTTTGTATTCGAAAAACAAAAAGATTAATCATGAAAATTACCATTACAGGCTCCCTGGGCAATATTGGACGCCCACTGACCATTTTATTAACCCAGGCAGGTCACGACGTAAGCGTTATCAGCAGCAATGCGGGCCGTAAAGCTGAAATCGAATCGCTGGGCGCCACTGCATGGGTGGGTTCGGTGAGTGATTCGGACTTTCTGACCACCGCTTTCGCGGGTGCAGACGCTGTATTTGCCATGACACCTCCCAATTTCGGTGGCAGCAATATTATCAATAATACCATCCTGGCCGGTAAAGCTATTGCCAGCGCCGTTCAGGCTGCCGGTGTTAAACGCGTGGTGATGTTAAGCAGCATTGGCGCCGATATTCCCGCCGGAACCGGTCCGATTGCAGCTTTGCACCAGATCGAGAAAATATACAACGAACTGGAAAATGTATCCGTCAGCTTTTTGCGTGCCGGTTATTTCTATACCAATTTCCTGGGTATGACCGGTATGGTTGAACATGCAGGTATCCTGGGCGGTAACTACCCGGCATCTGTTGCGTTGCCTTTGGTTTATCCCGCCGATATCGCGTCGGTTGCAGCCGAAGCCCTGCAGCAAAAAATCACCGGCAATAATATTCTGTATGTAGTCAGCGAAGTACTCACCCCCGAAAAAGCCACAGCCATCCTGGGGAACGCTATTGGTAAACCCAACTTACCCTGGGTAAGCTTTACCGATGAACAATCTGTTCAGGGAATGGTGCAGGCCGGTATGACAGAAGAAATGGCAGGTTTGTATACCGAAATGGGCGCTGGTTTCAGCAAGGGATTGATACAGGCCGATTATGAAAAACAAGGTTCTCCCGTTATTGGCAGCACCCCACTTGATCATTTTGCCAAAGAGGTTTTTGCAAAAGCATTTTAAGACCAGCTATTATCAGAACAATTGGATTGGCTCAGGTTCCAACAAAAAGCGGGGAGTAGACACTCCCCGCGCGTTCTGATTTTTATACTAACTAACAACTACTGATAACAGCAGTTATCGGAAAGACATTTTATTGGCTCAACTGAGTAGCCTGCATACTTTCATCACGATTATTCTTTCGTTTGAAAAGCGACATATCCATTTGCCCGAAGCGGAATGAGAAATTCAACCGGAACATAGGAGCATCATTCAGGCGCGCACTGTTCTGCAGGAAATAAGGGCTTTCGGAATATTGTTTATACCAACGCGTACGGAACACATCGTTCACACTCAATGTAACAGACGCTGTATTGTTCTTCAGGAAACTCTTCTGCAAAGCAATATCCACACCCCAGTTGGCTTTGATATATCCCTGTGCGGAACTTTGACTGCCACCCATGGGCGGACCACCCGGCGCCATGCCATTACCCTGACTAACCGGCAGATTGGTCTTTGACTGGTAGGTTCCAGACAATTGCAGCTTGAAATTAGACGGCAGCTTATAACTATTATTCAATTTCGCAAACCAGCTCCACATGGCAGGCTGAGAAGCAGCAGCCAGGTTATGGGTATTGATTTTTGAATTATAGAAATTGATATTCCCATTCAGGTCCCACCACTTGGTAACCGTGTTTTGTGTGGTCAGTTCCAATCCCAGTGAACGGCTTGAATTGGCATTTACATAGGTTGTAATGGGACGCTTCGCGGTACCCGACAGCGATACGGTATCGAGGTATTGTGTAATGAGATCGGTGGTATATTTATAATATACTGAAGCCATGAAAGTGTTGTTCCCGTTATAGGTTTTGGTATAAGACGCTTCCAGTGACTGTGTAAACTCCGGCTTCAACCCCGGATTTCCCTTTGTCCAGTTAAGCTGGTTGGTTGAATCTATAAACGGAATCAACTGCATAAAGAAGGGCCTGTTGATCCGGCGCGTGTAGCTCATTTGTATTTCCTGGCGATTCTTTAGTTTCTGACTCAGGAACACCGAAGGAAAAAGGCTGATGGGGTATTTATTGGTAAAAGACTGATTGGCATCCGGCAATTCTCCCTTGTAATAAGAACTTTCCATGCGCAGCCCCAACTGGTAACCAAAGTCTTTAATGCTGTTACTGTAGGTGGTATACGCTGCATATACATTATCATTGTTGCGATAGTTGCTGGCGGCCGAAGCGCTCTTGATCCAGGTATTGGTGGCATTGTTGAAGAAATAATTCGCCTGGCTGTTTTTCATTGTCCGTAATTGCACACGCACACCTGCTTCCAATTTACCGGTTTCGCCCAAGGGATTTACATAATCGCTTTGCATCGTCAGGAAGCTATTACTGCCATCACCCATGATCTGCTGCTGTATATTGCCCTTGTAAGTACCTCCGGGTGTTTGATAGAGATTTGTATTATAAAAAGCACTACCGTTGTTTTTACCGGAGAACCAGTTCACATCGGCCGTGATCTCCTGTCCTTTTTTCGGGAAATTATATTTAAATCCGCCCTGAACACCTCCTGCATTGAATGTTCTTTTGTTCTCGGTGTTTCTTTCGCTGTAGCTCAGGTAAGATCCGCCACTATACGCACTATCGGTGAGCAGTACATCTTTGGGATTGAAATTGCCATGTACTTTAAATAAGCCCAACGAGAATGTGGTACGGTTTGTAGCAAAATAATCAAGGCCCATGCGACCAAACAGGAAGCCGCCATTCATACGGTTATTACTGTGCTGATTGACCAGCAGGTTGGGACTGCTCAATAAATTGGTGATTTCGGTATTCCCGGAATTGCGGTTCTTCATCTGGTTGCCAAACGCACTTACGCTGAAATTGATTTTGTCCTGGCGAACACTGAAATTGGCGCCGCCATTCAACCCGCCCCGTTTATCAACACCCGCCATAACCATACCATTGTATCCGCTTTTCTTGTTTTTCTTCAGCACAATATTCAGAATACCTGCATTACCACCGGAAGCGTCGTATTTGGCAGACGGGTTGGTAATCACTTCCACGCTTTCAATGGCATCGGCCGGAATCTGATCCAGCGACAATGTGGTCGGGCGCCCATCAATATAGATCTGAGGGGTAGCATTACGCAGTTTCACATTACCATCAATATCAACATTTACCGAAGGCACATTCTTCATCACATCAACAGCAGTACCACCGGCAGTAACAATATTCTGACCCACGTTAAATACTTTCTTATCAATATCCATTTTCAGCCGGCTGGTGGTGGTGGTAACCACTACGGAATCCAGCATAGTGGCTTCGGGCTTGAGGGTGATTTTACCCAGGTCTTTTTCAAAATTGGCGGCCAATGCACTCAGATCGGGCATACCGTTCGCACCAGCCTTGGGCGCACCACCGGCAGGCATTTTCATTTCAAAAGCAATCGGCTGACTCATGGGTGTATACCCAATGCCGGCAATGGACAACTTAAGGGGACCAAAAATGGGCAGGCCTTCAATATTAAAATCGCCGTTGGCCTGGCTGTTCACGCCTTTCAGCAACACATCTTTCATTTTCTTGGTTGCGGTATCCCATTTCGATTGCAGTACAATAACGGCAACATCACGGATACCCTTCCCGTCTTTATCAACCAGCTTACCAAAAACCCGGCCAATACTTGGCGGGGCTCCGGCCGGCGCCTGGGCTTCAATCCCAACAGATAATATCAGCAGGACGGTTACAAGACTTACAGTTCTCAACAAATAGCTCATGGTTTATAATTGTACCTGCAAAATTGAATTGTGCGCGCACAAACAGGAGAAAAATGCGACCATTATTCCAAATAATGCGACGAATCGGCATCTGGTTGCCGTATAAACTGTTGGTCGCTGAAATTTGCCTGTTGGTCGCATGGGGGCCAACCGGCAATGCTTATGTATTAACTTCATAGCATGAATAAAGCCGGACCGATATCCCGTCAACGTATGGTGCTGCTGCACATCATCGGGTGGGCGCTACTGTTCAGCCTGCCTTTTCTCCTGAAACCCGATTTTAGTCAGTTCAAAACACAACTGATTGAACAGTACCGTACCGAGCTTACCATTTCCAATATCATAATCCGGATCTTATGGGTGGGTCTGTTTTACCTGAATACCCTGGTACTCATTCCACGCTATATTTATACCCGAAGTTATACACGGTATATCTTCTTATTGCTCGTCTGCATCATCGGAGTAGGGCTTGTGGATTTCTCACTGTTTTACTTTATGATGCCCCTCCTGGAATACATCCCCAAGAACTTTATTTTCTTCAACTTTTTCCCGCTGATGATGATGCTGGTGGCCAGTACCGCTTATCGTTTACTGATCGACCGTATGGAGGCCAAACAAAAGGAACAGGATATCCGGAATGAAAATTTACAGACCGAATTATCGCTGCTTCGTTCACAGGTGAGTCCGCATTTTATGTTCAATGTGCTGAACAATATGGTGGCCCTGGCCCGTAAGAAATCAGACAAGCTGGAAGGCTCCCTCATACAGCTTTCGCAGTTGCTGCGTTATATGTTGTACGAAACGGCACAAAAAGTAAGCCTGAAGCAGGAAGTAGAATACCTGCACAGTTATATTGAATTGCAGCAACAGCGTTTTGGCAATCTTGTACAAATAGATACCCGTTTTTCCATACAGCAGGACTCCCTGGGTATTGAGCCCATGTTGTTGATTCCGTTTGTTGAAAATGCATTCAAGCATGGTACCGGTTTAATAGAAAATCCGTCTATTCATATAGAAGTCATCAACGAAGACCATCGACTGATCCTGTTGGTTGAAAACCAGTTTGAGCCCAATAGCCGGGAAGTGAAAGATGCTACCAGTGGTATTGGCCTGGAGAATGTAAAAAGAAGGCTGGCATTGCTGTATCCCGGGCAATACCAGCTGGAAATTGAGGCAAAAGATCATCTGTTCCGGGTTCGTCTTACCTTGCATTTAGCATGAAGCTCCGATGTATAGCCATAGATGATGAGCCGCTGGCGCTGGAATTGCTGGAAGATAATATCCGGCAGGTTTCCTTTTTACGACTCGAAAAAGGTTTTAACAAACCGCTGGATGCGTTACAATATCTGCAGGAAAACGAAATCGATCTCGTATTCCTGGATATACAAATGCCAGGATTAACCGGATTGCAATTCATCCGCGCCTTACAACACAAGCCCCTGTTTATTTTCATTACGGCGTATGAGCAATTTGCCCTGCAGGGATATGAGCTGGATGTGGTAGATTATCTGCTCAAGCCTGTGAGTCCCGATCGTTTTATCCGGGCCTGTAACAAAGCGCGGGAAGTGCTGGGCAGTAAACAACCCGCCGGTAATAGCACTCGCGACTACCTGTTTGTACAGGCCGATTACCGCATGATCCGGGTAAATTTTAAAGATATCAGTTGGATTGAAGGGATGAAGGACTATGTGCGGTTTCACCTCGGGAATGGATTAAAGCCGGTGGTGTCGCGCATGAATATGAAAGAACTGGATGAACAGCTTCCACCCGAAGATTTTCTCCGTATCCATCGTTCTTATATTGTTTCCAAAAAAGCCATCAGCGCTGTGCAGAAACAAACTGTTTTCCTGCAGGAAACCGAACTGCCCGTTGGCGATAATTACCGTGATGCCGTAGCTGCCTTTGTAAAATCCTAAACGGTGGGGACTCATTATCAACCACGCCCCCTTCTGAATCTCCGGGAGCGGCGAATAGTGGTTTACGGCCCTTGCTTACATAGCCCCAACCCCTTCCATGCGTTTTCAGACAGTAAATTTCCGGCTTCAGGCAATTAAACTTTGTGTCTTTTGTACACTCTAATATTATTGTAGTCAGAATCTTATTTTCTAGATTTCTGGTTTTAAAGCAAACGAGCGGGTAGTCTTGCCCGCTTTTTTTATGCAGATGCCTGTCTGTCAATGCTTTATCTATTCTGTGCCCGCCCAGCCATTCACCGCCGTTAAGACTTTACCCGCCTGTATACAAAGGATGTATAAACCCAGCAGCGACAAGGTTGCTTTCCACTGAACCTGACTTTGGGGCAGTTTCCGGTTCTTTCTGAAATGCGCATACAGGTCTTTCCCCTGCACCCATAACCCCAGTATAACGACAACCATAATGAGAAGATTGAATACGATCATGGTCAGATGGTTTATTAATACAATATATGGAATGTTGAGCAGAGATCCGTCGTCCTTTAAAGTCGTGACAACTACGCCGTCGTTGGTCGCCTGACAATTACCCATCGATCCTGGTATGAAGCGACAGGCTGGATTTCCTTCGTAGAGCAGTTTTAACAGGTTGATTTACAGCACACTAATTTTTACTTCTATGCTTTCTTGCAAATTTAAAGTTTGTCTTTAAATATTTTAAAGAGGGTCCTCTCGCCGTTGTTGGTCGCCTGACCAAGAACCAACAGATCGCCGACGTCCCACTTCGTCCAGCTTTGCCGGTAACAAAACTAATGGCTTCCGACACCTAATAAACATGGTAACCATGGTACAATCCTGCCGAAGATATTGATAATCAAACCCATCTCACCAAAAAATAGTTAACGCCCAACGGTGGCATGACAGAAAAACATGGTACTGGTCGGGGCAACTGCGCATGAAACAGGCATCACCTTCGGGTTGTGTTCGGGTTTTCCTCGGTCTCACCCGATAATCCTTCGGTCTTTCTTCGATCTTTTGACCAGGTTGGTCGAATTTGGTGAGGACTTGGTGCGTATTACAGTCGAGTATGCTGCGATACCCACAAGGTCCAATACCTGACCACGTTGGATTTTTTATGCGAAGCGCTCCGAATCGGCCTGTTTGATATGCAAAAACAAACTTGTATCAAGCTGATCACATATTACCTTGGACTGTAGCTTGCACCAATTAAGGTATTAATTATAAAATATCGCTCTTTAAGAAAAGAGGCTATTTAATGTACGAATTCGTTTGAACATAACATTATCAGCGTCTTCATGATTATCAAACCTAATATCTATATTCTTCGCTTCGATGATAATATCTTCTGCTAACATTATTGATGGAACTTCAAATACTGCATTTTCAGCATTTATCTTCGATTCAGGATATAGTAGTAAAAGATTATTACAATTTCGCCTGATAGCATATCCAATCATTTGATATAAATCAGTCTGAGACACACCTTTTTTTAAACCATCGTTGTTTGAGCGAATTTTATACTTGATATCAATTATCAACTTATCGGGAATGTAGATGTCATTACGAATTTGAAAAACAGAAGAACCTTTGCTGAGAGCAAGATAATCGGTACTCTGACTTCTGATGTTTAATGCTGGCCACTTATCAGATACAAAACCAAAAATGAAATCCTCAAAAATGTACTCCATCGGCAGCAAAAAGCAGAAATTGTTGCTGTCCTCATCTTCCAAATCAATAACCTGATTCGACAGGTACAACCTGCACAGATCCAATATGTGTTTATGTTCGGCAAACAAAGGATTCAGTTTGACTTTATCACAATCATTTGCAGAGCAAGGAATGTCCGAAACGTCATTCAGGATAAAAAGAATCTCGTTTAAGCGTTCTTGATTCAGATAGTTTTCGCTGACGGCAAGCAAACGCTTTGTAACGTACTTTACTATCTGATTGAAAAGATTATCGTAAACAAACGGTTCATGGTTGCAAAAGAAATTCTGCCATTTGCCGGTTGTAAGGTTGTTTTTGGTGTACTCCTCATATGAAATACGCCCTTTTAAAAACGGGCTTTCTTCACCTACCGTTTGGTATGCCTGAAAAGGCTGATTGGAAATAACGTCTTCGGTAAAATTGGCAAAAATGTAAATGAGCAGTTCCAGAAAGTCATCGAATTGCAGCTTAGAAACATCGGCAAATGAAAAAGGAAACTTCACCTTCCGGCAATAAGAAAGCCAATACAACATGTTAAGTTGCCACTGCTTTGTATTTTCTGCTTCATCATCTGCAAATATTTTGGGATACACTTCAACACGGATTCCATCATATTGTACTACGCCCACATAGTTTCTTGCAGAGATTTTGCCATCTACCGTAAAATCAAAAAACCGCTGCCGTTGTATTTTCTCCGCCTGCTGTTCTTCCTCTGTTAGTTCTTCGGTTGATTCGACATACCGATTCCTGTTTTGCCAAACACCAGATAGGTAATTGACAAATTCCGGTAGCTTTGATTGATGGCCGGCAAAAGAATCGCTATGCCACTCGAATAACCTCACTCAGCAATAATTTGAAAATTTTCTTTGATGCCTGTTAATTTTAAAGCTACACCAGCCTCACTTAAAATGTTTTTCACTGTAGCCGCATTACTTTGGCAGTATTCATAAAGCAGGGGGATAATCTTTGTGTTCAATATCTTGGCACGGTCTGCCTCGGGTTTATTTATAAAAAAGGCGTGGCCAATAAAAAAATCAGGGTTCTTCTTCCAATTATAAATGGCCTGATTCAAGGCTTCCAGCAGTGATGCCCACCAGTCGGATTCTATGTATTCAGGGTACAGTGACTTAAACTCAAACCTTCTTCTCAAAGCAATATCCAATAAAGCAATTGAACGGTCGGCTGTGTTCATTGTGCCAATAACATACAAATTCCCTGGCACACTGAATTTCTCATTAGAGTATGGTAATTCTAACCACATCTCATTGTCTGCCCCTATACGTTTGTCATCTTCAAGAAGGGTAATGAGTTCACCAAATACTGCTGAAATATTAGCTCTGTTTATTTCATCAATGAACAAAGCAAACTGCATGGATGGATTTGATTTTGCCTTTTCAAACTTTGCAATCCGGTTTTCAGCTAAATCCTGATAGCAGGCTTCAAATGAATCATAACCTACTAAACGCAATGCTTCCAGACAGCTATTGTAGAAGATGCCTTTCTTTAACTCAAACTGCAATTCACCTGACTGTTCCTCTGCATTTTCACTGCTAAGCAACGGCTTAATGCCTTCGATAAAATCTTCATAACTGTATTTCTGGTGGAACGTAATGAAATTATACCGGGTTTTGAAAGTGGTACTTTGTACTGGTTGCGGTACAGGATTGGCGGCTATGTCTAATAATTCCTGATCAATAATGTCAGCCAAATCCGCTTTCTTATCATCCCAAATTGACCATTTGCTATCATTACTCTTCTTAAACAACTGTATAGGACCCTTATATTTTACATCCATATCTGTTGAATCGCTATCGGCATAGGATTGAAGAATACGCCACACAGTATTTCTCGGTGTTTTGGCGTCAGGATTAATCTTTGCTTTGATCAATGGGGATTCTAAAATTTCACTTACAGACATAGAAGTACTCCATGATCCTAATACCGCACCCAACACTTTCCAAAAGGGATAAGCATTCACCTTCTCCTTTAGCACATCCTCGGCACTTTTTGTAATACCCCTATCGGTGAAGTGGGTTTCTTTGTATTGGTTGAGCTTGTAGGTTTTGCCCGTTCCGGGAGGACCATACAGTATTGTATTGATGTACAAGTCTAATTTCTTGCCCATATTCTGAGTGTTTGCTTCAATTAATTTCAACAGGGTGTGATACTGCTTTCTGGTTGCCGAAAAGTTAGTTCCCTGATTGCCAACTTTCAATTCCTCTAAACCTTTCGTGGATTTAATGTTTTGCCACAGCAAAGGATTATCGACCAGGCTGTGTGTTAATTCAATTCCTGCTTTTAATGATATTTTCGGCTCTGATTTCCACAGATGGTTGTCGGGTGATATGCCTGCCTCGGCGGGGTCGCTGGTAATACGTGCCAATGCGTAACAACCTGCTCTTTTGCCGGTAAGCCAAAGAATGACTTTGTCGTTTGTCTTGATTTTATCTTTATGAGCCGCTACCGTCCAATCGTGCAGCAAATTGTTTTTTACTGCCTTTGCATAATCAAATTCTGCCGGATTGCATTGGAATACCCAATAATTGATAAAGCGATCATGCCAAATGTCTAAAGCAATATTCTTGTAAGGTGCATGAACCCTGCAAATGCCTTGCTGTAATGGATAGGTAAACACTTCATCTTCTGACAATTCATACCATTCAACTTTGGATATATTTACATTGTTATCATAGTCAATTTTGTGGCTGTCGAAATCGGCTTCATACTCCGGGAAATTAACAGATGGTGATGGTGCTTCAAGAACTTTGCCGATTGATAAAACCGTTTGCCCCTCTGTGACGATAACCAAATCGCCAATGGAGTACATTCTATCATTTACTCCAATAACCATTGAGTGCTTTTTGATAAACTCATAAAAACTCGGAGCACCTTTCCCCCAATTACAGCCCAGCTTCCAAACATTGCCAGTCAGGTTAACAACAGTATCAAAGGCTTCATCAAACAATTGTTTTCTGTAGGTAGCATCTAAAACGGCCTTTTCAAAGATGGCATTGTTGTGTCGCCTAAAGCCTGAAACAGAAGTTCTACTCAACTCCCTTTCGGCTGCTCTTACAAGTCCATCAAACTTAGCTGAGATGACATCTACACCGGAACAGCGATAATAATAGGCCAAAGGCTCTCCATCGTACTTTGATACTTCAATGTCATCAATTGTTGGAATCTTGGTATCATGTATAAACTGCCATGCATTTTCTTCTGCCGGTATGTAGGCGTAACAGTAGCGTTGCCCGATAGTAATTGTTAATCGCTTGTTGGCTCTTGTGCCATAGGTAAGTCTTGCATCATCTAATTGCACCTTCAGCTTATCCATTAAATCGGCTGCACATCCAAAAAACTTTGTTGCGTTTGCCTGTCCCATTCGCTGGAGGATTTGAATAAACCCTTCTTTGGTGGCAGGCATTTCAGGTTCTTCGCCTTTGGGAACAATTTCAAACTCAAACTTCCTGAGATACTTGTTTGTGGGTTCGCCACCGCTGTATGGCCAATCCTTAGTGCCATTGGCAATTAAATTGGCATACCGCATCACCTCTTTAGGCGGATACGCTTTGCCATTGATGACTACATCAAAACGGGTTGAAGGTTCTAATACAATACCTTCCCGTTCGATTTTATCAACCGCATCTAAAACATGTTGCTTTGTGATTTTATCAATGCTCATGAAAAACTACTGTGGCTATTTATTGGGTTGAATATTGTGATTTTGTTTCCAGATTCTATCAAATACAAAATCGAGGTATTGCCTCTTGAAATCGGCATCATCTGTAAACTTCTTGTATAAATCGGTATAGGTGAAAATGACATCCTGCATCAGGTCTTCCACCTTTTTATCGGAGGTAATCTTTGCGTTCTGTTTATCTGAATTAATGACTGCATTAACCGTAGCCAGGTCTCTGGCTAAGTCGGCAGGCAATTGTTCAAATAGGAACCGCTTTACCTTGTCATCATCCGTCCAGTTGTCAATGCCAAAACGGGTATTGAAATCATTAATGATAGCCTCCAGTTCATCAAACTCATTATCGCCTTTCTTGCCTTTCATTATTGCCGGAGTTGGGTCTAATTCTTCACTGCCTTGTAATTTGATGTTGTCGATTGTTGTTTTGCTGAGTCTGTAACTGTCAAGGTCTATGGCTTCCAGTATACCTTTTGCCAAATCCTCATTTTCCTGCTGCTTAATTTTAGGCATCAGAAATTTCAAAAACCAATACAGCCTTTCCCAATACGGATTATTGAAGGATAAAATCTTTGAAAGGAAAGCATAGGTTCGGTTAAAGGATTTTGCCTTTACATAAAAATCTACCTGAGCATCGGGGTTGAGTTCTGTTTTAAACAGATGTACACAACCGTCTATAATGGGGTCTAATTCAGTACGGTCTGCATTTTTGAAATACAGGTCGGTAAAGTTGATCACATCATCTTTGCTGTACACCTGTGCATTATCCAACGCATCCTGCAAATCGTTCAGCTTGTTGGCATCGGTTTCTTCACTCAATACTGTTGTGGTGTAGAAAGGCTCAAACGATTCTTTAATGTCATCTACAGAGTTGAAGAAATCAAGCACAAAAGTGTCTTCCTTATCGGGTTTGTACGCCC
This sequence comes from Chitinophagaceae bacterium, assembly GCA_009996675.1. Taxonomy (GTDB): domain Bacteria; phylum Bacteroidota; class Bacteroidia; order Chitinophagales; family Chitinophagaceae; genus Sediminibacterium. The sequence continues at coordinate 52,233 of JAACZQ010000005.1, forward strand.
TGTTTAATCGTGACAAAGTTTGAACAGCCTGCACATCGGTTAGCTTCTTATCTACATACATGGTATGCAGTAAAGGCTGGTCGAAACCTGTTTGGAATTTATTGGCCACAATAAGGAACCGATACTCATTCTTTTTGAACATTTTTGGAATATCGCCACTTGGGAAACCGTTGAGTTTGGCTTCATCATATTCCACTCCATCAATGGTTCGTTTACCGGAGAAGGCAACGATGGCTTTGTAGGGCGAATGAATTTCTTTGAGATACGTATTGAATGCCCTGTAATACTGAATAGCATTGTTGATGGATTTGGTTACCACCATCGCTTTTGCCTTTCCCTTAATCTGCTTTTTTACTTCGCTGTGGAAATGGTCTACCATTACTTTCGACTTTTCCCGAATAGAAACGGCATGATTCTCCACATAAGCCCTTAGCTTCTTTTGTGCCTGATGGGTTTCAAATTCAGGGTTTTCTTCCACTGCCTTATTGAGCTTGTAATAGCTTTGGTAGGTAGTATAGTTTTTCAGCACATCGAGAATAAATTCTTCCTCGATGGCCTGTTTCATGCTGTATAAGTGGAATGGGTAAAACTTACCGGGTTCTCCTGCTGTATCATCCGGCAATATGCCTTTGCGGCCAAAGGTTTCCAGGGTTTTGTTTTTGGGTGTTGCCGTAAAAGCAAAGTAGCTGGCATTCTTCAGCATCTTACGTTGCTGAATCATTTGGTTTATCTGGTCTTCGGTGTCTTCTGGTTCTTCGTCAGGAATTTTATCTTCATCACCGTAAGGTTCGCTGCGGTCGCTGAGTACCCAATTCATTTTTGATGCGGTTTCTCCGCTTTGGCTGCTGTGTGCTTCATCAATAATAATGGCGAAACGCTTTCCTGCCAGTTCGCCAATTTCATCCATCACAAAGGGAAATTTCTGTACGGTGGTAATGATGATTTTCTTGCCATCTTCCAACGCCTGTTTCAATTGCTTGCTGCCTTTATCAATGGCTTCCACCACTTTGGCCACTTGTGCAAACTGTTTGATGTTGTCCCGTATCTGCTTATCCAGCACTTTACGGTCGGTTACTACAATCACACTATCAAAAACCGATTGGGTATTGGCTGCATCGTGCAGGCTTGCCAACTGATGGGCCAACCAGGTAATGGAATTGGATTTACCTGAACCTGCGGAATGCTGAATTAGGTAACGCTGCCCTACACCGTTTGCTTTTGAATCGGCCAACAGCTTTTGCACCACTTTGAGCTGGTGGTAACGGGGAAATACCAGTTTGCGTTTTACCTTGCCGGTATCTTCATCTGTTTCCTCTACAATCTGGGCGTAATTTTCAATGATATTGCTCAGGCTGTGTTTGGTGAGTATCTCCTTCCATAAATAATCACTTTTCAGCCCGTTGGGATTTACCGGATTGCCTGCACCGTTGTTTACGCCTTTGTTGAAAGGCAGGAAAAAGGTAGAGAAGCCTGATAGGGCGGTAGCCATGTACACCAAATCGGGGTCAACGGCAAAGTGAACCATGCAACGGCCAAAGGCAAACAATGGTTCTTTGGGGTCACGGTCGGTTTGGTATTGGCGGATGGCATGTTTTACATTCTGCCCTGTCCAGGGATTTTTAAGTTCAAACGTAATGACTGGAAGGCCGTTAATGAACAAGGCCATGTCCAGTGAATTGTTGTTGCTGAGGCTGTAATGCTGTTGACGGGTGATGGAAAATATATTGGACTGATATAGTTTGGTGGCTTTGGCATTGAGGGTGGAGGCAGGGCTTTTGAAATACAGCCATACATTGAGGTCGAGGTCTTTAATGCCTTTACGCAATACATCAATAATGCCCCGCTGTTTGATTTGCTCGGCAAGGCGTTTCAGGAATTTTTCTTCGCCCCGCTTTTGGATGGTATCCCATGCATCGGGCTGAGTGCTTTGCAAAAACTCAAACAATAGTTTTTTATTCAGGCATAGATCCCTGTCGTAATCCGTTGGGTACGAAATACGAAACGCCTGCTCCTCAATCAGGCTTTTTTCGATGAGGGTTTCTAACCCTTTTTCTGATGTATCTGTACTCATACTTATGCTACTTTAATTCTGCCTGTTACCACTTCAGCAATCAGGCTCTGCTTTAATTCTTTAACCTTTTCGATTTCCTTTTCAATCCGATTTATTGCGTTATCAATCCGATTATACTCAGTACGTATTTTGAAAATAATATTCTCTTGTTCGTTGATACTTGGCAACGGAACCATGAAATCTGTAAAAGCCGAAATACTTAACCCAACTCTTGTAACTCCATTAGCATGAACTTCAAAATGTTTGTTATATGCTTTTGATTGTAGCACTCTAAATAGAAACTCACCCAAAAGTTGTGAACCTGTTCTAATTTGAGCTAAATGATAACCACAAACAAGGTTGTCAATCTGCTCAACAACGAATGCTGGATTAGCAATGTCGTCTGCTGTTTCAGAGTCCTTTGTTACTAAAACATCTCCTTTTTTAACGGCAAACTTTTTTATTTCTGCAATTGTTGCAGTGGCTTGCATAAAATCAAAGGAACTCCCAATAAATTCATTTTTATAAACATCGGTGTAGTTGCATAGGAGGACAGGAATCTCTTCCTCTATGCTATGCTTATCCACATTGCTAAAAAATACTTTAGCTAAAAATTTCATCTTTCTCCTTTCCCATTTGCCTTCCTTATCTTCCAGCAGTTCATTTATCACCGCCTGCTTCTGCTCCTTCAACAATGCAATCAGCTTTTCCTTCTTTGCAATAAATCGGTTGATTTGTTCAGATTTGGCATCGAGGTAGTTGGCAATGGCGGTTTGTTCGGGGAGTGGGGGGAGAAATGAATACAGACGGTAAAAGTCATCAGTGTACATACGTAATCTGCTTTCAATTACGCCAGACGACACACTTCGGAAGTATAACTTCATAAAGTCCGTCCTAAAAAGATAGTGATAGTATTTAGGGTTGATATTCCTATCAAACCTGTAGACACAGTAGGCTGGGCTTGCTATTCCATCATAAGCGCTAACACCCAGACTGCCATTCCATGCCAACATGATATTGATAACTAAATCATCTTTTCGAACAACTTTATAACCTTCAAGCGTTGAAGCAGTTGTTAGTAAGTCACCATCATTTTCTAACCTGTCTTTCTTTAAAGTGACCCCAGTGTATTGAGAAACAGAAAGTAAATCTTCTTCACCACGTAATGACCTTTTATTTATTTCTTTCAATAAGTATTTATTCCTTCTCAACTCCCAATGCTCCGGCATTTCAGGCAGCCAGGGAATAGAAGTTGATTTATATGTAGGGTATGATGCTCTCATTATTCAATTAAATAGGGTCAGCGATATTTGCAGGGTTACGGGGAATGGGCTGGTAACCATTGGCAGGGTCAAAACAATTTGTTGCCGTACCCATAAATATGTTTATTAGTTCTCGCTTTACATCTTCATGGGCACTAAAAACTGAAAACCAAATAGAAAAGAAGCCCTTTTGGGAAGCAAATTCTGCAACCTGAACAGGATTCAATCTCCCACTTTCAAATCTTGTTAAATATTTGTCTGCCCACTCCCAAGCTATCCTCCTGTGATCCCATCTTGTGTCGTTCTGATTATGATTAGGGTATTTCGGGTTGCCAGGTATCTTATCCAAACCGACCAAATTCAGTATATTTTCAGCATAAGTAAAAGAAGCAGTGCCATTTAAGTCTGGGTTGACCATGACATAACCACCTTCTTCATACTTGAATGAAAGAAAGGTGTTGTTCCGATGAGGAAAATGCATAATTGATAAGTCAACATTCCTATTTGACTTATTGTCTCTGCCATTGCATCTCCCACATGCTACTAAAAAATTATTCCAATCATGTGACAGCGTATGGTCCTGATCTTTGGAAATTACATGCTCCACCTCAAGGTCTGAACTAAAAACTTCACAATAACTGCAATAGCAACCCAAATGACCTTCAAGGTCTATTTTAGCTTTTGTATGAGAATTATATGATTTAGGATTACCATCTTCCTGAGGCCATCCAATTTTAGTTACCGGTCTCATAAATCGTTGGCTTGTCTTTCTATACGTAATGATGCGACAAATGCTGGGTCATTCGAGAAACGTTCCTCTAATTCATTTAATTTGTTTCTTAACTCTTCTGTTTGTTTGTCAGTTTTGCTCGTTTTACCCTGCTGTACTAAAGCATAGTACTCTTCCGCAACCTTTTGCATTTCTAAAAACGCTTCGCTTCGTGGCACATCTTCAACACCCATTTCATTTGCAGCAACATCCTCTATACCTTTCATATCAGGGTCACCATCCTTTTTAATTTGCTCATCAAGAATTATTAATTCTTCAGACTTCAGCGATTGAACGATAAAAGGGGAATGTGTGGTGGCAACAAATTGAATATTAGGGAAACCCTGCTTCAAATCTTCCACAATTCTCTTTTGCCAATTAGGATGAAGATTTAAATCAAGTTCATCAATCAATACAATTCCCGGAGTTTGTTTCACTGCATTTTCGCCCAAATGAGGATTAAGCTTTATACAGCGATACGCAATATCAGCAACCATTCCAATAATGTTTCTGTAACCATCACTCAATTGTTTAAACTGTAGTTTTTCCCTTTTGCCATTTGGGGTAAGAAAAACACCTACAAGGTCTTCAGCTGCAAAGCTGTAGGCCATCTCTTGCCAATGATTATCAGGAATCATGGAGATAACGGTACTATTGAATGCCTTCAGCAACACCTTATCACTTTCCTGATCAAATTTTCTTATCTCATCCTCATACGTCTTGTACCAGGAAAGGAACTCTTTGCTTGAAGATTTTGGAGAAAGACAATTTAAATAGGCTTGTGAAACACCCTCCTCTGTTTTTTTATATACAGCTTTCTTTTCTTCATGCTGTGCCCATAATCTGCCGGTGCCATGATAAGCTATTACAGGAAAAGTCACTTTTTCACCAGAACGCCTTGCTCTGAGCATCTTTTCTGCTATGCTTTCAATATTTTTAGCTTTAACAAATGTTGTAGTGGTTTTTTTGGGAGAAAGCTTGTCTACAGTTCTTAACCATCCCTCTTCAATATTCTCACCTGCTACTTCGCCAAATGCATGTACTTCAGCGGGTAACTGAGGGAGCGGCTCACCATCATTTGTAATTATCCGAATCTCATTCTTATCTATCCCTCTGGATTCTATTGTCGCCACATCTATCCCTCTAAGGAAGCTGCCAGAAGCAACAGCCAAAGCGTCAAGTACAGAAGTCTTACCTTTTGCATTATCTCCGATAAATACTGTAAAATGAGGATTTAGCAGAAAGGTTTCCTCCTCAAAACCCTTAAAGTTCTTTATTCTTAATTTGTCTATCCTCATGATTATGAAATTATATCGTTTAATAAACCCTCGGTTTCCCTTTCCAGCTGCATAATCTCCTCTGTGATGGCAGCCACACTTCGTAATGGCTGATAGCGATAGAAAATTTTGGTAAAGGATACTTCATAACCTTTAACCGTTTTGGAGTGGTCAATCCATGCATCAGGCACAAAGGGCCACACTTCCTTTTCAAAATACTCCTGCACATTTTGCTTTACAGGAACACTCTCGTAATCCCGCAATTCAGGGTCGGCTTCATAAATCACTTCGTCTTTGTTCTGCTTTTTGATAACAGGTTTGGCTTCTCCATCACGCCATGACAAAGCATCTAAAAATGTTTTCTTCTCTTTTGGCTTCCACGTCAATGACAACTTCTTTAGCTGTGTATCTAATGCAGACAATAGTTGATTGAAGTCGTTTTGAACAGCAGTGCCAAACTGCTTTTGCAATGTTTTGAGTACCGGCAAATAGTAATCTGTATCCTCCATTGCAGATAGCTTTTCTTCTGTTAGCTGCCATGCCAAACGCAAAGGCCGTTCTACCGTAATACTCCAATAGGCAAAGTCATCGTTTTCAAAAATTCTGCTGATTTCGTTTTGTTGAAAATCTTTAAATGCATCTGCAATTTGTTGGATATGGGTTTCCGTCAATTCATTTGACTTGCTGCCTAAACCCTTTCGCATTTTGCTGTAGATACCAGAGGCATCAATCAGTTGAACTTTACCTTTTCTTCTTTCCTCTTTTTTGTTACTCAACACCCATATATACGTTGCGATGCCAGTGTTATAAAACATATCATTGGGCAACTGAATGATTGCTTCGAGTAAATCGTTTTCAATGATGTACTTTCTGATTTCGCTTTCACCACCTCCTGCTTCACCTGTAAACAATGACGAGCCGTTATGTACGGAAGCAATTCGACTGCCTATTTCGCTATCGGCCTTCATTTTGGAGACCATGTTCATCAAGAACAGTAACTGGCCATCACTAACTCTTGGCACTCCAACACTAAAGCGACTATCAAGAATCTCTTTTGTCTTTGAATCAACAATGCTGTCCTGGTCAACCTTCCATGTTTTACCATAAGGTGGGTTAGACAGCATAAAGTCAAACTTTAGCTTGGGGAAGCCATCATTTGACAATGTAGAACCAAAAGCAATTTTCTCCGGGTCTTCTTCTTTAATGAGCATATCTGCTTTGCAGATTGCAAATGTTTCAGGGTTCACTTCCTGACCGTATAAATGGTAGGTTGCTTTGGGATTTATTTCCAATGCAAAATGTTCTGCTTCCGTAAGCATACCACCACTACCACAAGCAGGGTCATAAATGAGATAAGTACCTTGTTTGATTTTATTTTTGACGGGTTCAAAAATGAGATGGGTCATCAACTTAATGATTTCCCTTGGTGTGAAGTGTTCACCAGCTTCTTCGTTGTTTTCTTCATTGAACTTGCGAATAAGCTCCTCAAAAACATATCCCATTCCCAGATTACTCAATCCTTCATGCACAATGTTTCCATCCTTATCTTTCACCGCTACCGGACTAAGGTTGATTTGAAAAGAACAGAATTTTTCAATCAATGGAAAAGTGATATTGCCTTCTTCAAGCGTATCCAACTGATTACGCAATTTGAATTTGCTAATGATGTCCTGCACATCTGAACTAAAGCCATCCAGATAATTTTCAAGGTTCTGCCGAATGTTTGCAGGGTCATTCAGTAACTTCTTGAAAGTGTACTTAGAAGTGTTGTAAAAAACGTATCCTGATACCTTTCTTAGCTGTGGTGACTGATTTTCGATTTTCAACTTATTGAGTTGCTCATGCATTTCAATCACCTTGTCTTTTGAAGGCTCCAGCAAAGCATCCAACCTGCGCAATACCGTGAATGGCAGAATTATGTCTCTGTATTTGCCTCGGGTGTAAACGTCACGAAGCACATCATCGGCAATGCCCCAGATAAAGTTGACAATTTGATTATGTTGGATATGGTTCATGTGAGTCTATAATTCAAATTCTTATTAGCGTTAATTCAGAAAAATAGAAAATGTAGCTAAATATTCATATAGTATTTAAACAATATTTATTAGGGTCTGCCTAAAAATGCATTAGAATCAAATATATTATTATAAAGCACTTCTTTATTTATAATAAAAATCGGTTATTTAATTCAAACCGCCCAATTCTCTTTTGATTTAGGGAAGCATACAATGGCAACCATGTGGATTCCCGGCAATGATTCTGATTCGTGGGAAAACCTTACTCAGTTCAATCCTTATTTAAAGGATAAAGCATCACTAACATTGTCGGGTATCGAGATGGTTATAGATTATAAACACCCAATTAATCCAAATTCATATCAAAAAGATTGGGAAGACATTAAAAAAGGAAACATTAAGAAAAGATAGCGTTGTGCGCACTGTTCTGTGCACCAAATAGAAAAACCCACGACCAGCGTGGGTTTTATCTTTTAAACGTGGTGTGGGCCGGGATCGAACCGGCGACACAAGGATTTTCAGTCCTTTGCTCTACCGACTGAGCTACCGCACCATTTCCTTTCGGGGCAGCAAAAATAGGGGTATTTCACAAATAATCCACAATGAAACGGTATTTTTTCTTCCAAAACCGGGGGGAAGAGGATAGTGAGTAGGCAGTAGTGAGCAGTGAGTAATAGGAGGTGAAAGAGCCTTTCCGCCTCAAGCGGATGAAACGGATAGTTCAGATTTTCATCATTTTTCTTTTACCCTTCCCAACTGATAAGTTATCACCCAGGGAAGCTACCCTTTCACATTTGACCTTTCACTTTTCACCCCACACTCACTACTGACTGCTCACTACTCACTTATCCGCCAAAGGCGGATTCCTAAAACTCACAGTTCTTGGGCGTCCGCGCAAAGGGAATTACATCACGGATATTACCCATGCCCGTTACAAACTGTACCATCCGCTCAAAGCCCAGTCCGAATCCCGCATGGGGTACGGTACCAAAGCGGCGGGTATCCAGGTACCAGCTCATTTCTTCGGCAGGAATATGCATGGCGGCCATACGTGCTTCCAGTTTATCGAGACGCTCCTCCCGCTGCGAACCACCCACAATTTCTCCAATACCAGGCGCCAGGATATCCATGGCCGCCACGGTTTCAAAACCAGGCTCACAACCATCATTCAGGCGCATATAAAAAGCTTTGATGGCTGCAGGATAGCCGGTAACAATCACCGGTTTTTTAAAGTGTTTTTCTACCAGGTAGCGCTCATGCTCACTCTGCATATCAATACCCCACTTCACATCGTACTTAAATTTCTTTTTCTTGTAGGCAGGAGAGTCGAGCAGAATATTAATTGCTTCGGTATACGTAATCCGTTCAAAACTATTGTCCACTACAAAACGCAGTTTCTCCAGCAAGCCAAACTCCTGGCGCTCGTTCTGGGGTTTCTGCTTTTCTTCCTCGGCCAGCCGCTGATCCAGGAATGCCAGGTCCTCGGCATTATGCTCCATCACATAGCGGATCAGGTATTGGATGAACTCTTCGGCCAGGTTCATATTGTCTTCAATATCATGAAAAGCCATTTCCGGTTCAATCATCCAGAACTCTGCCAGGTGACGGGTAGTATTGGAATTCTCGGCACGGAAAGTGGGACCAAATGTGTAGATATCACTGAAAGCCATGGCACCCAGTTCTCCTTCCAGTTGTCCGCTTACGGTAAGATTGGTGCTCTTGCCAAAAAAGTCTTCCGCAAAATCAATATTACCATCGTCTTTACGCGGGGGATTATCAAAAGGCAGGGTGGTCACGCGGAACATTTCACCCGCACCTTCTGCATCACTGGCGGTGATGATGGGTGTATGCAGGTACACAAAACCCCGCTCATTGAAAAACTGGTGCACGGCAAAAGCCAGGCTATGGCGGATGCGGAAAACGGCGCCAAATGTATTGGTACGGAATCGGAGATGTGCGATCTCGCGCAGGAATTCCAGGCTGTGTTTCTTGGGCTGCAGGGGATAGCGGTCGGCATCACTGTCGCCCAGTATGGTTACAGTTTGCGCTTTCAGCTCCACCGACTGGCCCTTACCCGGGGAAGGAACCACTTCACCCGTTACTTTCAGCGAAGCGCCGGTCGTAATGCGTTTGAGGGTAGCTTCATCCAGCAAACCCAGTTCGGTTACAATCTGCAGGTTATGATTGGTACTGCCATCATTCAGGGCAATAAACTGGTTATTACGAAAAGTACGCACCCAGCCCATCACGGTTACCTGGTGTCCGGTTGCCCCGCTGCTCAGCAGGGCCTTGATTTTAATACGCTTGTTAAACATTGCTTGCACTGCGCCGGGAATAGCCAACGGCGCCCTGCAAATATACGAGACCTGTATGCAATGACAGCCAGGAAGGCCCATTTACGAGTCGGCCCGGGTTAATTTCTGCCTTACACCATAATTTCCGTAATTTGTACGAATCCAATATCTCGTCCGCAAGACCCCCGTATATGAACCCTATCCTGTTTCAAACACTGGTAGAACATACCAGCGATGCCGTTTTCATAGCACGTGTAAAGGACGATTCCTTTATCATGGAATATGTGAACGATGCCTATCTGCGCAAATTCAAGCTGGGCCGGGCAGCTGTTGTAGAACAGGACCTGCGGCAATTTCTCCCCGATAATCTCTACACGCTGGTACGGGAACGTTTCCTGGAATGCATGGCCAGTAATACCACCCTTATTTCCGAAGAAGATATAGTAGTGAACAATTATCGCCTGGCCTGTCTGAACGAGATCTTTCCGGTACACGATACCGCCGGAACCATCACCCACCTGGTTTGTATATCCAAGAATATCTATGAGTTGAAAAAGCAGCGCGACCTGCTCATGGAATCGGAAAAAACCATGTTTGCCATCATCAACAGTTCCGATAATATTCTCATTTACCTGGGACTGGATCACCGGATCAAATACCTGAACCGCAAAGCACAACAACATGCCCAGCGTATGTTTGGCCGGGAATTACAGATCGGTGAAAAACTGTCGGAATTATACCCGGCAGAAGAACTGGGCTCCGCTCTGCAGCATGTGCAGCAGCTGATCGAAACCCGCAAAACGGTTGCCTACGAGCATTCCTTTACCTATCCCGATGGTGAGCAGGTCTGGTTTCTGCGGCGCTATTATGCTGTCTGGGACGATACAGAACAAATAGCAGGCGTAGTCATTGCCTCCATTGATATTACCGAACGAAAAAACCACGAGTTACAGATACAAAAACATGCTGATGTATTGCGCGAGATCGCCAAAATACAATCACACGAAATCCGTCGCCCCGTAGCCAATATCATGGGTCTGACGGAACTGATTGATTTAAAAAACAAAAGCGAGGAAGAGAACCAGACAGTGCTCCGGTACCTGCGCAGCAGCGCCGAAGAGCTGGATAGGCTGATCAATCAGATTGTGCATAAAACCGGTGATAATCAGCCTTAAAATGGCATAAAACCGCTGTTTTCGCCGAATTTTTTATTTTATTTTTCATTTTTTGACTTAACATTGCACCGGAAACCAAGCTGATCTCGTCCTTGTTAGCTCTCGACAACAATCAGTTTATCCTCTTTCCGATCAACAACCATACCTGTAGTTTTCCGATCTGAGTTTGTATTCCCTTGGACTGGAGTTTGAATGATGATCATTTGATTTTTCCAATTAAGAGTATTTATGTACGACATTTTGCAATTAAACGACATGCTATTGCCTGAGCTGCTGGACATTGCCGAGCAGCTGCGCATCCCCGGCGCCAAAAAACTGGATAAGCAGGGTTTGATTTACAAGATCCTGGACAGCCAGGCCGTTCAGGCCAGCGAATCCAAAGAGGATCCGAAGAAAAAATCGGCCCGACCCCGCAAACCCGTAACGCTGAAAACAGCCAACGGTACCGAAGAAGCAGAAATCATGCAGGAAGCCCCTGCACCCAAAGCGCCCGCTGCTAAAAAAGCACCGGCCAAGAAATCAGCCCGCCCCGAGAAATCGCCAAAGCCCGATAACCATACCGAAAACGCCACTGCTGGCGAAACCGGTACAGATACTGCCACCGAAGCCACAGCCAACCTCACCGAAGAAAGCAATAACCTGGTACAGGAAGCGCCGCAAATGGCCTATCCCCAGAAACAAAACCAACGCAAAGAGCCCGCATTCAATATCGAATTTGAAGGCGTGATCCTGGGCGAAGGCGTACTGGAAATGATGCCCGATGGTTATGGCTTCCTCCGCTCTTCCGATTACAACTACTTATCTTCTCCCGATGATGTATACGTATCTCCCTCCCAGATCAAACTCTTTGGTCTGAAAACAGGCGATACCGTACACGGTGCCGTAAGGCCACCCAAAGAAGGAGAAAAATATTTCGCACTGCTGAAAGTAGATACCATCAATGGTAAACGTCCGGATGAAGTGCGCGACCGCGTTCCCTTCGATTACCTCACACCGCTTTTCCCCCACGAAAAGCTGAACCTCTTCACCACTTCCAACAACTACAGCACCCGCATCATCGACCTGTTTACCCCCATCGGTAAAGGTCAGCGTGGTCTGATCGTGGCCCAACCCAAAGTGGGTAAAACCATGTTGCTGAAAGAAGTGGCCAATGCCATCGCAGCCAACCACCCCGAGTGTTACCTGATGGTGGTATTGATTGATGAGCGCCCCGAAGAAGTAACCGATATGGAACGCAGCGTGAAAGCAGAAGTAATTGCTTCCACCTTCGATGAACCTGCCGAGAAACACGTAAAAGTTTCCACCATCGCCCTGCAGAAAGCCAAGCGACTGGTTGAATGCGGTCACGATGTGGTTATCCTGCTCGACTCTATTACCCGTTTGGCCCGTGCTCACAATACCGTAGCCCCCGCCAGTGGTAAAGTACTGAGTGGTGGTGTGGAAGCCAATGCCATGCAGAAACCCAAACAATTCTTCGGCGCCGCCCGTAAAATTGAACACGGCGGCTCACTCACCATCCTGGCTACCGCCCTGATTGAAACCGGTAGTAAAATGGATGAAGTGATCTTTGAAGAATTCAAAGGAACCGGTAACATGGAACTGCAGCTCGACCGCCGCCTGGCCAACAAGCGCATCTTCCCGGCCATCGATCTGGTAGCATCTTCTACCCGCCGCGATGACCTCCTGCTCGACAAAGAAGTATTGCAACGCATGAATATCCTGCGCCTCTTCATCAATGATATGAATACCGAAGAAGCCATGAATGAACTGCTGAAGCGTATGCGCGGAACCAAAGACAATGAAGAGTTCCTGGCTTCGATGAACCGATAGAAAGACAAAACGTAATATGCATAAAAAAGCGGCGGGTATAATACCCGCCGCTTTTTTATGTCAGATCGCAGATCTTTGATTTGTTGTTCTTTGATTGCCTGATTGAAATATCTGCGTAGGGAAAGCCTGCATTTTACGCACTACTGACTGCTCACTACTCACGCACGCTTCTCCCCGCAACTTCCTCAAACCTTTCCTCATAATCGCTGCGGATAGTTCCCAACATCCGGTCCCAGAAAAGAAAATACAATCCATAATTGCCTTTGAAATATTGATGGTGCTGGTTGTGGTTGATGGAAGTGTTGATCCATTTTCCAATACGACTCCTGCTGAACCCCTTTGGATAAAGTTCATAGCCAAGATGACCATACACATTGTATACAATCATGAACAGAAAAAAAATCATCAAATGTGTTTTATGTACGGGGAAGCAGAAAAGAAAAACAAATAATACCCCGATCTCCACAACCGCCTCCAGCGGATGAAAAGCATAAGCCGCCCAGGGAGATGGGTTGGTGGACTGGTGGTGTACCAGGTGAAACCACTTGAACAAAGCTTTGTGGTGCATGAGCCGGTGCGTGAAATAAAAATAGGTGTCGTGCACAAACATCATCAGCGGAAAAGCCAGGAAATAGTATAACCAGCCATATTGGTGTATATCGCGGTAAAACCAGGTATGCCTGGCAATGGGTTCATAATTGATGGCCAGCAGCGAGATACTGCTGAAAATAGCAATGGTGGAAGCAGAATACAGCATCTCCCGGATAATATCTTTACTACGCGGAAACTTTTGCTGGATCTTCCGGTAAAAAAACCGACGCTTCCAGATGATGTAAAAAATCAGGAACGCAATCAATGCCAGTACAAAATAGCGTGTCCCGATCAGGGAGACATTTCTCCAAAAAAAATTCCAGCTCATATTAATCAATATTAAAGAACAGAACCGATGGATTATTCATACTATATGCACCCGTACTGGTACGCACCGACAATGTCAGCAGCATTTTCCGCTTCCCGTCCTTCCCCGTTACAATGGTTGCAGCTTGTGCAAGGTAAGTAGTCAGGGTTGATAAATAAGTAAGTGGCGTCAGCTGTGTATATTTAAAACCGCCCTTACCCGCATTTTTGGTGAGTGCCCTGGCCGTCCAGCTACTCTTCGCCACATCATAAAATAAGCCCATCGCCTCCCTGGATTCACCAACACCACCAAATTCAACACAGGCGGTCATTTTTCCAGGTGCTGACTGGTGAGCCTGAAAACCACTGATCGCGTACCCCTTGGCTGATAGCTCGGCTATTACCGTCTTTTTATTATTAACCGGTGTGATATCCCAAATCTGCTCCGATTCGAGATTGGTACTGGATGGGCGAAACACGATATGATCCACACCCTTATCATCATACAGCAACCGCGGCGGATGCATAAAATGGTTCTGATTACCATATAAGGGATAAGCATACACTTCTTTGTGCGCACGCCCGTCATAATAATATATTTTCTCCTGCTTCTTATCCGCCGGGTCTCTGCGGGTATAGGTATAATGAACATTTCCCTCAGCATCGGCATAGCCGTGTAAATTAATCACGCCATTCTCCGGGGGTGCGCCTCCGCTGATTTTAGGTGTAGCTGGTGGTGCCACTTCCGCCCGTGCGGTAACACCCGTGGGACCCAATATGCCAAAGCGGATCCAATCGGCATAATACCACATCTGCCAGTTGTTTTGTACCGACTGCGGGCTGACTTCATTCCAGCACACATACAACTGACCTTTGTTATTCACAAAAGCAAACCAGGAATACTGACTCCCGATTTCCTGGCTCACGGGATAGATCTCACTCCATTGACCCGCCTGCAATACTTTATAAAAAAGTGTTCCGTTCACATAACCACCACGGCCATCCAGTGTTACTTCTTTTACCGGGTACTTACTACCCTTATTGCCATATCTTTTCCAGATCACATAAATAGCGCCATTGCCATCCTGCACAATAACGGGCGGACCAGATCCATTACCCGATTCATCATTACTGATGACGATTGGTTTAGTCCAGCTGGCGCCATTGTTGGAAGAGCTGGTATAATAAATGAAAACAGGCTTGCCAAAATCGGGGCTCTCCTGGTATACGGCGTGTAACACATTATTGCGGTCGATGAGCAGATCCGTTTCACCGGCTCGCTCGAACTGCGATAAACGAACACTTTTTTGTGCTATACATACATTCAGCAGCAGGCATAACCCTGCCAGGACAGATATTGATTTCGCCATAAATAATGTTTGGAATACCTGAATATACAAAAAAATCAGGTGAGTGCATACCCGCGGTCCAGCATAAACTTACGCAGCCGCAGCCGGGCTTTTAACTGTATGCGGTTCTGCATAAAAGACGACCAGCCAAACAACAGACCGGGGATACCAAAAGCCTGCCGGGTCCAGCGATACAACGGGAACGCATCACTGTGTTCGATAATCAGTCCGTCCTTCAGGCGCATATGGGCTTTGATGCGGTTCACCACTTTGCGGCCCGTGGCAGAAAAAGTATAAACAGCCACCCAGTCCGCCGTAGCATATTCCTCATCCAGCAATTGAATATTGCCGAAGGAAAGCGAAAAATCACGCGCATTCGTACACAGCATTTCCCACATGGCATTGGTTTCCGCCGCATTCAATAAACCAAACACCGGGTCGCTGAATACAATATCAGGCGAATAACAGGCACGCATGCCTTTATAATCCAGTTGCTGAAATGCCGTATAAAATTGCGTGATGGTCGTTTCGTTGGGTGCCATGTTTGAGGGTTTATTAATAACAGCAATGACAATAATGTCAGATTGCAGATGTCAGATCTTTGATTTTTTGACTTGTCCACCGTAGCTTCAGCGAAGGTGGACTGACACCGACCGCGTGTCGCCGTAGCTTTAGCGGTGGCACAAGCTTCAGCGAAGGTGGATGTTTGAATTTTCGATCTTTGATTTCTTGATCTTTGATGGTTGGCAGTTACCTTCCCTAAAGCCAACTGCCAACTGCCAACTGCCAACTGCCAATAGCCAACAGCTCGCAGCTAAAAATACTCACTACTGACCACTCACTCCAAAACGCGCCCTAATCCCTTCCTCAATGCGCTTCCAGCCAATTACCGCCCTGGCCTACTTCCGCTTCCACGGGCACATCATTGGGCAGGGGCATGGCATTGATCATGCAGTGCACAATCAGTTCTTTCAGCTCCTTCACTTCTTCGGCTACCGCATCAAATACCAATTCATCATGTACCTGCAAAATCATTTTAGATGCCCATTTTCCCGCAGCCATTTCTTTATGAATACGAATCATGGCCAGCTTGATCATATCCGCAGCAGTACCCTGAATAGGAGAATTGATGGCGTTGCGCTCGGCATAACCACGCACCGTAAAATTACCACTGTTGATATCTTTCAGCCAGCGCTTACGGCCCACCAGTGTTTGTACATAGCCGTTTTCCTTGGCCAGGTTAATCTGGTCATCCATATACCGCTGGATATTGGGGAACTCTTTCTTGTAATTATCAATGATCTCTTTCGCTTCAGTACGTGTAATACCCAGGTTATCAGCCAGTCCAAAAGCACCCTGACCATAAATAATACCAAAGTTCACACTCTTGGCCTTATAACGCATTTCCTTCGTTACCTGGTCTTCCGGCACACCATATACTTTGGCCGCTGTAGCAGTGTGAATGTCTTTATGCTGACGGAAAGCCTCACACATATTCGGGTCGCCGGAAATGGCAGCCACAATACGCAGTTCAATCTGGGAATAGTCGGCACTGAGTAATACACGTCCCTCACTGCGCGGAATAAATGCTTTGCGTATTTCGCGGCCCCTTTCCGTACGGATGGGAATATTCTGCAGGTTGGGATTATTACTACTAAGCCTACCGGTAACCGCCACGGCCTGCGCATAACTGGTATGCACACGACCCGTACGCGGATTAATCATTTCGGGTAACGCATCCACATAAGTGGACTTGAGTTTGGTGAGTTCCCGGAAACCGAGGATATCATCTACAATTTTATGCTGACTGGCCAGCTTCAGCAACACATCTTCCCCGGTGGCATACTGACCGGTTTTGGTTTTCTTGGCCTTGGGATCCAGTTTCAATTTTTCAAACAACACTTCTCCCAGCTGTTTGGGAGAAGCCAGGTTAAAGCGAACGCCCGCCTGACTGTACACGCTTTCCTCACAACGTTTGGCTTCACGCTCCAGCTCCTTGCTGTAATCGCGCAGGAAGTCAACATCAATTTTCACGCCTTCATATTCCATATCGGTAAGTACACGCACCAACGGGTTTTCTACTTTTTCAAAAACCTGTTCTACTTCCTTCTCCTGCATCAGCGGAACAAAAACCTGTTTCAGCTGCAGGGTGATATCGGCATCTTCGGCTGCATATTCTTTGATCTGTTCCAGGGCCACATCACGCATGGTGCCCTGCCCTTTTCCTTTTTTACCAATCAGCTCTTCAATATGCACGGGTTCATAGCCCAGGTATTGCGCGCTGAGCAGGTCCATACTGCGGCGGCCTTCGGGTTCAATCAGGTAATGGGCCAGCATGGTATCAAACAACTGTCCCTTCGGCTCAATGCCATACCATTTCAATACCAGTAAATCGTATTTGAGGTTCTGGCCTACCCAGGTAATATCGGTACGATCAAAAACCGGTTTCAGCTGTGCCAGTATCTGTTGTGTAGCGTCCTGATCGGACGGACAGGCAATATAATAACCAACCCCTTTCTGCCAGGAAAAACTCAGCCCCACCAGTTCCACATTATTAGCATCGGTGCCGGTGGTTTCAGTATCGAAGCAAACTTCTTTTTCCCGCATCAGTGCCTGTACGAGATCAGCAATTTCCGCAGATGATTGCAGGAGCTTATAATCATGCGGGGTATTACTGATATTTTTATCCGCCGCCAATCCCTGTGATGAACTGTCTTCTTCCACTTCCGCTTTAGCAGCAGCCTTTTTTTCCGCCTTGGGTTTTTCGGCTACGGTGTTACCAAACAAATCGGTCTGCACACCCTGTGGTGCGCTGTGGAAGGCATTGAAGTCATCGCCCAAGATGCGTTTACCCAGGGTTTTAAATTCCAGTTCGGTAAATACTTCCGTGAGTGCTTCCCGGTTCCATTCTTTCAGGCGGTAATCTTCTTCGTGAAATTCAACGGGTACATCGGTAATAATGGTAGCCAGCTTTTTACTCATAACGGCCAGTTCCGCACCATTGCGCACTTTCTCACCCAGCGCGCCCTTGATCTTATCGGCATTGGCCAGGATATTTTCCAGGGTATCATATTCTTTCAGCAGTTTGGCGGCTGTTTTTTCGCCCACACCGGGAATGCCGGGGATATTGTCCACCGCATCACCCATCAGACCCAGCATATCCACCACCTGCTCCACCCGTTGAATATCCCATTTGGCACAGATGGCCGCCGCATCCAGTATTTCTTCAGGATTGCCATAAGCGGGTGGTTTATAAATGTACACATGCGGGTGAATCAACAACTGACCGTAATCCTTGTCGGGCGTAACCATATACACTTCATACCCCTTGTCGGCCGCCTGCCAGGCCACCGTACCAATCACATCATCGGCCTCATAACCATCCATCTCCACTACGGGAATATTAAACCCGCGGATAATGCGCTGGATATCCGGAATAGAATCCAGTAAATCCTCCGGTGCCTCCTGCCGGTTGGCTTTATAATCCGTAAAATCGGTATGCCGCTCAGTGGGTGCATGGGTATCAAAACAAACCGCCAGATGCGTGGGCTTCTCTTTATTGATCAGGTCAAACAAAGTATTGGTAAACCCAAACTGGGCATTGGTATTTCTGCCTTTGGACGTGATACGGGGATTGCGGATCAACGCATAATAAGCCCGGTAGATCAGGGCAAGCGCATCCAGCAGGAATAATTTCTTGGTCATATAGCTAAGGTAGTAAACAGTAGCGGCAAAATACAAAAGCATCCACCGGGGCGGATGCTTTCTTTGTGGTTTTCAGGAATATTGAACTATTTCTTTTTAAGCGTCAGGTAGTCCAGAAAATAGATTACACGTATAGAAACGCTATTTTGCTGATCAGATTGTATGGTATTGCTGAAATTTTTGAAATATCGGGTCTGGGTATTCCGGTCGAATGTGCTGATCGCATCCTTCCACACGATATTGATAAAACTACCCAGGGCAAACTGCCAGGTATACACCATGTCAATATTGAAATAATTCACGTTATAATTCACATTGGTGCTGATTCCGCCGGGAATATGTTTCAGATAACCATCATCCTGCAGTTTATAAAACTCCTGGTTATCCACCTTACTCCAGTAATGCCTGGCCCGGAAACTCAGGCCCATTTTATTGTTGAAATTGTATTTGATATTAAGCACATTCTCCACCGTATTCCTTTTGCGCAAAGCAAAAATCACACTATCCGTACTATACATGGTGGCATAACCCAGGTTGTTCTTGCGGAATTCCAGATAGGTCGTTGTTGTAATGGTCAGCTTTTTATTGAAGCGGTAATTGTTGCGGAAATAAATATCTCTTCCCACCGAACCATATTCTACCCAGGTCCTGTTATAAAACTCCACTGCAGCCGAATACTTTTTAGCGCTATTGGTCTCAAACCAGAAACCCGCCATCCAGCTGGTAGGTCTTTTAAACATTTTACCGGGAACACGGGGTTCATAAAAATCCTGCTGCTGCGGATTCACATTGAAATTCATACCCGCCCACCAGAGGTTTTTCAACTGCCCGTTGATATTGGTGTTGAAATTCATGGACTGGTAATCATACGGCTTGTAACGCATCGATACATTCGCATTCACATTCAGGTTTAACCGATTGTACCATCCCTTGGGTTTGAGCCAACGGTATCCCATCCAAAGACCATTGTTGAAATAGTTGTTGTTGGTGAAATAACCCATATCGTTCAGGTTATATTTTTCATCCGCCAGCTCCTGCCAGAGATTGAAATTAAAGCGACCACTGGTTTTACCCAAACCCAGGGTATGACTATACCCCGCCAGCGTTTTACCCGCCGCCTCATAACCCATCAACTGACTCACACCCACCTGTCCGTTTACATTCCACTTATTCTTTTTATCATAGATATCCCACAAAGCCGCGGTAACATTGGCATCATAATCGTGCCCGCTACGCGTAACATTGGTGTTGATCAGCGACACACTGGAATTGTTTTTCAGGGTCTGGTCAAAGACTAAGATATTGTAGTTGGTTAAGGGACTGGTTTCAATCTGTCTCACTTCCTTGCCGTTCTTTTCAATCGAAGCATATTGTGGTTTGGTAACCGCATTAAAAAAACCAATCCCCAGTCCCGATGCCGTACGACCGCTGATTTTACTCGCATT
>JAACZQ010000006.1 GCA_009996675.1 Chitinophagaceae bacterium
GATAGTCGCTGCTAACGTATTCCCGCTTTTGCTGATTCCGGATCGTATAGTTCAGGTAATCATCACTGATATTATCGAATTGCGGATTAATAATAAACTTGCCCTTTTTATCGATAAATCCGTACTGACCACCACTTTTTACTGCCGCCATATCGCCATCGAAAGAAAAGGCCATGTCAAATTGAGGGTTAATAACAAATTTACCCTCATCATCTACATAGCCCCAACTGCGTCCGGAGGAAACCGGTGCCAGGTTATTTCCGTTAAATAAGCGTATCTCTTCAAACTGCGGGTTAATGACGAGCTTACCTTCCTTATCCGACCAACCCCATTTACCTCCGGAGTTCACCGCATATCTGCTCCCATCCGGGATAATTGCTTTAAACTGCGGGTTTAAAACATACTGGCCTTTCGTGTCAATAATGCCTGCCTGATTCCCGTTTTGCACAATTGCTTTTCCTTCATAAAAATCCGATGCGTACCCGAATTGAGGGTTAATAACAATCTTACCTTCTTTATCTATATATCCATATTTACCACCTTCTGCCGTAAACACAGCCATTCCATCAGAAAAATTTCCTACACTATTGTATTGTGGCTGAATTTTTATTTCGCCTTTGGTATTAACAAAACCCCACTTCACTTTATCGTCCTGATCGCGAACAGAAAAAGCTGCCAGACCTTCGCTGAAGTTAAATACATTTTCTGCATTTTGTAAAACAAACAGCGCCTCTCCTTTGGTGTTTATCCCCTTAGGTGCTTCATTTTCTGCTACAACCATGGCAACGCCATCGTTAAAATCTGTAGCATTGATAAACGTGGGATTAATCAGGTATTTTCCCTCTTTGTTGATAAAGCCATACTGGGTTTTATCGTCGTTACGAACCGCAACGATTGCCATCCCATCCCGAAATAGACTGGCATATTTAAATTGCGGGTTTATGACAATTTTTCCCTTTCGGTCGGTATAGCCCCAGCTATCCCCATTTTTAACGGGAATGAGATCGGTAGCGGGTTTATTCCCACCGCCTCCACAACCAATGATGAAGGTTGCAAACAATACTGCCATTAATTGGCAACAGTAGTTGGTAAGTTTATTTTGCATAGGTTTCCTTATTATTTAAAAAATGATTTGGCAATCACTTGCAGCAGATAGATGGATACGATGATTACCAGAGGAGACAGGTACCAGGACATGGCATCATTAGTACCGGCAGACTTTAATGATTGCTGGACAATATTGAATAACATGAGGAGCATATAAAAAAGCACGAGGCCAACAATCAGTCCCAGATCCTTTAAATTGTCGTAGTCGCCCATTGAGAAACTGGATAGATTAACATCTTTCGATACCATAGCAATCAGCCCGATAACAATAATGATAACCGACGTAGGAATGCCACAAAGCGCCCCGGTCAACAACTCATTTTTGAAGACCGGCTTCCCGGATATTGATTTTATCAGAAAAACCAAGAGGGTAATGATTACCAGGAATAACCCCATAAGCAGTCCCAGTTTAATTAAGGTGCCGAAACCCACATATTGGCGCATATCACCCAGTGCCAGATAAGGAATCAGTATGTACAACAACATGGTTGTGCATATAAGTACAACGGAATTGAAATAGCTGGTTTCGGATTTTTCCGATAAAATAGCAGCTGTGCCCTGTATGGGCTCCGTAAATATTTTTTTGACAATAGTTGGCAGGCCTTTTTTATAGAACTCCATAACTTTCTCTTTATTGAAAGCGGGTTGCTGGCCTGTTGTTTGTTCCGGATTGGTGGTGGGTTGATGTTCCATATTGTTGGTTTTTGTAATCGTTTGTGAACTTAACCTGTAGAACCGGCTAGAGCTATTTCAATTTATTATCTGCTGCCGGTCGTTTATTTTTTGATCAATCAGACTGTATATCCTTTTTTTCGCCAGACGTTTTGGTAATGATATTTATATGAATGGCCGGGCCTGCTGGGCTTTTCCGCTGATTGTTTTTTTGTTGATCCTTATCCCCCAAATAAGAAATCGCAATGATTAAGACAAAGCAGAAAAGTGCTATCCAGTATACCATGGTTACACCATCAAATACAGGTATTGCATGATTATGCTGAATGGCTTCATTTTTCATTGACAGCTGAATAAATATCAATGAAACAAGCCCGGCCAATCCAAAAAGAAATCCCGTGCTGGTAGCTGCTTTGAGGATATGGCTGGCCAAACCCGCGAATGCAGCTGATATTATGACGAGAATCCAGTAATGCACAGCATACCAGGATTTACTAAGCCAGTAAATACCGTATCCCGAAACCCTAATGCCCGCTTCACTTCCAACCGGCAGTACCTTGAATAACGGAAGCGCCAGCAAGAACAATACTGCCGAATAGAGCATAATCATGATCAAGCCCTGGCTTTTATAGATGTGCCGATACATAGGTAATCAGTCGCTTAATAAGACCGTTCATAAACTTAGATGAATACAGATATGGGATATATGGGCATTGATTAATCGGTGGCTTTCATTTATTATTTGAATTACCTAATGGATTTTTTTTAATTATCTTGTGTTACCCCCTTTTTACCCTAAATGAATTAGGCATGTATTGCTTTTGTCTAAAAAGGAGGCGTTTTGCCCTGCTCAGTATCCTGCTTGTGCTAACCGGATGGTCAATACAATCTCACCCCCTTTTCGCACAGGACTATCGTTTCGATAAATCTTATACAGACTCACTGCAGGCTGTTATCAAAAAAGGGCCGGAAGACACCAATATTATTATCCCTTATATTCTGCTGGCCGATGCCTTAAAAATGGTGCAAACGCAGGAGGCACTGAAAACAACCGAAAAGGCATTGACAATCGCCTCCCGCCTGAACTGGCCCAGGGGTATGGCCATGGCATATCTGGGCCGGTCCACTGTATTATTTGAAGCTGCCCAATACCAGCAAGCGATTTCTTTTGCCTTGCAGTCCCGTGAAGCCGTCAAAAAAATAACCTATGATGAAGATGCCAAAAATGCATTTATTGCCCGGATCGATCAAACACTTGGACTCATTCATTCCCGGATCGGGAATTTCAGGAAAGCGCTGGAGTTCCTGATCCCGTCGCAGAAAGCATTTTTCAAATATGGCGATACCACCGAGGCAATCATTGGCGGATTGAATATCGGTCAGTGCTATATGAATAACCTGGATTATAAAAACGGAGAATTGTATCTGAAAGAAACCATGAAAATGGCTCAGCAATACCAGGTATGGCCGGTAGTGGTTCGCTGT
The DNA here is from genome assembly GCA_009996675.1 of Chitinophagaceae bacterium. Lineage (GTDB taxonomy): Bacteria > Bacteroidota > Bacteroidia > Chitinophagales > Chitinophagaceae > Sediminibacterium. The sequence continues at coordinate 3,265 of JAACZQ010000006.1, forward strand.
TATACCAATCTGGGCTTTTCGATGAAGTGGCAGAAAAATTATCCCGCATCAATAGCTTACTTCAGGGCATCCCTCCAGCTGGCACAAGCCATCAATGATATTTCAATTGTTGCACAGAGCTATGCAGAACAGGCAGATAATTTTCTTCGCATTAACCAATTAGACAGTGTTGAATACCTCGCTAAAACCGGATTGAAATGGGCGCAATCCCTCCAGTCCAGGGAAATGCAACGCATTTGCTACCGTGCCCTCACTGAATTGTATGAAAGAAAAGGTCAGTTTGCCAAGGCCCTGGAAACCTTTAAGATCGATAATGCAATCAAAGACAGCATTACAAACGATACGAAAAAGGAAGAAGTTGTTCAGTTGGAGATGAACTATCAGATGAAGCAACAGGAAGAGCTGGCCAAAGCCCGACTGGAAAGCGAACAACAGATACGGATGATCATCTCCATTGCGCTGATCATCCTGGTATTTGCAGCAATTCTTTTATTCCTGTTTTATAAAAAAAGGCGTGATGCACTGGATCGACAGAAAGATGCAGAATTTGCCACCAGTGTTGCCGAATCAGAGCTCCGGTTTCTACGCCTGCAAATGAATCCCCATTTCCTGTTCAATGCATTAAACTCTATCGCAGATTTTATCCGTAAAAATGACCTGGAACTGGCAGACCGGTATTTAACCCGCTTTGCCAGGTTAATGCGACAAACACTGGAATATTCCGCCCAGAAAGAAATCAGTCTGCAGGAGGATCTGAGCACTTTGGAATTATATCTCAGCCTGGAACAGCTTCGGCTCAACAATGCATTCGCTTACCGGATAGAAATAGATCCGGACGTAGACCTGGAACATACCATGGTTCCACCCATGCTGCTACAACCCTTCGTTGAAAACAGTATCTGGCATGGCTTTGCCCGTATCAGTAATGGAGGCATGATCCATATACACATCAAAAAAGAAGGCGACCTGTTGCAATACAATGTAGAAGACAATGGATCGGGACTTGATAACACCAAAACTACCAGCACTGCACCCCGTGACAAAAAATCCATGGGCGTAAGTATCACCCGGGAACGCATTGCCATCCTGAATAAATTACGTTCTGGTAAGGGCGGATTAAATATTGTAGGAACGGGGCATGGTACACGGGTACTGCTCTCCATTCCATTTTTAATAAACGACTAATATACCTATCATGTTACAGGCAATTATTATAGACGACGAAGCCCATTGCCGGGACCGGCTTAGTGCACTCATAGAAGCGCATCTTTCAGAGAAACTAACCCTGTTGGGTACTTGCAAAACAGTAGCCGAAGGCATCGCAACCATCAAAGAGCAAAAGCCGGATCTTATTTTCCTCGACATACAAATTGATGACCGCATTGGTTTTGAAGTGATCGAAGCATTTGAAAAAATCGATTTTCAGGTCATATTCACCACTGCGCACGACCAATATGCTTTGCAGGCCCTCCGCTGCAGTGCATTGGATTATCTGCTCAAACCAATTGATATAGATGATTTATTGGTAGCTGTAGAAAAAGCTGAGTTTCAAAAACACAAACAAAAAAAACTGGAAAATCTGGAAAACCTGATTTATAATCTGGGTGCCGGGAACCGCGATAAAAAAATTGCCATACCCACCGTAAACGGTTTCAGCTTTGTCAATACCACCGAAATCATCCGCTGTGAAAGCAACGTGAATTATACAACCCTCTTTTTTACCAATAAGCCCAAAATGACCGTTGCCAAAACCCTGAAAGAATTTGAGGAAATGCTCACGCCTTATGGCTTTTTCCGGGTACACAATTCACACCTGATCAACCTGGATTTTATTCAGGCCTACAATAAAGGAAAAACCGGGGTGGTTAAACTCATCGACGGGTCAGAAATTGATGTGTCCTCCAGAAGAAAAGATGATTTTATGCGGGCCATTGGCTCCCTGTAAATGTGACCAATGAATCCCCAAAACCGATTTTTCTTTTATAGGCCGGTTATATATATTTGAAATATATACCATACCTGTTGAACCTGATTTTAACCCCAAACTATGGATCGCAGTATTCCTACACCCGAAGAAATCATGGGTATTTACCGGAACCTGGCCGGCACAATTTTCAGTAAAGCAGACTATGCAAAGGAAATTCCCGACGATGTTTTATCGCGGGAATATGAACTGCTCAAAAAAACCAATGACAATGAAAAATTTGTATTGGTCATCAACCTGAAGGACATGACTTTTGAGCAGGTGCATGATGTAGATAAGGTATTGGGTTACAGCAATGCTTCCTTCAGCATGTACGATTATTTAAAAATCATTCACCCATTACATGCGCCTGTTCATTTCATAACTTCCACAGAAATGGTTCCATCCCTCATGCGGGGCGACTGGAATATTGAGTTCATGAAGCAACGCCTGATTACCCTTATTGCACTCAGGCACCAGAACGGCACATATTATTTGTTCAAGCGCGTAGGATATGTATGGCAATACACCATTGAAGATGGCAAAACAAAATTGCTCTCCTATGTGAATGAATTTATTCTGATCGACGAATTCAAAGATCAGCCCTACGGAATCCGAACTGCTGGCGAAGGGTCTGTACCCAAAGAATGGCTGGCCCAGCAACTAAACCGGTTGAAAATGATTTTTGAGAACGAAAATTTCTATGCCCCACAAGAACTGAGAATATTACGCGAATATGCCAACCGGAAAGCCGTAGATGCTTCCGATATCGCTTCCATTCTTGATATCACCCGCAATACCGTATTAACCCATAACAAAAGAATCCTGCAAAACACCGAACTATTATTCGGGAAAAAATTTGATTCGGCCAGGGATGTGGCAGAGTTCCTGAAAAGCGTAAACATCCTGTAACGAGGCCTACTTGATGTCCAGTATATGTTTGATAAGCTGGAAGAAATAGGCCCTGCCACCCAGGTTTTGCGCGTTGACCGGTATTTTAATATTGAATGCATAATTAGGAAACCGGTAATTCATCCACAGGAAATAACGGATATACAAATGATAATCGGTATCACCACTCATGGCATACTCAAATGTACTTCGCCATTCTGAAGCTGTAATATTGACCAGTATTTCATGATTCAGGTTGGGCATTAAATTCTTCCCCCTTTCCGAAACCTCGGCTTTAATGGGAAAGAGGAATGGGTTCTGCTCTTCTTTTCGCCGCTTCGATTGCTGGTAACTGAGCGTGAGCAGTTGTTCTACATTGCGCAGGTTTTTCAGCATAATCAACTGATTGTCGGAAGGCCTTGGTCCCTCGTAATTAAAATGCATCAGCGCCCCGAACATCACGGGATTCTCGGCATAGGATTCAATATAAAAAGGTACCTGGTTATTCATTCGCTCCAGTTCATCCATCAGCAGATCCATATCACCCCCCTTGTTTTTGTAAAAAGCCAGGAAAATAGTCGCCAGGTTCATCTTGGTTAAATCCATAAAATCCGATGATGAAAAGCCAGACTTCTTCACATCACCAATGCGCTTATTAAACTGGTTATACATGAAGTCAATGTTCTCAATTCTATACATCATAAAATGATAGATCATCGTCTTGAAAAGCTGCTGAAACAGGTCGTGATAAGCTGCATTGGGGTTTGTACTGGTCCGTACATCAATTCTGATTCCGGGAAAACCCTTACCCACTACATAGGGATTGCCATTGATATCGGTTTTCTTAAGAATCACACAGGAGGCAAAGGCAATACAACGCCCGTCCTCGAATGCGTACGTAATGATTAGTTTTTCCAGGTGTGTCGGTTCTATATAAATAGCCAGTTTCTGTGCATTGAAGCCAGGTACCGCCACTTCGGCCACCACCGTAATAAACTGATCGATATCGGGACTCATCACCACTTTATTACGCTTGATGATGCTTTTCCGGTCGATTTGTATTGTTTTAAGGATAGGCAGACTGGACATATTTGTATGATTAAGGGTTATCGTATGCAGTTTGTCACTAGGGTAGTGACAAACCGTTTTGGGTTCGTTTTTATTTTAGGGTCATGAACCAACTGCTAATACCCAGGCTAATCCAATGGCTTTCCGGCTGCTGGCTGCTATTGGGTATTGTGCTGCTCACCGATTACTGCTACACCCCGCTTTTCCCCGGGATACCCATACTGAAACCATTGAGTATCCTGAGTTGGGGAGGCTTCCCGGTTTACCTGCTATACACACTGTGGACCCGCTCCCGCAAAAAGCAATCGGCCCTCGAAGAAAAACTGCGGCGACTGCAAATGAATCCACACTTCCTGTTCAATATGCTCAATTCCATTGCCGAAATGAGCCGGCAGCAAGGTCCCGCAGCGGTCGACCGTTTTCTCGTTCGGTATGCCAGGCTCATGCGTTTGGTGCTGGACCACTCGAACAATGAACTCATCAGCCTCTCGGAAGAACTGGAGATGATCCGCATGTATCTCGAACTCGAATGCACCAGAAAAAACCATACGTTTACCTATGATATTTCATTAGATGCAGATATTGATGCGGATACTGTTTTTGTTCCGCCACTGTTACTACAGCCTTTTGTAGAAAACAGTATCTGGCATGGCTTACAAAATATCGAAAACGGTTCCATTAAAATACAAATCATCTATAACCCGGATCACCTTGAATACCTGGTTACCGATAATGGTTCAGGCATCAATCCCGCTATCGCACAAGCCCAACATAGCGGTTCTGGCAAAGGAATAAAAATCACCCGTGACCGTATCCGCTATCGCTGGCAAAGCTGGTGGCCTCCGGCCGATTTTCTGCAATTGCGCAATCAGCATGAAGGTTTGCAGGTAGCTATCCGCGTGCCGTTGATTCAATGATTCCAGTCTTATTTCCCCAACCACTCCGTAAAAGTAATGACGTTCCCTGCCGACTAAACCTGCAATTATTAATTGCGGTCATTCAGTGATTAATCGTTGATTGCTGTTGATCTTTAAACAATTGCAAGAAGCGCCCGGGCATTGCTGGTGGTATCCGTATCCGGTAGGGAAAATTTATGAATCAACTGTTCCGCGTCTTCGCGGTGACTGTAGACGCTCTTCAGGTAATATTTATCATAGTACTTCAGCAGAATGGAAAAGCAGGAGCGGATATCCTCTTCAATCAAAAAATTAACCGCCATTTTTGTCTCCAGTCCGCCAAGTCTTTTTTTGATTCTGACGATTGCATTCAATAATCGCTCTTTCTCAAATTTCCCATAACCGGCTACAATATGGTCGAGTCGCTTTTCAAAAGGAATATCCAGGAAGTATACTTTACAGCTGCACATGTATCGGTAGAACTGTATGGGGATGTTGATGTCGCCGATACGCTGACTCTCATCTTCAACCCAAATGGGTTTCGTTGTATCGGATTTTGTTTGTTCAAAGAGGGCCATGGCCAGTTTGTTCTCAAACATTTCCTGCGATGGCTGCGGGGGTTGTCCAAGATTACCAAAAGCCGATCCACGATGATTGGCCAGACCTTCCAGATCAATAATTTTCTCTCCCTGCACTTTGAGTGCCTGCAGTAGTTCGGTTTTGGCGCTGCCGGTATAACCACCTACTACCTGTAGGGGATAGGATTGCTCAAATTGTTTGATCGCCCAGTGTCTGTACGCTTTATATCCACCCGTTAAAGTATATACTTCAAACCCATACAGATCCAGTAACCAGGCCACCCCGGCACTGCGCATGCCGCCACGCCAGCAATGTACCAGCAATTTTTTTTCCGTTGCTTTTCGCTCCTGTAGGATTTTTTCAGCCTTCTCTACCAGCTCAACCATCCTGGGTCCGAAAAAATTAAGTCCGATTTTAATGGCTTTCTCCCGGCTCACTTGTTTGTACGCTGTTCCCACTACTTTTCTTTCTTCGTCGGTAAACAGGGGAAAGGATAAAGCCCCCGGAATATGTGCATGCTGGTATTCACCCGGACTGCGTACATCCAGTATTGGCATATCGGGAGCCAGTTCGAGGAAGTAGTGGATATCAATGCGCTGAATGGCCATATCCACAAATGTACGCGGCATTTGTTGTAACTTTTCCCCGTGAAATCTTTACTCATTATCCGCCACGCCAAAAGCAGCTGGTCGCAACCCTGGGAGCAGGATTTTGAACGGCCGCTCAATAAAAGAGGTCATGAAGATGCACCTGCCATGGCCAGGAGATTACTGGCAAAGGGCATTGGTATCGATGGTTTTGTTTCCAGCAGTGCAAACCGGGCACTGACTACAGCCACCTATTTTGCAGATGTATATGGTGTATCCGCCAATGATATCCTGGTTTTTCCCGAATTGTATCATGCTTCACCCGCCACTTTTTACGCCGTGATCCGTCGGTTGCCCGACAGCATTCATACAGCAGCAGTTTTTTCGCACAATCCCGGTATCACCGCTTTTGTCAATGAGTTAACGCAGGTACGTATTGATGATATGCCCACCTGTGCCATTTTTGCAATAGATGCTGCTATTGACAGCTGGGAAATGTTTTCTGCGGAAGGGAACCAGTTCCGGTTTTTTGATTACCCCAAATCAGCCGATCGCTGAGCCTGTTTTTCGATGCTCTTCCGGTTCACCAGGTATACACCACTGAAGATGAGCAGGGCTGCCAATCCCTTGTACCAGGTAAAATGTTCGCCGGTAAACAGCATAGCAATGATGGCAGCAAAAACCGGTTGTGTATAGATATAAGCGCCGGTGGCCGATGATCCGATGTTGGCAATACCATAGACCGTTAGCAGGTAGGCAAAAAAAGTAACACCCAGTCCCACAAAAGCCAATGCTGTCCATTGCCAGGGACCAAAAGCGGACCAGTTGGTCTCTGCAAACTGCTCCCATCCGAACGGCAGTATAAAAACAGTGCCGAATGTAAATACCCACCGAAGTACATGAATGGGACGGTACCGCTCCATCAGCGGACGAACCAGTACCAGGTAAAACGCATAGGAAATGGCGTTGATGATAATGAACACATCTCCCAGTAACATATTGCTGCCAACCGATCCCCTGTTGTCTTTGATCATAATCAACATAACAGCACCGCCAATACCCAACAACAATCCGCCTAACTTAAAAAAAGTAAAACGTTCTCTCAATAACCAGGCAGCAATGATGGTAATAAAAATAGGGGTGGCCAATGAAAGCAATGCACTATGTATCGCCGTGGTCATCGACAGCCCTTTAATGAAAAACAACTGATTGATGGTAACCCCCGTAATACCGCACAACAAAAAAAGAGGGATGTCTTTCCGGGCAATACCGGCTTTGCCGGGCTTCAGCAAATACAATAGCCAGAAGAGGGAAAGGCTGGAAAGTACCCGAACCACATTCAGGGAAAACGGTGGCAGGTATTGAGGCGTGATGGTTTTCACCACCGAATAACCCGCGCCAAAAATAAAATTAGCAGTCAATACCGCCAGGTGCGCCTTTGTTGTTTGTTTCATGCCCCGCAAAATTATTGTTTCCGAAGTCAGCCAGTTATCGATTTACGGATATTCCTTCAGGACAAAGCCCGCAACAGCTGCTCCAGTCTTTCCCGGCTAAAACGCTCCACTGGCATTACAGCCCGGGCTGGTATCGCATCTGCAATGGCTGCGGCATTTAACTGCTCCTGTCCGACCCGGCGCGCATAACCAGCCTTACTCAAATATTCCGCCAGGTATTCCTGTTCAGTTTGTCCGGGTGTGGGTACCAGTAATAAGGGCACTTGTAAATACAATAATTCCATGAGGCTGGTATACCCACTGCGACAAACCACCAGTTGCGTCGATTGCAGCAGGGCCGACAGTTCCGCAGTTGGCAAATGCGTAAAGACATCCACTTTTTCCGGCAGCTTCAATGTTGAGGTCAGCCCGGGTAAGCCTCGCACCAATGCGAACTTCCCGGGCACCGATGCGATGGCTGCTACAACCGCCTCTTCCAGCAAAGTCCTTTGCGGCTCCGGACCCGAAAGCAGGAAGACCAGGTCATAACGAGCGGGTTGACTGGATTTTTCAAACCGGCAAAGCCAGCCCATATAGTGAACAGGAATGACCGGTTTCCGTTGCGGATGTGAAAGCGCTCCTCCCAGTCCGTTCTCCGCTGCCGCATCGGGTATCCAACAGGCGTTAAATCGATTGATATACCGATAGTTGATTCTTTGTACCCATCGGGTTAACCAGGCATAGGGCGTTTGTATGGTTAACTGGTGCGTGATGAATACAGCCGGCACCTGCTTTGTATATAAACCGTAGCGGTTATCGGAAATAACCAGGTCAATCCGTTCTTCCTGTATGATCCGTTCCAGCCACTGATGTTCTTTCCGTATCACCCGCATCAGCCTGGGTAATTGGCTGATTATTTTAAAGGGCAGCCAACCCCTGCTGCTGGCATAACGTACCTGATAGCCGGGCAGGTCGAGGTACCGGCATTGGGGAAATTCTGCCTCCAGCAATTGGCGCTGGGGTCCACTGGTGGCAATGATCACCCGCCTGCCGGAATCCAGCAGGGCCCTGATCAGGGGAATACAGCGGGTAGCATGACCCAGCCCCCAGTCCAGCGGGGCCACCAGTACATTGGCTATGTTAAATTCGGCAGACAGGTTCAACAGGTTTGGTCAAATATTAAACGAATGGTGTACTTTGGCAACAATATGAAGCGAAAATTAAACCAAATAATTGTTTTGTTGTTGGTTATAGCAATGGCAAGCAGCTCCTGCGGCATTTTCCAGAAAGGCCGGGGCAACAAAGGCGGTTGCAATTGCCCCAACAATGTGCGATAAATAGATGACTATGTCTTCTTTCAGCAGAGATTTATGGCTACATCCCAAACAGGATCATAGGAATCCCCAGGAGCTAGACCGGGAACTGGCATTTCTCCATGCACTCTTATACCATGCCGAAAGTTGGGAAGCATTCTGCCAGGCACATGAGATCATCGATACCCACAAACGCAAGATTTTCCGCAAACCCCATCTCATGCAAAAAGCTTTGCATAACAACCGGGATACAGCTTTTCTCTTCGTCAATAACCTGAATTGATTGGGTTCGGTAGGGACCATTTGACAATCATCAAATTTTCAGATCCACAGCGCTCATTACTGCAACTTGCTTAAGGCTGATTCGAGTTTTTCGAAGAGTTCAGGAATATCTTCTTTTTTACAGGTTCCCACACTGAGGCGATACCAGGGACTGTTAACACCCGCTCCAAAAGCAGAGAAGGGTACAACAGCCAGTTTGGCTTCCGCAAGGATATAGGAAGTTACATCCGACTGAGTGGCCAGTATATTGCCTTCAGCGGTTCGCTTTCCTGTGAGATTCAGTTGTATGGTCAGATAAATAGCAGCCTGTGGCGCCACCGCATCTACTGCATAACCCCTGGCTTTTAATGCCTGAAATCCCTGATAGATATGTTCCAGCCGATAGGAGATTTCCGACTTGAACTGTGTGAGGTATTGGCGGATGGCATCGGTTTGTGGCAGGTACTGAGCCACGGCTTTCTGCTCGGCCATGGGCGCCCAGGCTCCAACATGACTTAATATCGCTTTCATTTTAGCGATTACAGCAGCAGGTCCCAATGCCCAACCCACACGCACACCGGTAGCTGCAAATACTTTGGAAATACCATCAATAAAAATGGTGTAATCGCGCATGGCTGGTCGCAGGCTGATGGGATTATAATGTACGGTTTCGCCATAGGTAAGTGTCCAGTACATCTGATCAAACATCAGGTAACATTTTTTCTCATCAGGACCACGACGGGCATTTTCCTGCAAAACAAGATCGCAGATGCCTTCGAGTGTGGCTTTATCCATAGCCGTACCTGTGGGGTTTTGCGGTGTGCAGATGCAAATCAGGGTAGCGCCTTCAATATGTTTTTGCACGTCCGCAACGGTAGGCATGAAATTATTGTCCGCCGTACATTCAATAACACAGTGTTGCGCATCGGTCATGTGTACATAGTGATTGTTGTTCCAGGAAGGAACACCATAAATCACTTTATCCTGCTTATCTACAATAGCTTTGAAGAGGGTATAGATCAATGGGCGGCCGCCGGATGCAATCTGAATTTCTGCAGGTTCATATTCCAGCCCTTCCCATGCTTTAATGAAAGCTGCCACAGATTTGCGCAAATCCAATACCCCTTCTGCAGCAGGATAACTGGTAAAATGTCTGCGGTAAGCATCTATGATCAGCTCCTCCAATTCCTTCGGAATAGGGAATACATTCGGATCAAAATCACCAATGGTCAGGTTGTATATCTTTTCTCCATTGCGAATCCGTTCACTGATGGCATTTCCTAATTTAACAATCTCACTCCCGGAAAGGGTTTCAGCCAGGTGGCTGAGTTTCGGCTGACTCATGGTATAGAATTATTCCTTTTAGCTGCAAAGGTAAGTTATTATAAAGTTGATCAGGTTGAATTGCCTGGGGACCACAGATTCACAGATTAAACATTCATAATCCAGGGTTATATAAGAAGCTGAATTACAAAGCAGTCTTTAATCGTTTGATTTTCATTGACTGCATAATAGAACTTCAAAATATTTTAAATTCTCTGTATATTGATTGGATTGATTCCATTGCAAAATATAATAGCCATGGGTTGATGGTATGATATGTTCATGTCTGGAAGGAGAAACAGCAAAAGAACCCCTTTTGCCCATGATAACGGGGCCGGGAAATTGCCTGGCTTTTCGCGGTGCATGGTTTTTACATTAAGTAAAGAGGTTGATAGCATCGCCAAAGCAACCTATCGGCGGTATGTGAAAACAGGAAGTCGAAAATGATCGTATTCAGGTATACTGTTGCTGATCAGTCGACACAACAACGGCAAAAGCCTACACATTCCCTTTCACCTTTCACACAAAAAGCCCCCCTGCGGATAACAGGAGGGCTTTTCATCAAACGGTCTCTGTGATTTTATTCAATCGGTTTATAGTCTTTGAAGATTTTCACCGGTGCAGTTTCTGCCAGTGAGCGGAAGGCTTTCCACTTACCATCGAACAGTGTATTGGCGCGGGTGATTACTTCATTGATTTTCTCCTCGGCAATACTCATGAGGCGGTCTTCCTGCGCACCGGGCGCCGCTACCTTACCCATGATATTGGAACGGGCTTCCTGCAAATAGCCGTTTACGGTTACCTGCGGAATATTGCCGTATCCCTGTTTGGTTTGTGGTTTACCATTCAGCATTTCACGGATAGCGGTCATTTCATCTTTCACCGGCTTCAGCGCTTTGCGGATCGTATCGGCCTGCTTGGTGTCCATATCACGCAGGTTGGCTTCTACTTTGGTGATGATCTGATCGGCTTCACTCATGCGATCGGCCAGGTCGGTGAGTTTGAGCACGCTCTTATCCAGTCGGGCACTGGCTTTGCGAATGGCATCACGCACTTCTTTGGGTGTGGGTGCATAAGGGTCATCGTTTACGGTAACCATAGTACTGTCGCTCATATTTCTGCCGAGACTCAGCACCACTTTATAGGTTCCCGGATCAACGGGTAAACCACCGGGCTCATTGGCACCGGCACCACCGCCGCCAAAGCGACCGCCACCGCCACCACCACGTCCGCCGCCACCGGCCTGACGAATACCTCTTCCTTCCATACCCCAGTAATAACGATTAAAGCCGGTATCGGTATTGGTACGCAGGGTACGAACCAGGTTATTGGATGCATCGTAAATACGAATCATGGCTGTATCGCTGATGCGATTACGACCGGTATCCGTAGCTGTCTTATTCACAAAAAAACTGATCGCTGCACCACTCCGGCGGTTCTCGCCCTCATAACTGCCCCAGATACTGTATTCAATACCGGAAGCATTTTTACGACGGGCCTGGTAAGCATCGGGCGCAGCAAAAGCCGTGAGTTTATTGCTGAACAACTGCCCTTTATTCGCAGCCAGTTTACGCAGGGGACGGATATCATCCAGGATCCAGATAGAACGACCAAAAGTGGCGATCACCAGATCGGCTTCACGCTCCTGAATGGCCATATCATAAGTAGACACAGAAGGATAACCATTTTTGAACTGCTGGTAGCTCACACCGTTATCCAGGCTCACCCACAATCCCTGCTCAGTACCCACAAAAATCAAATTGGGTTCTACGGGATCCTGTATCACACAAAGCGTATAACCGGTTACTTTTTTCTCATCCACCATGCTGGTCCAGGTCTTGCCATAGTCCGTGGTTCGGAAGAGATAGGGCTTCATGTTACCGCGACGGTAATCGTTCACCACCACAAAAGCTTCTCCGGCATTATAGCGGGAAGCCCTGATCTGTGGTACCCAGGCGCCCAGGGGCATACCCGGTATCTTACCCCGGAAACTGGTCCAGGTTTTACCACCATCACGGGTGAGCTGTACGTTACCATCATCGGTACCTACCCAGATCACTCCTGCTTCTTTGGCAGAAGGCTCAATGGCCAGTATGGTACAATAATTTTCTGCTCCGGTAATATCTACTGATATACCACCATTATTGCTCTGATCAATCTTTACACTGTCGTTCGTAGTAAGGTCGGGAGAAATCTGCGTCCAGGATGCGCCCTTGTCGGTGCTCTTGTTCACAAACTGACTACCATAATAAATGGTCTTCTTATCAAACGGATCCTGCGCAATAGCAGCATTCCAGTTGAAACGCTGACGCACAGTGGCAGATGGATTGGGAGGACGAATGCTCCAGCGTTCGCCGGTGGCTACATTGTAACGACCTACCGAGCCACCCTGACTCATGCTGTAAACCCAGTTGGGGTCTTCTGCATCAGGCATCACATCAAAACCATCACCGCCACCAACACCCTGCCAGTAAGCATTGCGGATACCACTCTGTACCCATACATAAGCCGGCCCATGCCAGCTGCCGTTATCCTGCAGTCCACCCATAACATTGTAAGGAATGCGGTTGTCTACATTAATGTGGTAGAACTGTCCCAGCGGAAGCTTCTCATCAAACTGCCAGGTCTTGCCGCGGTCGCGGGTAATGGCAATACCACCATCATTACCATCGATGATATAATTACCGTTGGTGGGATGTATCCACCAGGCATGGTGATCGGGGTGAATGCCTGCATAGGGAATAACGGTTTTAAAAGTTTTTCCCGCATCCTCACTCACCGTGATGATCTGGTTGATATTGTATAACCTGTTTTCATTGGTAGGATCAATGGCTATATCCTGGAAATAAAAAGCACGGTTGGTTACCACGGCCGGATCACTGTTCACCAGCTCCCACTTCATACCACCATCTTCACTTTTATACAAACCATTTTTAGTGGCTTCTACCAGCGCATAGACCCGGTTGGGATCGTTTCTGCCAACAGTGATACCAATACGACCATAATCGCCATCGGGTAATCCGTGTTGTTTGCCCAGTTTGGTCCAGTTATTCCCGCCATCATAAGTCACATAAAAACCACTGCCCTTGCCACCGCCCTGTAAACTCCAGGGGGTGCGTTGGTGCTGGTACATGTTCACGAATATTTTATTGGGGTTACTGGGATCCATCACCATATCACCCACACCACTGCTGTCGTTGGTGTGCAGGATCAGTTTCCAGGTCTGTCCGCCATCGGTTGTTTTATACACCCCTCTTTCCGGATGTACGGCAAAGGGATTACCAATAGCGCCCGCATACACGACATTGGGATTGGTAGGATCAATGAGGATGCGATGGATATTCCGGGTTTTTTCCAGACCCATCAGCTTCCAGGTCTTGCCACCATCCAGGCTCTTGTAAATACCTTCACCCAGACTTACCGAGTTACGGGGGTTACCCTCACCAGTACCCACCCACAATACATTGGGATTGCTTTGGGTAATGGCAATCGCACCAATATTCAGCATGGGCTGATCGTCGAAAATCGACTCCCAGCTGCCACCACCATTTTCAGTTTTCCAGACACCGCCACTGGCTGCGCCGATATAAATAATATTGGGATTGGCCCATACGGCATCGATCGCTGTAACACGTCCGCTCATACCGGCAGGACCGATATTGCGGGGTTTCATGTTCTTGAAGTGTTTGGATAGATCGGCCTGTTGGGCGAAAGAACAAAGAGCAGCACCGGTAAACAGTGCAGCCACTAGTAGTTTTCTCATTCAATTGGTTTTTGGAGTGTGGAATTTCTGCATTTAACGGTGAACAACCAAATCTGATGGATGTATGGCTCAATTCCATCGGTCAACGCTGGTTCTGCGCATAAACAGTATATTTAGCATTCAAGTTTTGCCATTGAAACAACCCGCCACCCGCTCTTTTGCTGCCATCAAAACCGGCTTATACGCCGCTGTTGCTGCATTCCTGACTTATACCATGATCTTTGGATTCAGGAAATCCTATACCGTTTGTACGTTCGATGGTCTCGCTTTTGGCGGATTCGGCTATAAAACCCTGCTCGTACTGAGCCAGATGATGGGTTACCTGCTCGCCAAATTCTATGGCATCCGCTTTATTGCTGAGCTGCGCCGGATCGGAAGACATAAAATTATTTTCCTGCTGGTAGGTATTGCCTGGGCCGCCTGGCTGGGTTTTGCCCTGGTACCGGCACCCTATAATATTCCCTTTCTCTTCCTCAACGGCTTTCCACTGGGTATGCTATGGGGCGTTGTGTTTTCTTATGTGGAAGGAAGAAGGGCTACCGACTTTATCGGCGCCGCACTGGCCGTGAGTTTTATTTTCGCCTCCGGTTTTGTGAAAACAGTGGGTGGATGGCTATTGCAATGGGGTGTTACCGAATTCTGGGTGCCCTTCTGCACCGGGCTCGTTTTCGCCTTACCCTTATTGCTGTTTGTGTGGATGATGGAACAGATCCCCGCACCCGATGCCGCAGATGAACTGGCCCGCATGGAACGCAAACCCATGAGCAAAGCAGATCGTTCCGCTTTTATTAAAAAGTTTTTACCCGGACTCATTGCCTGTATCTGCATCTATGGCTTCGCCACCATCTTCCGCGATATACGCGATAATTTCAGCGCCGATATGTGGAAGGAAATGGGCTACCTCAACCAGCCCGCCCTCTTCTCCCGGACCGAAACACCGGTAACACTTACCATCCTCGTTCTAATCGGCAGCATGGTGATGATGAAAAACAGCTTCAAAGCCCTGGTTACCGTACATATTATTATTGCACTGGGCTTTGTATTAGCCGGATTAAGCACCTGGTCTTTCTCGCAACAAATGATCAGCCCCTTTACCTGGATGATCCTGGTGGGACTGGGACTCTACATGGTTTATATCCCCTTCAACTCGGTGTTTTTCGAACGGCTCATCGCAGCTTTCCGGTACAGCGGTAATGTTGGCTTCCTCATTTACCTGGCCGACTCTTTCGGGTATGTGGGTAGTGTAGGGGTATTACTGAGCAAAGAATTTTTTAAAGTACAACTCAACTGGGTATCCTTTTTCAGCAATAGCGTAATGTGGCTCTCGCTGGCCGGACTGGTACTCACCATTTTTTCGGTTGTTTATTTTATCCGGAAACACCAACAACTCACTACTCAATAACTGGTATGAAACTACTGACCATACTGCTCTTCAGCCTGCTGTTTTCCACACCGGAACAGCCTGTTCACAAGCCCGTTGCCGATGATAACAAAGCGCTCTTCCAACAGATCTCGGCCCTCGACAGCGCCATGTTTGCAGCTTTTAATGCGCATGATCTCGAGAAACTGATGCAGTATTTCGATCCCTCGCTGGAATTCTATCACGACAAAGGCGGCCTCTCCAATTTCGAACAAACCAAAGCAGGCTTTCAGCGCTTATTCGACAACAATAAAAACACCGGCCTGCGCCGGCAAATGGTGGCCGGCACACAGGAAGTATACCCCATACCGGGTTATGGCGCCATGGAAGTACACCTGCACCAGTTCTGTCACCTCGAAAACGGGAAAATGGATTGTGGTACTTTCAAGAACCTGATGATCTGGAAACAAAGTCCCGATGGCTGGAAAATTACCCGGGTAGTGAGTTATGATCACTGATCCATTCCTGCAAGACATAAAAAAGGGCCCTTACCGGCCCTTTTTATTTATTCTATAACCTGTTATACCTTGATCTCTTCAAAATAAATAAACGATTCCACCCGCTAATCGACTGGAGAATGTTAAGAATAACCAATTTCTATCAGTTCCTGTTAACGGGCCTCATTGGGTTCGGGGCACAGCGGCCCAAGAGCGATCGGGTGTTTTGAGCAGCGGAGGGGTTGATTTTAATTATCGGCTCAACTCGCTATCCCTTACCATTCTTTTTTCCTTCATACTGCTTCTCCGCTTCCTTGGCTTTCTCAAAATCCAGCACCACACCGTTGATGCAATAACGCAGTCCGGTAGGCGGGGGGCCATCTTCAAATACATGGCCCAGATGGCTCTTACAGCGACCACACTGCACTTCGGTACGCACCATACCATGACTATTGTCGGGCAGGTAAATGATGGAACTTTTGCTGATGGGCTCATAGAAACTGGGCCAGCCACAACCACTCTCAAATTTGGTATCGCTTTTAAACAGGGCATTACCGCAAACAGCGCAGTAATAAGTACCTACTTCCTTGGAATACTCAAAGCGACTGCTCCCGGGACGCTCCGTGCCCTTCTCACGGGCGATGTAATAGACTTCCGGTGAAAGAATTTTTTTCCATTCCTCATCTTTCAGGACCACTTTGGCGCTGTCGGTGCGGGAATAAACCGGGTTATTGTTTTTGGTGCTCATAGTAGTTTTGACGGCTTTTTTGGGTTGTTCCTGCGACTGACAGGCCTGCCAGCCCAGGGAAAACAAACATAGTATTAAGATGCGCTTCATATCGGAACATTTGGTCGGTTAAATTACGTTTAATAACGCCCATTGGTTTACTAAGGTACTGACGAACGCTTGTTCGGAACCTTACAAATACATGCTTTTCAAAGGATTTAATGCCTTGTTAAATGTTTTTTAAAAACTGGTGCGTATATTTGTTCTTCACTCAAGGTTAGTTAGTACATGTTTAATATTATCCTGTTCGGACCTCCTGGCAGCGGTAAGGGAACGCAAAGTGAAAAGCTGATTGCGGCTTACGGGCTGAAACATTTATCTACCGGAGACCTGCTCCGCAGTGAGATCGCCAATAAAACCCCATTGGGACTGGAAGCCAAAGCGGTTATGGATAAGGGACAGCTGGTGCCGGATGAAGTGGTGGTGGGTATGATCAGTTCTGCCCTCGACAATAATCCCCAGGCCAAAGGCTTTCTGTTTGATGGTTTTCCCCGTACCGAAGCCCAGAGTATTGCCCTGGATAAGCTGCTGAAGCTGAAGAATACATCCATTGGTGTGGTACTGGCCCTGGATGTAAGTGAGGAAGAACTGGTGAAACGATTACTGAACCGGGGACTCACCAGTGGAAGGAGTGATGATACCAATGAATCGGTGATCCGTGCACGTATTGCTGAATACAAAAGCAAAACCACCGTGGTAGCCAATTACTACGCACAATTCAATAAAGTAGTACATATTCCCGGAGAGGGATCGGTAGACGATATTTTTACTTCCCTGAGCCAGGAAATTGATCGCCGTATGGCTGCCCAATAAACGGCTTACAACCAACAACCAACTGTAATCCCGCCCAACCGGCGGGATTTTTTATGCAAGCCCCCCGCTATATTTTTTGCTGTATCTGCCAGTAATGCCCGAACGGATCTTTAAACATTCCCTGCCGGTATCCGTATTCATAGTTTTTTGCCGGACTGATTTCTGTGGCACCGGCCTCCATGGCTCGTTGCATGAAAGCGTCAACAGCTTCTACAAATAATCCAATCACGGCCGTTACACCCCTGGCCGCCACAGGCTCAAGCGCATTCATCCAGCGCATGGTTTCATGCAGGTGAAAAATGGCTCCGTCTATTTCCAATTCAGCCACATGAATACTGCCGTCCTCATTGCGAAAACAGAAATGTTCTGTTGCGCCCATACGGGTATAGAAGTCAATATTGAATGTACCATTGGGAATATGCAGCTCGGGAGCGAAATGTGTGGCCATGTTGTTTGTTTTCGTGTATGCTGTATTGGATGCAGTGTAAAGGATTATTATCCTGACTTAATCCTGCTGAACCCACTGGTATTTACCGTCTTTGAAATAGATAATACCTCCCCCGCAGGCTTCCGCCTGGTGAATCAATATTCCATCTGTGGTAAGTGTGATCTTCTTGTTTTCCGGAACCTCTTCTTCACCCACCAGATCGCCATCTACCACATTGTTCCAGATCTTGGTTCCTTTAGGGATGAGCTGAAATTGCCCTACCCAGTTGAAGTTATTAAATTCCTGGCCCAGCGCTTTTCCATTCCGCAGCAGGAAAACCTGATCGGTATTGCCGTGTTTGATCAATAAGACCTCGTTAAGCCCTGCTTTTTCTTTAAGGATAACTGCGGTATCCGGCACCTGATCGTCGTTGAAATAGCCGGTTAAGATATAGGGCTGGTGGTTCGCAGCGATGCTATAGGATGTATCAAACCCGAAAAGTGTGGCAAAACCCTTCTGCGCATTCGGGGTATTGCTGTCGGATTCTTGCTTGTTACCACAGAAAGCAGCGGCCATACAACAGCATACAAAAAAGAGGATTCGCATATTCGCAGAATTTTTGTTCAAAGAAATGAATTGCAGTTTTTGGTTCGGATAAATCTAAAGTCCCATACTGATTGATATTTCCCGGAACCTGGACCGCCTCGTTCATTACTTTTTTGATTTTGATTGAAGCTGCTTTTCTCTCAAAGCCAGCAGATCTATTTTTGAACAATCGGCAATCAGGTTCTCAACGATTGTCAGTGGCATTTCATCCTTGTTTTTGAAATTGATGCAGCCTTTCTGAAAGCTGGCATCTTTCAGCAAGCCTTTATATTTTTCATACAAAACAGCAGAACCATACATGGGTAATACGTGCAGCGACATATAGTTTTTCACGCTGGAAAGTCCGTATTTGAAAGTTCCCGGGGCATTATAGATAATCATCTCCTTACCCATCATGGGTGCAACAACAGCTGTAACAGTTGGGTCTTTCCGGATAATAATATCATGAATTTGGGATAGCAATGCTTGCCGGTCAGCTGGCTGGGAAGCGATATAGGCTGTAATGGACATGGTTGGTGTTTTAGGGTCTGCTTGAAATAAAGGTCTAGGATTGCCGCAGGGCTGGATTGATGGCTGTATCCGCCCGGCTACTGAAGCTACTTGAAAAAACAAAGTACAAAATATAATCTGTTATTCTTCTAGATTTGATCAGCCAAAAGTCGCTCTTGCCAGGCGAACAAAAGGCCGATGCTAACAATGTCCGGCCACACTTGTTGTGCGAATACTTTTATACCTGTTTGTACTTTTCATTGTTGTGCTCATTC
The DNA here is from genome assembly GCA_009996675.1 of Chitinophagaceae bacterium. Classification (GTDB taxonomy): domain Bacteria; phylum Bacteroidota; class Bacteroidia; order Chitinophagales; family Chitinophagaceae; genus Sediminibacterium. Next base: position 22,596 of record JAACZQ010000006.1, read on the forward strand.
AATCGGCAACTGCCATTTATTGTAAATGTCGGTTAAATCCACACCACTGGCTTTATTAATCAACAGTGAAAATTCATCCATTGTAAACGGTCGTTTATTTTCCTTTGACCAGTAATACATAAAACGTATCACATCTTTCAATGATTTTTTTCCACCGGTTTTCTCTTTGATATAATTATTCATTTCAATGGCCATGCTGGCGCCCCTGGAAAATACGGCCCTGCCCAACCGGAAATCAGCACTATACATTAATGAGGCCTCCTGCGAGAGCTCCTGTAACCCCATTTTTTTTATTTGGGGATCAGTTTTATATGTATTCGCGTAAAATATTTTTTCCCATGCGGCAGACTTTAATGTTTCATAAGGGATAAACCACATAAAGCCTTCGTTAAACCAGATATTTTTAATGATGGGCGGAATTTCTTTTACATACGGACGGTAAGCATCTCCATAACATCGCAAAGGTAAAAATGCATGTCCCATGTGATGGAGGTAAGTTGGAATTGTTTTAAGCACATTTTCCGCGCTCATAGCTTCCGTCCTTTTTCCGGAAGTGTCCCCAAAGAAAGTGGAACTCTGCAAATGCTCCATTCCAAAAGCTGGCATAATACCCGAATCCAGTGGCAGCGCTTTTCGAAGCAGGATCGTATATTGCTTAAAAGGTAGCTCGCCGAAATAGTCGTGTAGGGTTTCTAAACTCATCAGGCCTTGTTTACCATAATCATCCAGGTATTCATCCCCGGTTTGGCAATAGGAAGCAATAAATAAAGGAACCAACCCCTTGAACGCTTTTACCCGCAACGACGTACCCATAAACAATTGGCCGTCTGCCAGTGTATAATAATTCTCCGCACCAAAGTTTAATACACCCCTGGGCATTTGTTCGGTTGGTTGATTGGTAGAAAATACAGGCCATTGCGCAAACGTATGCACTGTGCATTGAACAGGTTGGTTTTCCGTTCCTTCTATCCATCCGAAGATTGAATAGTTGAGTATCCCCGCAAAACCGGGACGAATAATCGAAGCATCACTCGCGTCCAGGCGCTGTTCCATCTTATGCAAATCCACTTTATATACAATTTGTGCAATTACTTCCGTTGTGTCACTACCATACCAGCGGGGTGCACCAGTCTCATCTTTTTCCATAGTGATGTTTTTGCCGGTACTGCTGATAGCTGTAATCCCTTCAATAAAACTGTCATAACGGATCATGCTATAGGCGCCGGGAACAGAGCGGGGCATAATGAAAACCACCGTTCCTTTTACAGGCTTAACCAGGCTGATAGTAATTTTTACTTTGGAAGAAAGGCTGTCTTTGTATTCAACGGAATAATTGATCTGTGCGCTTATACTTGTGCAAAAGATAACGGCTAAAAATAAAGTAATGATACGTTTCATGATTACCAATTAAATAATTCAGTATAAATAAATCGGCTGCGTTTTTTAGTGATTCTTGTCCAAAGTTTAGAACAACGTTAAAGACCTTGTACAGGTTGGCTGATCAGTGATCCAGGCGCTGGCTACGCCTTTTCCGCGCACACGGTTGGTCACTGCAACCCCGATTAGCTAAAGCCAAATTACATCGGCCGCCATAGCCATGCAAGTTTTCCGACTACTTTTATGATCGGTGGCGAAGGTGGTCAAAAGCCGATTAGAATTCTCCCGCATCAGCGGGACTGGTGGGTGATATGCAGTCGTCCAGGTTTTACAAAGCTGATGCTGGCCACGGTACGACTAAAGTTTCTCTTTATACAAAAAACATCTGAAAAACTTACCAGGAGATCAGCTAAACCAATGTTAGGGGTAGTTTTTTATTCGTGACTCAATCTTGTCGATTAATGTTGATACAGGAGAAGTTATCTGTCCCCAACCTGATGAGGCAGGTCCGGGAATAGCTAACTCAAGTGTCCACCCAAATTTGTCTAACACTGCATATCTCAGTTTGTCATCCAGATCAGTTGCCTTGAACTTCAATGTATCGAGGTCATGAAATACAGCGTAGCATCCTTGCTTGTCCCACAATGCCCCTAAAGCAATAAACTGTGCTTTGCTAATCATAAAGTCGGCTTGGTACTTTAATAGTGTCGGTGAGATCTTTAGGTTATCAACCTGCAATATCATAGTAACGTCTTTCTGCCGATTATCATTACGCACATTTTCTATTGTTACGTTGTCAGAAGAGAGGTCTGCGGCAAATAAAGCAATTTCAATTGGACAATCCAGGATTTCAATAACATGGTATCTATCCGCAATCAACTTTCTATGGTAGTCAAGGTTTTTCATGGTTTAAGAAAGATCAATAAAAATTATCACTAACGTTAAGGGCTTGGCGATATTGGGGCTACAACGTTTCGTCACCCCTGACCTGAAGACCAATATAGTTACTGTTGTTGATTATGATTACAAATGTTGAGGAAAGTTCTGTCGAGCACGTGCCGAAAGGAATATAGAATTACTTCTGTTCATTGTTATTCCGTCACACCCCAATATTGCCAAACCCCTTGTTAGCGGCAGGTATTATTGTTTTTTGTACTCTATTCTATAAAGTCTGAATGTGTCTTTTCCAATATTCTCCACTGAATGTGGCGGTTCTGGATTTTCCCTAATTCCTTTGTTTAGTTCTTCTGGTTTAACAATTATGGTATCCTTCTTTATCAGCGTAAGCTTATTATTGCTGTCCAAGTCAAAAGTATTGTAAACAATTGGTGAAGTCATAACACCCCAAACGATACTTTCACCTTTATGTGTATGTATTGGGTCTAATTGACCGGGGTTAACAGTAACTTCTAGAATCCTAAATTCTTCATTCTCAAAAACTAGCTTATGATTAACTGGGGCTGCTATTAATGCGTCTAAACTGTCAGGCCAGTTCCATTTTGCAGTATCTGTTTTGAGTGGAGAATTATTTTTTACAACATTCGTTTCTTTTGTCTTATTAATTATGTAGGATGATAAATAAAAAATAATGCCCCCTAAAATAAAGCCAAAAAAGAAAAATTTGAGTTTCATATAGTTTAGTTTTTGATTGAACTTACCGCTTACGTCCACAGCGTTTATGAAGGAGTGGTATTTGGAAAACGTCAGCTTCACCCATGCTTTGCCGTTGAATATTGTTTTGTAGTCCAATTTAGCACTTCAGCCACTCTTTTACAAACGCTCTGTAGGCTGTAGTTATGGTTTAAATACTCCTCGTCCCTTAAAAACAGTTTCCTTTTTGATGTTGAACAATTCCTCCTGTGACTTACCATTTTCCCCAACCCAAGAACCATCCTTTCCCCTTTTCAAGACGTCAAATTGATACTTCTGGTGGAAATAATAACTACCGTCCTCTTTTTTTGAAAGATATAAAAGTACTGGCGAATGACCTTCGAATGCTGGTCGCCCATAATGGTCAAACGCCTTGAAAACAATCGTATCAGCTTTAAGGTCATTGAACACCGGCTGCAATACGCTATACTTCCCTTCAAAAGCATTATCCATAATGTAGCTTTTACGCTCGTAGATTGTGTCACCTGTGGTTGTATCTATTGTTATGCTTAATGGTTTATTGTAGGCGGCATCGGGGTCGTACGCCGTTAAAGAGACCTTTTCGCCAACAAATGCAAATAGATTTACAGAGGTGTCAATGAGGAAGCTCTTTCTAGCTTTTGATTGTCCGAAACTTGTTTGGGAAAGTAGCAAGAGAAGCAGTAGAAGTCTTGTCATACTCGGAAGATGAAATCGCTAACAGTTTTTCACAATTGCGGCTAACGTTAAAGGCTTTGCGAAGGTTGGGCCATCCGTGATCCCACTGCTGGCTACGCCTGTTCCGCGCAAACGGTTGGTCTCTGCAACCCCGATTAGCTGAAGCCAAATTACATCGGCCGCCCTAGCCATGCAAGTTTTCCGACTACTTTTATGATCGGTGGCGAAGGTGGCCAAAAGCCGATTAGAATTCTCCCGCATCAGCGGGACTGATGGGCAATATTCTGTCGCCTAACTATTGCAAAGCCACTTGTTGGCCTCAGGTACAGTTAGTAGCTTTGAATTAAGACGTCAGTGGGAATGTGAAGTATACTATTAAGATTACGTATCATTTCCAGTGTTAGTTTTCTCTTCTTATTAAGAATTTCACTAGCTCTGCTTTTTAGTCCGACCACTTCTGCAAGATCTGACTGGGAATAACCAAGCTGCTCCATCCGGAATTTGATGGCTTCAATGGGATCGGGAAAGTCAATAGGAAAGTTTGTATTCTCGTATTTTTCAATGAGTATGCCGAGGACTTCCAGTTCATCCCCTTCTTTAGTGCCAGGTTTTGCATCAAAGATTTTATCGAGCCTTTCCAGAGCGAGTTGATAATCCTTCTTCGTTTTTATCGGTTTGAGCATCATATACTTAGATTTTAGAAGCATCAATTTTGTCATATTGAGCATGAGTTCCGATAAATCGGATCCAGACCATTTGATAATGATAGTTTATCCTGACTATGAGCCTATAATTGTTGCCTTTAATATTAAAAACAATCCGATTTTCCTCAATAATACTTGCTGAAGGATACTCGCGCTTAATTTGATTTGGATTTTTCCAGCTTGATGTTTCAGCTTCCTTGTACCATGACTTTAACTGCTGTTCACAATCAGGATGCTTTGTCCAGAAATCACGGAGCATTTTCTTAGCAATAACTCTCAAGAATCAGTCTTTTAGCAAAGATAATCAGAAGTTCCCAATATGGGAAATTAAATTTAGGGCTGTTTATCGGGTATTTCGGCTAACGTTGTAACACAGGCGAAGGTTGGGGAGAGTTGTTTCTGTCGCTTGCTTGGCCATTAAAGACCCGATTGGCTTAAGCCAAATTACTGAAGCTTGGTCAGAAATGCAACTGCCGATGGGCCAACTACAAAAGCCCAACTTTTGCCTGTGCAATGTTAGCTGTGGTTTTACTCGTGGATTTTGTTTTTTAAATCCATTTGTGCATGAAGTATTCTTACGATTTCAATTTTTACTGCGCTAATTTTTCTATAAAAAAGTATATGCTGTCCAGCTCGGTAGCCAAAGATGGATGGGTCTATTTCAGAATATTTCTTTCCTTTTGTTTTACCGCTTGCTAAATCTTGGCAAGAATCTATGAGCATAAAATAGTATCTATCTGCTTGTCTTTCCGACCATGTATCAACTGTATATTCCCAAATAGTAGATAAGTCTTGTACCGCTTTTTTTGTAAGTGTATAACTAGCCATTTTTTCGTTTAGTAGCTTTTAATTCTTCAAGATGCCTTTTAGGGTCGAAATTTTTTGCTACACCACTTTTAATACCAACGGTAATGGCTTTTTTTAGAGCTACTATTTTAGCTTCTTCTTCTTCAAGAAGTCGCAAACCTGCTCTAATAACTTCGCTAGCGTTCTTAAATCTTCCTGTTGAAACTTTAGCATCAACAAAGTCTTCAAAGTGATTTCCTAAAGAAATAGAGGTATTACGTCCCATCGGTCGATAATTTTAAGTGAAGTTACCAAATTTTGGTAACTTTTCAAATTTCGAGATGTAAAAAAATCACAGCTAACGTTTTGCGGCTTGGCGAAGGTGGCGATTTAACCACAAATGTTCATACGAAGCACACACTTCAAATTTACGAAAAACTGTCATACGAAGCACTGAACCGCCACTTTTGCCAAACCGCTGTTAGTGGCTGGGCTTCTTTGTTTTCCGTCTGTCAGCAACATTTTTTGTCCTGCTGAATTGGTGGACAAGCAACACTTCCGTAGCTACAATAAACACAGCAGTCGCCTTGTTTTGGTTTTAGAACTTGTTTGCATTTTTCACATTCGTAAAAATATTGGCAAGCGTCTGTCGGCATTGTTTCTTCTTTCTTATGTCCGCAGTTGGGGCAAGTTATTGTTGATTGTAATTTGATTTCCATTTTAATTTTCTTTTTTGTCGGTTACAGAATATCCTGTTGAGTTTATTGCTTTTTCGATTTCAGAAATATTTGTTTTTGAGTTGTCAAATTCTATGATTGCATTTCCATTTTCATATGAAGCGTTTGAACTTATTATTCCTGTCAATTTATTTACTTCGTGATTTACGTGTTCTTCGCAACTCGCACAAGTCATTCCGCTAATCGTAAATTTTACTTTTTGAATATTGGATTTGTCCACTACTATGATTTGCTTTTCTTTCTTTGGGTAGAAAATGCTTGAATAGTATGGAAAGGCAAGCATAACGATTGCAAATGCTGTTACAATTCCTAAAAACATTTTTGACTGAATGAATTTTGGTTTTTCTTCTGTCTCACAGTTGCAGTCAATTTGCTTTTTAGGTTTCAACTTTTGATACCAAGCAAAACCAAGAACCAAAATTGTCAAACCGATAAAATACGGTCTGAAAGGTTCGAGCCAAGAAAAAGTAGAAGCAAGTCCGCTTGTTCCTGCAATGAGAGCCAAGACAGGTGTAATGCAACACAATGAAGCTGCAATTGCTGTTAAAAGTCCTGCTCCGATTAGTTTGTTGTCTGTTTTCATAATGTTTCTAATATTTTGTTTTCGTCAAGTATTTTGAAAAACGGTTTCAGCATTTTTTCATACTCTTTTGTTAATGAGTAAAAAATGGTTTGAGCTTCTCTTTCTGTTTCAATGAGTTTTCTGTCTTTGAGTTTTCGCAAGTGTTGTGAAACCGCTGAAATTGTCATACCAAGAATATCGCTTATATCACAAACACAAAGTCGTTTTTCTTCATAGATCAGAAAGAGAATTTTCAGTCTTACGTTGTTTCCTGCCAATTCAAGTCCGTTTGATAAATAGTCAAATGAGCCGTTGAGTTCTGAAACTCTGTCTTTACAGCGATTTATTTGTTTAATGTCCGCTTGTTGTCGTATGCAAGAATTGTTGTCCATAGTACAAAGGTAGTCAATTTGCTTATTTAAGCAACTACTAAAATACGAAACATCAAAAAGAACCCGATTTGTCTGTCGGGTTGTGTCGTCATAGCCTTGCCACTAACGGTTTACGGCTTGGCGATGTGGCGGATTTTTAGCACAAAAGTTCAATAGAATTACTGCTGTTGAACCTTGCACAAAGGTTTCATAGTAGCACTTCAGCCGCCATATTGCCAAACCGATGTTACCTGCTGCCCTTATTGTTGTTGTACTGTTTCTATGTCTGTTGTTTTTAGTTTTTGACTTAACCATTTTTTTAGCTTCTCGGTGTCAATATATTTTGTTTTCCTGTCTGTTTGATAAAGAAAAACAGTTATTATTTTAGAGCTGTCGGTATTTGCATTTGTAATATGTCTGCCAATGGATACATTTTTTAACTCTGGAAATAAAATTGTAATTTCTTTGATTGTTTCGGTGTTATCAAATTTATATTTATTCAATTCGTTGTGCAGGTTATTGATTAAAATGTCTTTCTCTGACAAGATTTTATCCTGTTTTCCTAATTCGTCCAAAATTTCACCTTTAATGTCTTTTGTCTCTTGCCTGATATTTAGTTTGGTGTTTGTAATGTCGTACTGTAAAAGCTTTTGATTTAAAATGTCTAACTCCTGAGTTGTGAATTTTTTTGTCAGAAAGGCTAATACAATCTTCTTAGGATTTGTCGTGTACGAAATGTCTTTATATATAAGTGCATAACCATTATTTGAAAATTCTTTTGAAATAAACTGCTCTACTTTTTGACTAAATTTTTTCTCTTGAAATAGATTGAAAGCCAAATAAAAACTTGGGATAATCATTACAAATATTAAACTTGTAATTCCATATCTTATTTGCTTTTCAAATTTTGTGTTTAAATTATTTACAGGCTCGTATTTCAGATATTTAACGATTAAGAAAGTTGAAATACAAATAAAAAAACAATTAATGCTGTACAAATAAAATGCTCCAAAGAAGTAAGAAAAATTTCCGATTGCTAAGCCATAACCTGCTGTACAAAGTGGTGGCATCAAAGCTGTTGCAATAGCAACTCCAGGAATTGGATTGCCTTTTTCTACTCGTGTTAAAGCAATAACGCCAACTAAACCACCAAAAAAAGCAATTAATACATCGTAAATATTGGGAGAGGTTCTTGCTAATAATTCAGATTGCGTTTCTTTGAATGGGCTGACAAAAAAATAAATTGTCGCAACAAGTAAACTCACAATTGTCGCAATTAGTAAGTTTCGGCCTGATTTTTTTAGTAAGTCAAAGTCGTAAATTGCCAATGCAAAACCCGTTCCTACAATTGGACCCATTAATGGTGAAATTAGCATTGCACCAATTATTACGGCTGTTGAATTTACATTTAGTCCTACGGAAGCAATAACAATTGCACAAGCTAAAATCCAAAGGTTAGAACCACGAAATGAGATATTAGATTTTATTGTTTCTAAAACCTTTTCTCTCTTCTCTTCGCCATTATGAAGATTAATAAAGTCAAAAAATTTGTTGCTCATCTTGTCTTAAAATTATGGTTATTGTCATATTGCTCAAAGTTTCTACAGTCGTTCGTTTAGGGTTGCAGGTAACGTTTCACGGCTTGGCGTTGTGGCGGTATTTCATGTTCCTTCAGCCGACAACTGAAGCCGAATAAAGAACTAAAGTACAAAACATGTTCTACTGCTCAATAATGTTTCGTCACGCTGGATATGCAGCACAATAGCGAAACAAAAGCCGAAATTTATTCCTTCAAGCCGCCATAACGCCAAACCGCATGTTGGGCGCAGTTAAGGTCTGTCAATAAGTGCTGCCCGCCATTGTTTTAGTTTCTTAAAAGCATTTAATGAATGAGAAGAGCTTGTTGACGGTAATACTGTTTTTGTCAAGCCGTGTTTGTCAATCAAATAACTGAAACAACTGTCAAAATATTTTTCAGCTTTCTGCCCATTGAAAATAATCTTGCTTATTTTTTTGTGTCGTGCAAAGAATGTTTCAAAATCGTTTTTAATTTCATTCCTTATTTTACTATCAAGATTTCCTTGCCTGTTGCAAAATTGTAAAACGTCCCACAATGCTATGCCATTTTGAAGTAGCAGGTTTTCCTTTTCTGTGTAAGTAAATGCTTCAATCTGCTCTTCAGAAATTGTAGGCAACAAAACCCTAATCATAATATCCCAAAAAATATTATCGGGGTGTCCGTAATATTGTTTTTGGTCTAACGATTGATTTCCTGGCATTGTTCCTAAAATCAAAATACTGCAATCTTCGTTAGCAATTGGCTCAAATGATTTTATAGTTACTGGCTCTGTAAGCATGCGCCCATGTTGAAAAATCTAAAAACCTTTTTCCATGTATCAATTTTATAATCTTCGTCAATTACTTTAGTTGAACGAAGGTTAAAAACGCATTCCGAACTTTCTGTAGTAGTCACAACTAATTCGCAGTCTCCATTATCGTCAGTCCACTTTCCTATGTATGTAACTCTTGTCACGTTACCCAACATAACGTCAGACGTTTTCTCGGTAGTGATTTTTGAATATTTTCCAACCCATTCATCACCATCAAGAAACTTAATCGTGAACGTCTTATTTGTCTCGTTCAAAACGATACGACCTTGTTCTCTGGTGTCGCCCATGTTTTTATAGTAGGCTTGATAGCCGTCACCAACTCGCACTGGTTGTTGATATTGCATAAGATTAAGTCCGAAAAATTGAACCTTCTTTGTCTGTCCAAAGGCAAGAGTAGTTGTCCCAATAAGCAGTGTCAGTAAAATATGTTTCATGATTTGGATGTGCGGTTTAATTGCGCCCAACGTTAAAGGCTTTGCGAAGGTTGGGCCATCCGTGATTCTACTGCTGGCTTGGCCACTATAACCTCGATTAGCTTAAGCCAAATTACTGCTGCCGGGTCAGAATTCCAACGGCTGAACGGCGAAATACTATAGCCCAACTTTTGCAAAACCGATGTTGTGTGCATGGCTTAGGCATTTACGACTATAGTGCCAGCTACGATGTCACCAATGCGTTGCTTTAGCTGCTGCTTTGAAATTATGATCCACGCAAGTATGCCAAAGAGAGGAAAATTGTCAATTGGGTCAAATAAGTGCCTGACTATGGATTGTTCCACTGAAGAATTAGCGCCCTTTGAGTCCATGACTTTGATTTTACAAAGGAACTTGCCAACGGACTGCCCGTAGATGCCTTCAGTCAATGGGAGAAGGAGCCAGGCGACAAACACGAATATGGCGGGCCAACCTTCAAATGAAACATGAAATTCAAAGCTATCGGTAGCCTTAACTTCACCGTAGAAGATCGCGAGGAAATAGAAGAATATTCCGAAGATGCAGTAATCAATAAGTGCAGCAAAAAATCGCCTCGGTCTTGATGCAAAGGACGTTGTTGTAATTGATTGAGGTTGTATATCCATTCAATTCTGAAGTTGAGGCTTTTCAAATTGCTTGCACGCAACGTTAAAGCATTGGCGATGTGGCGGTATTCTGTGTTACGTCTGCCTGGTGCCGTTGCTGATTAAAAATACAAAAGCTCATTATTTATTCTATTGCTCGGCGTTATTCGTCTGATGAAACCAAAGCTGAGTAGCGAACAAAAGTTGAGAATATATTCGTCGCCCGCCATATTGCCAATGCAATGTTAGCACCAGTTGTTCTCTGTTACCTAAATAGTCTGTCCTCAATAAACTTTAAATTTTTATTTACAAAGAACATATCAGGTTCATGTTTTAATGCCCTTACCCGTATTTCAAAGTTTGGATTCTCAATGTTTTTCGAATCGAATAAAATGAGTCCAATACCAAATTGTCTACTAAGTGTGTCAAGCCGTGTTAGATCCTCGATTTGGGAATCGTTAGGAACAACAATGTATGATTTGTGTGAAAATATCTTGTATGCACAGGCCTGTCCAAAAGCTGTGATAAGCCCATTTGAATCAATCTTGATTTCCCCTACAACAATTTCAGTGGGGAACAGAACTATATCGCTTCGTTTCGATTCTCTTATTCCAACAACATCTGGAGTTCCCCATTTGTCTCGAAATATATTTCCGCCTAGCCCAATAGCCTTGGTACATTCTTCAAGTTCATTTACTAACCAATCAGCAAAAGGTTTATAAAAGTCCTCTTCTTTTATGGCTTTTCTTGATGTTGTCCTTACAGTTGTTGTTGGTAATTGGTCTGGTTGTGTTCCAACGTCTTCTTTGAATTTAACTAGCCGAAATACACCCCTGTCAGGTTTGTAGACAATGTCTGGAAATCTAACGTCCAAATCCCAAGTGGCTCCACTGATTGTGTTTGGCATAAAGGAAGGGTTGGCTTCAAGAATTTGCCTCCCAAGTTCTGAATATCGTATCCCTTCAGGCTTGTTCTCCAAAAGTTCAAAAGCAATGTTTCTAATCTGTCCAGTTATTGTTGTCGTCGCCATGTGTTGTTTATCGGTTATTTGGGTGTTGCTTTACAATTGGTGCTAACGAACAGGGCTTGCTGCAGGTGTGGCATTAGTATTCCGTCTGCCCGGAGCCGCTGCTGGTTGATGATTTAAAAGTACAAGTTAAGAACTAAAGCTCAATAGTATTCCGTCAAGCCCGGACTGAAGCACAATGCAGAGATGAAGTCGAAGCTAACAACGTCCAGCCACACTTGCAGCAAACCCCATGTTAGTAGCATACCAAAATGAGTAAGCCGTCTTTTCGTTGTTTCAATTACGCTTTACTTTCTATACTTTTTTGCAAGCGAAATTTCATTATTAGCTGTCTCAATTAGGAATACAAGCCATGCTTTTGCGGGAATAATTTCACCTTTACTTTCAGTATTAATAGCTGTGTCAAAACCCCACGGCGAAATCCAAGTATCATTTTCTTCTTCAACGTCAACATACTTCTGTAATGCTTTTTCTATTCCATTTGGGTCGGTCAAATTTGTTGCTTCTCCAATGTCACATGAAAGCCATTTATGTAACCATGAAGTAAGGTACTCCCATTGTGTAGTGTCAAATGTTTTTGATTGTTGTCCTGCTGGAAATGTTGGTTCAAGTGTGCTTAGCTTTTCTATTCTTACTCCTTGTCTGTCTTGGTCAATACCTAAAGCAAATGCTCTGTTCCAAACTCTCATGTCTGCTTGGGCTTGTCTTATTTGAGTCATGTCAAGAGAGCAACTATATGAATGTGATATTTTAAGTTGGAAGAAAGCAGTTTTTGCAAATGGAATTTGGTCAATGTAAACCGTAACAGCAATGTCCGAGCCGTAAAGGTCTGTTTGATTAACACCTTTACGATGCAAAAGTGCAAGTTGGCTTGTCATTCTTGTAGGTGTCAAAACTCCTACATCACAACCATATCTTCCACGAGCAAAATTTCCTGTAATGCTATTCATTAGAGGCTCTTCTGATAATGGTCTGCCTTTAAGCCATTGTCTAATTGAGTTTGATGTGTCATGCAAAACTGCGGCGGCAACTTTGTCAAAATCTATGTCGGTAGGAAATGGCATACAGTCTTTCTTATTAGTTGTATCGTTTTAGTATTGGGATGTTCAAATTGGTTGCTGCTAACGTTAAAGGCTTTGCGAAGGTTGGGAAAAATATTCTGTCGCTTGCTTGGCCACTAAAGACTCGATTAGCTAAAGCCAAATTACTGAAGCTGGGTCAGAATTCCTACTGTCGATGGGCCTGCTTTGTCACCCAACTTTTGCAAAGCTGATGTTAGCGGCAGTAATCGAGTTTTTGGTTAGGCTTTTACTCCAACCATGCCAAACAAACAGGTAAGCATTATTGCAAATCCTGTATAAAATATCCATTCCATAGTTAGCAAATCAGTCTTATTTCCATATCTGGCTTCTGCCTTACTATAAAATTTTATATAGCCAGATCGGTTTGCGTCAAATGGTATAAACTCTCGATTATTTTTCTTCCAAAACCTCCATCGGAAAAAGTGATATTGAATGAAACAGAATAAAGGGAGATAACAAATGGTATAGTTGTTAATAAGTAAAAGTAGCGATAACAAAAACCATAAACCTGAGAAATAAGCTTTTCGAAATCTTATCCCAAAAGTTCCAGTGCTAATAAAAGCCCACGATAAGATTCCTATAGTTAGTGAGTTACTAACATGTAATTTGGGGGTTCTGTCAGCTGAAAAAAAGTCAATAATAACGGATAAAAATAAAATTACTAAAGATAAGATGTCAATTCTGTCTAACGGTTCTAAAGTAAAACGAAGAAATGTATAACGCTTAATTTGATGCTCACTCATATTATTGCCGCTAACGTTCATCGGCTTTCTGCTGTGCTGATATTCTGTGTTTTCTCAGCCTGGAACAGCAGCCGATTAAAAAACCAAAGTACAAAATATATTCATCTGTTCATGTGCGTTCGGTCTGCCGAAACTGCTGCTGATAAGCGATTTGCTGCTGAAATTTTTTCCGTCAGCCAGCATAGCAGAAAACCGCTGTTAGCGGCATGGCTGTTTATCTCATCCAGTCTCTTACTTCTACAATGTTGCCCTGATAGTCAAATTTGAAAAGCTTCTCTTCGGTAATATATCCGCCAAAAGCATTTTTCGCTCTGTATTTGTGTCGCACCTGATAAGAGGCAAAACCTACTTGCTTAGTGTCATTAAGTTTAACTACGTTGCTCCATTCAACAGCTTTGTAACTGTCTGGGTCATTTAGATAATTACTTTTTAGATAGTCAACTACTTGTTGAACAGATGCGTCCCACTCACTGTTATAAACCACTTCTTTTGATGAAGATGACTTCTTGTTGTCGTCGCCAAAGAAAGTGACGTAACCTACAATAGCTAAACTGATTATTAAAATCCATGCACGACCTGAAAGTTTAGGTGTGGTTGCTGGGGGTTGAACTGGTTGGCTAACGGCAGGATTGCTTGTTGTCTTCCTTTTCTTTGGTTTTTCAGGTATTGCTTCTATTTGGTCGTCAAAGTCATAAACGCTATGTTCATCTGAATTGTATATTTCTTCAAAAATTTGAACGATTTCCGATGCTGTATTTTCAACATCCCTGTCAGAGTTTAGAAGAATATCCTTTGCATAGTTCTCATCTTTTTCTAATGAAAAACCCAAAGCAGCAAATTTTGGTTTTAGGTTCTTATTCAATGACTTTTCAAAATAGTGTGAAACAGCTTCAAAGCGTATCAAGTCTTTTGGACTATCCTTTACAAGCTGGCAGTAATAGCCATTCCCGCCGCTGTTTTCAGCATCCATTTTACCATTCTGAATGATAAAGTGTCCCTGATTGTTTTTAAGCTTTGTAAGCAGTTCTTTTAATTGGTTAAAATACTCTTGTTGCACAATTGGTTGTTTAGTATCAGAATTTCAGTTTGTTATTCAGTATTTTTTCAATTCTGGTGCAGCTTTCTTTATTGTTCGCATAAATGCCTTCAACTTCAAATTCATTAATCCGAAGTGTTGGTCTTAGTCCGTGTTGCTGCGGCAACAAGTCTCTGAAGCAATCAAGATAAGCTCTTTGAGCAGTCCTGCCGCCGTGGAAATTGAAGTCAGTCGTCGTTTTTGATTTTCTATACTTGTCGGCTTTCTCTTTATAAAGCTTGCACATGCCTTTCCATTCGTCTATAGAAAAGTTCAACTTCAGTTCAGATGGATATAGTTCAAGTGTTTTCAGTCGTGCAGAACTAAAATGCTGATGCTCGTCAAATTCAAAAATGAAGTTGTATTCTCCGCCGAAATAGGCATCACACTCCAAGCATTGAGTTCTTTTACTTTGGTTAGCAGCCAAGTCACCGTTCAAGTTGCGAAAGATTGTGTCAATGGTAGAGTGCCATTTTCCGAAATGGTCGCTTGTATGCTTGTTAATAAACCATTCAAAGGACTTGTCCAATTGTGGTTTTTGTCCAATTACAGACCCTATGATTTCCGTAATGAGTTTTTGTTTGTCTCCAACTGGCATAAGTAGAGGGATTGAATTGGCTTGCCGCTAACGTTCGAGTATTGCTGCAGGTGGGGGATTTTATAATGTCCAGCCCGGAACTGCAGCTTGGCTTTATTTTGTTGATGAAGTTAAGAACTTTTGCTGGGCTTTATTCGTCGAGCCCGAACTACTGCTGATAGTAGCACATAGTTGATGTTTCAATGTCCAGCCCCACTTGCAGTAATACTTTTGTTGGGCGTTCGTGTAGGTCAATTCGCCATTTCTTCTCTTTCAACAATGAATTCAACTTTTGCTTTATTGTACTTTGTGTTACAGGTCTGGCAAATGAGAAAATTAATATTTCCTTGTGCAATGAATTTGACGTTAGAATCGTCACCTTTTGTGTCTGATACTCTTAGTCCTACTTGCCGAGCCTTTTCAAAAAAGTCCTCATTAGCTTTAACCATATACCAAAACCCATAAGCGTTTGTTCCTTTTTTAAGAACCTTAAAAGTATTGTCAGGGTTGTTAAGTTTATTTACGAATTCATTGTATTCTTCTTCGTTATTAATCATTTCAGTTCCACATTTGTAACAGAATATTTCGCCTCTTTCTAAATGTCCGACCTTGTTTCTTACTTTCCAATCAAGACCTGGTTGCATGTTCCACTTCCTTTGAATCAATTCATTATGTTTCTTTTCCAAAGATTTTTGAGAGCAACAGCTTCCACATAGATTGCAAACATAAGGTCCATACTTTTCATAATTGTTAGCAGGATTATGTTTAGAATAGTTGCACCGTACAGTATCTCTTGAATCAATTAAATTATCGCATCTGCTTTTTATTGCTGTTTTCTTTGCACCTAAACAATGATTAAGGTAAACGGTCTGCTTATTGTCGCATTGAGAATTTGAGCATATAAAATTTGAGATACGATAATAGCTGTAGTATCCTTCCTTATTAGGCTTTAGGATATGACCACATGAACGACAGTTAAGATGCTTTAAGTAGATACTAATTTTGTTCAACAAACCTAAAAAATCGAAATATCCTTTTTTGTCAAATGGAATGTTTAAAATTGAGAAGAAATTGGCTAACGTAAAATCGCCGTAATAGTTCGGTAATTGAATTGATTGATTTGCATCGTAACAACTTCCACCTCTGCACCACCAGCAATCATGTTTGTATGTTCTGTCTTTCCCATCCTCATTAAATCTGACACCTTCGCAGAATTCAACGTTTCGTGGAATTGGGATTTGTTTTAATGACACTATTGCTTTGCTTCCATCTTCATTTTCTCTGGTTTCATCTGGAATGCTTCTGCCATTACATTTTTCAAAAAAACCATTTAAGGATAGCAATGAAACGGTATCATTCTCTATATGTTTAGTTAGAATTGAAAAAATTGATTCTTCGTTTAAAAAATTACCACCACTAACGCTATCAATTGAAGCTAAAATGATGTTGCAAGAAAAATCCAATTGAAATTGTTTTCCTTCCGAAAAAGTATGTGTCAAGTTTTTTAATGCCGATATTCTTTCGAAAGAAATACCGTTTGCATTCCGTGACAACAAATGGAATA
>JAACZQ010000007.1 GCA_009996675.1 Chitinophagaceae bacterium
TTCTGTTGGTCTGAAGTTCCTAAAAAGATAAAGTTTGACTGATAAATATCGTAATCTTCTTTGTAGATTAAATCCGAAAGCCACAGTTTAAGTTTTATGTAATCGGCAGAAGCGGAATAGAAAAATGATACAAGTAATTCACTTACAGTTTTATCAAGTCCTTTTATAAAACTTACGAGTATTTCATATGCTTTACTTGATTCTTCTAAATTATTTTTTTCATTACCGAACCTGTCAATAACAAGAAATACAAATTCTTTCTGCACTTCAACTTGTTTTTCAAGTTGCAAGAAAATCATCAAATTGTTTAATGATGCAGATAAATTGTTTTTGTTTATATAACTTTCAAATAAAGGGCTTTTGCTCTCTCTGCTTAGTTTAGCGTATATTTTTTCTTGGATATTTCTTTTTTGCGTTACAAAGTAATTCCTGATTAGAGCTAAATCAGGCTCCGATTTGATTGCGTTGTCTAGCCACAATTGAACTTTGTAATCATCCGATGCTATTTCTTCAACATACTTTGAAATTAATTCGCTAAGAATCTCTTTTGTGACAACATCTTCGAAAAGTTTATTGATTGAGTAGGCTTTGTCTGTAAAGTTTTTATATTCACTATCATTGGTTATTCTGTTTTGTGTGGCTAATTCCTGCTCAAGCAAATATGTCACACAATGACTTGGCAGTGCTTTTAAAATTGCTTTTCTAAAGGAAAAATCCTTTAATTGAGAAAATTGAAGGATTAGAAAATCTGTGTCAGATTTGAATTGTACTAAATGAGAAACATTTTTGGCTTCGAGTGTACCCTGTTTTTTTCGGGAAGGCGTTAATTGAAAAGCAACTCTGTCATTGTCGTTAATTGGGGGTGTTATTATTTTGGAAACATGTACAAAATAGTCTTGTCCATTAGTAACGTCTTTAACAAATCCAAAACCCTTGTCATTGTCAAAGAATTTAATCTGTCCTAAGTGCCAGTTTTGGTCTGTCATTAAATGATTTGTCTAAATTACGGAATGGTCGTTTACATGACGCCCAACGTTAAAGGCTTTGCGAAGGTTGGATAATAGAATTCCCACTGCTTGGCTTGGCCACTAAAAACACGATTAGCTGAAGCCAAATTACTGAAGCTGGGTCAGAATTCCTACAGTCGATGGGCCACCTCCTTCAGCCCAACTTTTGCAAAGCCCATGTTAGCTGACGTACGGTTTACTTTTTTGATGCCTTAATTTGATTAATCTCGATTTTTAGACTTTCAATTTCTTTCTTGTTCTTCTTAATGTCAATCGAATTTTGAATGAACGTAATTATGGCGATCACAAGCAATACTATTGCAGACAATGTTTTAATGACATCGTAAGTGTCATTCAAAAATGCCTTTTTCCCATTGTAAAGATATTTTTCGTCATGATACGCCGCCCGTCCTTTGAGTGTGATGAGGTAAAGATCGATGTAATCCATTTCCTCAACATAGAGTTCTTCTGCCTCTTTTAAATAATCGATTGTTTTGATAAGTTTTTCTGTACTCAGCCCCGAAATTTCTTCTAATTGAGAAAACGTCAAAGAAGTGTCGTACACATCAGCATTCGGAGAATTTCCTTCAAAGTATTTGTCATAAAATAATCCTAGCAAATTATGACGGATTCTATATTTCTCTTTAATAAACATAGAGTGTAGTATGTCAGCTAACGGCCCAGGCTTTGCGAAGGTTGGGCAATCCGTGATCCAACTGCTGGCTTGGCCACTACAACCTCGATTAGCTAAAGCCAAATTACTGAAGCTGGGTCAGAATTCCTATAGATCATACGCCTACTTTATCGCCCAACTTTTGCAAAACCGATGTTGGCTGCAGCCTTCGGTGTTTACGAAGAGCTCTATTTATTAGAGCTGCCAAAAATGCAAATACAGGAATAGCAACTGCTGCAATTACAGCGATCCCCTTTGCTGTTTTTCGAGTTTCAGATATTTCGAAAACTACTTTTCCATTAATTGCCATTTGAAAAATATCATTCCCGTAACCCATTCCTAAAACTGTCAACCATTTTGGACGAATGTAAATTTCCGCAGAATCTCCTCGCTTAATATTGGGTAGAAATCGAGGGTAATCATAAGTGTCCATAAGTCTAAAATAATCCCCTTTCTCATTTATAAATATTCTTAGTTCGTGATATTTTTCTTTAGATCTGGACTTAAATAATGTGATCTCCATTGTAGTGTCAATTGTGCCGCTAATTTTATTTAGATTATCAACCACTAAATTAGCCTGGATGAGTTGTCCGATTAAAACCCAACTAAAAAAAAGTACCGCTAAATAACTGAGATACTTTCCGACTACTTCTCTAACCATTATATAAAGTTCAATGAGGTTGCTGCCAACGTTCGAGTATTTGCGAAGGCAGGGAATTCATTGATTGTCCAGCCCGGTACAAATGCCCATTTGAAAATATGTTGCTGAAGTTATGAACTAAAGCTGAACATTGAACGTCAAGCCCGAACCCCTGCTGATGCTTGCACTTAGCTGACATTACATTGTCAAGCCCTGCTTTTGCAAATACTTTTGTTGTGTGCTCGCCTTTCTCATCCACGTTGATAATTCCAAATTAAGTTGTCAAGATGTCTTGCACTTAAATGGTTATAACCTTTCTTTTTTAAATCTTCAACTGTTTGCCTAACCAATAGTAGTGCGTCACTTGCAGAAAGTGTCCAACCAGTAGCGTCTTTGATAAAGCCTAATACCATTCTGTCCGGTTTAATCTGGTCTTTTGAGCCTGTCAACATAAAAAAATACTTCAATGAAGTCCCGCTGTTTTGCCCTGGAATTCTCTTTATACAGTCCTCAAAAGTTTCATTGCCTATTAGCTTGGGAACGTCTTGATAGTACTCAACGCCAAAGTCTTTTACGATTTTTAAAAATCTTACACAAGCTTCTGCCTTCAAAATACCATTTGTCGTTGAAGTCCTTTGTCTGTTTTGGAAAATGTCTGCCGCCAAACTATTAACGTCAATGTCTTTAATGAGGTTGTAAATTTCTGATACAGATTTTTGCTTTTTGATTGGCGGGATTTGTCCATTCACATTATGAGCAAGTGTCAAGTCAAAGTGTTTGCAGAAACGGTTCAAGGCATTTAATACTGCTTCATATTTTGTGTTAATTGAAAAAATTGAATTCATAACACAAAATGGTACTGAAGAAAAATAGTCTTCAAATTGGTCCGCCTCGTCAAGCTCTAAATTGTCAATACAATACTTGAGAAATTTCTTATTGTCCATCGTTTAGGTAGTGTCGTTTAAGGTGGCACACAACGTTAAAGGCTTTGCGAAGGTTGGGCAATCCGTGATCCCACTGCTGGCTTGGCCACTAAAACCTCGATTAGCTGAAGCCAAATTACATTGGCCGCCGTAGCCCTGCAAGTTTTTCGAACAGTTTTTATGTTACGGGCGAAGGTGGACAAAAGCCGATTAGAATTCCAACTGCCGATGGGCCATATTCTGTCGCCCAACTTTTGCAAAACCAATGTTAGCGGCAGGTTTTAGATGCCCCAGCATATAACCTTCTTAAAAATGAAGCGTTTCTTCAAATTATCAAAGTCGTATGTAATTCTGCATCCACCTCCGTTGCCAAGGTTGACACCTAATGAGTTCTTTGAAGCTCTAAAAGGAATCACTGACACATAAAATATCTTTTTTTCAAATCCTAATGGAAAGAATTTGTGTAATGTGAAAGACTCCATCCTATCTAGTCGGGAGTTTATTTCAGGCCAGTCTAGAATCTTAACATTTAGCTGTCCAACCTTCAAAACGACACTGTCGGCATACCTGTCAGTCTTTTCTATAAAAATTGTGTCTGATTTTTTTTGCCAGTTCGGAAAGTTATGAATGATGTAATGTCTAATTGCATCATTGTGGATGTTGGAAAAATTCTTTCGCTCAGTGTTGTCCACATTTTGTGATTTCGTCTCAACACACAAAAGCACTATGGAGAAGAGGACAATTAAGAATTTGTATTTTCGAAAATAGTTACGCATGATTTACTTGCCGCTAACGTTAAAGGCTTTGCGAAGGTTGGGCAATCCGTGATCCCACTGCTGGCTTGGCCACTAAAAACCCGATTAGCTGAAGCCAAAATACTTAAGGTGGGGCAGAATTCCAACAGTCGATGGGCCAGTTTCTGTCGCCCAACTTTTGCAAAACCAATGTTAGCGGTAGTGCTTCGGTATTTGACCAACTTACAAAGCGATTAGAAAATTGGTGTCATATTTATCTTGACTGATAGTTCGCCTTCCCAAATCAACGATCCAAAAATATGTTCAGGCCCTAACCCTAATAGTGTTGCTTTATGAATTTTGTAATACTCGTTAAATGTACCAGATTTTGTAATTACATAGTGAAGCACATGCAAGAAGGATGTATTCCTATCATTGTCTTTTGGAGAGTATGTGACGAGTAGTTCTAATTTGTCAAGTTGCTCACTGAATTTTGGATCGTCAAAAACGCTTGCTGCAAGAAGAAAATCATCTTTATGGACGATTGGTAATTTAACCAATCTTTCTATTACTGGCCACTCCACAGTTAGAAACCCATACGGTTTGAATTTACTTGTCGCGATAACACGACCCTGCTCATCTATAATTGTATTAGTTTTATCAAAATCAATGACTCGAAAAAGTTCGTTTTTAATATCAGTCCATTTGATATCTTTTCCTACAATAGCAAATTCTGATTTTTTAGACCAATTGAATAAGCTCATAAAGAAAGTAGATTTCAATTTCTTGGGTAGTTAGTTGCATTAGCGCTAACGGTTTGGCGCTTGGCGCAGTGGCGGATTTCGGAGCACAAAACTGTCAATACACCACAAAAGATGATGCGAGGTAGAATGTTCAATTAACCACTTCACCCGCCATTGTGCCAAACGCCTGTTATAGGGCGTTTTTCTATCCAATTGGCACTTTAAATTGTCTAAGTTTTTTTGCAAGTATGTCGTCAATATTTTGAAGGTCTGCGTCCGTCAATTCAATCAATGAAAGGCCTTCCCGTTTATAAATTTCTATTTTCGTATTTTTTCTTTCGGTGTATTTCGGGTCGTTTTCAAGTCCCCAAAACTCAATGTAAACAGCTTGGGGTCTGCCGTTACCGGATGGAATATAAAAGTCACAATACACGTCCTCGTCAATTGGTAGCTTTCTTTCGTATGCGTGAACAAGTCCGTATTGATAAAGCCAATTGTCAATTAGCATTTCCGCTTTGCTTCTCACATAATGTCCGTCTATGGTTCGATGTTTGGCTTCAAATTTTTCACGAAAATTGTCCTTGTTAATATTCGCAACTTGCGTTTCAGTCTGAGGTGATGAAACTGTCGCAGTTTGTGTTTGAGGTTGGTCTGTGGAGTTTTCTTTGAATACCTCTAAAAGTCTTTTGTATTGTATAATACTCTCAGGCCACAAAACATAATTTGCTCCTGATGTTTCGTGTTCAAATTGTCTGCCACCAATACTCTTACCCAATTTGGTGATTTCCCAGCCAGCCGCTAGGTCTTTCTCTATTAAACCAAGTTCTGAAAGTATTAGGTTTAGCCGCTGTGATGAAATGTCAAAATGCTTTCCAATTGCTGTCGCATTGATAAGTTTGGGTTTCTCTTTGGTTTGTCCATTGTCAATGGAAATATTTTCTGGCCAAACAATATATTCTCCGAATTTAGGGTTGTTACGTGTCTGTCCTCCTTTTTTCTTTCCAAGGTCAGTTAGCACCCACTTGTCGTTTTTTCTTTCTATCCAGCCAAGAGTTTTCAGTTTGTCAAACAGGTCGCTTGATTTGATATCGAGTTCGTTTGCAAGTGCTGATGTTGAAATATATTCCATATTTTTTCCTTTCGTTGTCTTCTCTTTTAAAATGCCCTATAACGGTTCACGTATTGGCGATGGTGGGGCATTTGGAAAACGTCAGCCCAACATTTGCACAAATGCCCAATAGAAGCACAAATGTTGAGTTTACAACTGTCAGCCCCACTATTGCCAATACGATGTTAGCAGCAGCCTTTTCATTCATCTTTTGTTACTTTTACGTTTTTTCCAAGTGTCTTAAATCTTACTCCGTTTTTCTGCAAAACTGTAATTGTAATATGTCCCGTTTTGCTTGTTTTGATGTCTTGAACGAAGCCTGATTTGTCTTTGTGCGTTCCTGCGATGACCTTACAAAAATCCCCACTTTTTAATTTTATGTCTGTATTATTTTGTGTCATAGTTAGCATTTATAGAATTTTCATTAGTTTCAACAATGTGTTGTCCAAACTGTAATAAATAACCATTGTTGTCATAAACTGCAAACTCTCTCATTCCATATTCAAAGTTTTCAATCGGGTAACAAACTTTCAATTTGTCTTTTACTCTGTTCCAAATGTTATCAACATTGTCTGTGTCAAAATAGAATGAACCCGTGAAAGTTGGCTTGTCGAATGGTATGTGGTCGTTAGGTTTACTTATCATCAGGTCTGCGTTGTCAAGTTGAACTCTTGCCCAACCCCAATTAGGCTCGTTTGCTAAACAAGTAAACCCAAGTGTGTTTATATAAAAGTCCACCGTCCCTTGCAAGTCGGTGGTGTAAATCATTGGTGTCAATTTGTTAATTTCCATTTTTTACGCTGTCGTCTTTACGGTTGCTGCTAACGGCCCAGGCTTTGCGAAGGTTGGGCAATCCGTGATCCAACTGCTGGCTTGGCCACTACAACCTCGATTAGCTAAAGCCAAATTACTGAAGCTGGGTCAGAATTCCTATAGATCATACGCCTACTTTATCGCCCAACTTTTGCAAAACCGATGTTGGCTGCAGCCTTCGGTGTTTACGAAGAGCTCTATTTATTAGAGCTGCCAAAAATGCAAATACAGGAATAGCAACTGCTGCAATTACAGCGATCCCCTTTGCTGTTTTTCGAGTTTCAGATATTTCGAAAACTACTTTTCCATTAATTGCCATTTGAAAAATATCATTCCCGTAACCCATTCCTAAAACTGTCAACCATTTTGGACGAATGTAAATTTCCGCAGAATCTCCTCGCTTAATATTGGGTAGAAATCGAGGGTAATCATAAGTGTCCATAAGTCTAAAATAATCCCCTTTCTCATTTATAAATATTCTTAGTTCGTGATATTTTTCTTTAGATCTGGACTTAAATAATGTGATCTCCATTGTAGTGTCAATTGTGCCGCTAATTTTATTTAGATTATCAACCACTAAATTAGCCTGGATGAGTTGTCCGATTAAAACCCAACTAAAAAAAAGTACCGCTAAATAACTGAGATACTTTCCGACTACTTCTCTAACCATTATATAAAGTTCAATGAGGTTGCTGCCAACACTTAAAAGTAAGCCTTTTCCTCCCTTTTTCAAAGCAATAAAAATCCTTATAATTAGTATTGAAATACAGGTTATTACCCCTTCGTTTTGGGGGTAGACGATCGGGCAAAATGCGAATAAGTAAATGACGCATCTATTTAAAAAGATGAAGCCTCAAATTACCAGTCTAACTTATCCAACGGGCTTTCAATCCTACCTATATCTTTCCTGCTCACATGTGTGTACCGCATCGTAGTCCGAATACTGTTATGTCCCAGTAATTCCTGTATCAACCTTATATCGGTTCCGCTTTCCAGCAAATGCGTAGCATAACTATGCCGCAAACCGTGAATACTTCCAGTCTTACGAATACCCGCCCTGGCTTTAGCAACCTGTAATACTTTCTGTGCACTCCGGGCGCTGTACGGACCGCCATTTTGTCCCTCTAACAAAAAGTCCTTCGGACGGTATTCAACATAATACTCCCGCAACATAACCAGGAGTTTCTTCGATAAAGGAACCATTCTGTCTTTTTTTCCCTTTGCACCCCGTATATGAATCATCATTCTTTTACTGTCAATATCCCTGTTCTTTAATCCAACAATCTCACTTACACGTAAACCCGCCGAATATCCCAGCATCAGCATTACACGGTGTTTCAGGTTCGCAACGGCATGTATCAACATCACAACTTCTTCTTCTGCCAAAATATCCGGTAATTGAATCGGTTTCTTCGGACGTGGCAAATCATAAAACTCTTTTCCCCGCCCCATCACTGATTCAAAATAAAACTTAATCGCATTCACTGTCGTGTGCACTTTAGTTTCACTGCAACCCTGCTTATCCAGTAACCACAACAGGTACGACATAATCTGCTCTTTCGTTAAACCATTCACAGAACGATCTCCCAACAGCCTCAATAACTGATGAAATTCATTTACATAATTTCTGATTGTATTGGAACTATATCCCCGCAATAGCAGCATATTCCGAAAAGCGGTCAGGGCTTCGAGATTAATAGCATTCAGCGGATACTGCACCATCATTTTAAAACTACTATGCGCCGGCACATTTTTATCCATTGGTAACAATGCCTTGCGTTGTTGTAAATACCTTTTTAACGCTTCAGCATCTATCATTGCCTTGCCATTCAACGCAACGAATAAGGCACTACAAGCCTCCTTATCACATGGAATATGCCAACACCTATGCCCTGCACTCCACCGTACACCCGATAACTGCTTGACCAGGACTGTAATAGTTGCGTCTGCCTGATAAAACAAGCCAATCCTCTCCTGGCCATAGATCCAAAAGGGCTTGAGTATGATTTGTAGCATATAAAAGTTTAACTGGCTAAGTTAAACGTCAAAATGTAATGCCCTGTTAGGTGTTTATACCTGGTATTTATACAGATTGTCAGGCAAATACAACCCCTACACCTAAAACGCATTAAGATTTATTTGAATTTAAAGCCTATCACTCCGATGCAAGTCCGATACAAGTCCGTTACAAGTCCGATGCCCGTCCGATGATCCCATACTGGTCCCCTATCAACCCTACGTGTTTCTCCCGACCATCCTCCGACCATTCCCATACTGTAAGACTATGATACTAAGGGGATTCCAGTATCCCACCACGCTTTTTACCGCTGATTCATCGTACACAACCGATGAATCAGTGCTTCGTGTACGGTCCGTCTAAGGTCCGTGTCAGAAGTTTGAATTTTTGATCTTTGATTTTTTGATTTATCCACCATAGCTTCAGCGAAGGTGGATCTTCGATTTTTTGATTGAGGACAGTGAGCAGTGAGTAGTCAGTAGTGAGTGTGTATCACCTAACATCCGCCTCAAGCAGACACGCTCTAACACCTCACACCTAACACCTAACTCCTAATGCGCCGATAGCTAAAGTTGTTGGTCAGGCGACAAGGTGGTTTTTGATTTATAGTTTTTAGTGTATGGTTGGAGGGTGTTTTCCCAACAGCTAATGGCTAACATTCCCATCAGGCGGACAAGCTCTCATACCTAACACCTAATGCGCCAACAGCCAAAAGCCAATAGCCAACAGCTTGTGGCTTGTAGCTCGCAGCTAAAAACCCACAGCTCAAAGCTCATAACTCGCAGCTTGAGGCATGCAGCTCACAGCCCCTCAGGCGGACAAGCTCTAATACCTCATACCTAACTCCTAACCCCTAATGCGCCAATACGCCAATGCGCCAACTGCCCATCCCCCTATTTCACAGCTCCGCCATCCCGGTCACAGCCGAATCAGCCCAATAAGTTATTCAAAACCAGTTATTCCCGGCTCTTTTTCCATGAATGCCCCTCCTTTTTTCACCAAAGCAGGTTCTGCGCATACATAAGTGGCTCATCAGCAGCCTTTTGCCGCCTCTCCCGCAAGAACTTGTTAAAGAAAGTCCCTTCAATCCCATTGTTCCACCCTTCAGGACTACCTTTGCCCCCCAAACCAACTGTTGTTTTTGTTCACCCCCCAAACAAACTCAATGACAGTTCCCAACCAGATGCGTTACTTAGGTAAGATAATGACGGCAGTATGCCTGGTCATTACCATGGGCTTTACACCCAACACCACCCCGCATCCGCAACCCGTTTCCACCACCGTTCCGCCTACCGGTTTTGCCCGCTACCATGATTTGTACGAGCAGCTGGAGCTGGCCCAGGCCGGTTTATCCCGCGAAGCTTTTGAACTGGGACTCAAAGGCATGGAATCCCTGCACAACCAGGGGGTATTGGAGAACGAATCTGTATTATCCATTGCCGATTTCAGCCTGCCCTCCAACCAGCAACGTTTATTTGTGATTGACCTGGAGCAGGGATCGGTATTGTTTCAGACCTATGTAGCCCATGGCCGCAATTCAGGCAAAGCCATGGCCACCCGCTTTTCCAACCGGGCCAATAGTTTCCAGAGCAGCCTGGGATTCTTTGTCACGGGCGAAACCTATACCGGCAAACACGGCCTCTCCCTGCGGCTCGATGGCCAGGAGCCCGGTATCAACGACCGCGCACTGGACCGGGGTATTGTTATGCACAGTGCCGATTATGCCAGCGCCAATTGGGCCGCCCGGCAGGGCTTTATTGGTCGCAGCCTGGGCTGTCCGGCTATTCCCGAAGAACTGCACCAGTCCATCATCAGTACCATTGCCCATGGCAGCTGCTTCTTCATTTATGCGCCCCAGTATACCACTGCAAAAGGACATAAGCTCGTTTAACACTGTTATACGCCACTCACATGAATTAACCTTTTCAGCCCCGGCACGGATACTACATTAGTATCCATGCAACACGTAGAGTTTTTTCATACCGAACATTTTCTCACCCGCTATAAACGCTCCAAAGCAGCGGGCAGCCTGGTTCCGTTTATTGATTTTTTCTGGGAAACAGATTTCGACAGTCTCTGGGATATCTACCCCAATGGTTTCTCCGATGTATTGTTTCCCAATACCGGTTATACCTATCTCATTAACCTGGGTACCCCCTTTGTAATGCAGGTGGGCGATCATAAATTTGATATGAAAGCCGATGGTTTCCTGCCCCGCAGTCAGGCCATTGAATGTTATCACCAGCCGGGCAATAAACTCTTCGGCATTAAGTTTCATATTTCCCCCGTGATCTTTGAAAAGAAGATCAACTTCTCCGAATACCAGTCCTTTATCTTCCCACTCAGTTACCTGGTGGATGCCGGTATCCTGGATAAGATTAAAAAATGCAACAGCTTCGATGAACGGGTAGCCCTGCTCACCACTTATTTCACACAGATCATTGAGCAATACTCCGGATCACGCAGGCCCATAGAAATCGTTTCTGAAATACTGCTGCATTGCAGCCGCAACAACGATTACCTCACTTCCGTGGAAACTTTTGCGGAGAAATACAAAGTCTCTTCCCGCACCCTACAGCGTTATTTTGAAATGGCAACAGGACTCAGTACCAAGAACGCTTTACAGATCATGCGCATCCGCAAAGCCACCGAACACCTCACCAATGATGCGTCCAGCTTCCACAGCAAACAATACGGGTACTACGACCACAGTCATTTTTACAAACACTTACGCAAATTCCTCAACAAAGGCACATTGAAAAAACTGCAGCCCCACCTGGCTTTACTGAATAAACTGCATGAGTCTAAACAGGCTTGAGCAGTTTTAAAAACTCAGGTAAATAGGCATCACCGGTTCGGCCGCTTTGAAATAACCATAGAGGAGTACAAACCCAAAAAACAAAACCAGGTACACCGCCATGGGCCATGCTTTCATACGCAAGGGAATACGTTGCGTGTATGAATCGGGTATGGCATGCAGCAGAAATGCCAGCACAATAAATACCGCTATCAACGGATATGCCGCTACAAATGCACCCCATACATCCATACGCAGATGCGACCCGATCTGTTGTATCATGAGCCAGGCCGTATCGGTATTTTCTGCTTTGAAAAATATCCAGCAAAAACAAACGAAATGAAAGGTGAGTAATACAGACAGTGTGTTATACACCCGGCTGCCCGTTATCATCGGCCATCTTTTCCCGGTAAATTCCTGCCAGATCTTGTGGATGGATAATCCCAGTCCATGCAGCGCACCCCAGATCAGGAAATTATAACTGGCGCCATGCCAGAAACCACCCAGCAACATGGTGGTCATTAAATTCAGTCCGGTAAACCGGTGTGCACTTTGTGGTTTGAGCAAGGCCGGCAAGAGTATCAGTACCAGTACAGCCAAACTAATGAGTACCGTATGCAGCCAGCTCAATCCGCCAGTGAGTTGCAGTGCACCCACCAGGGAAGCCAGAAAAATACCCATGAATATCCAGGTACCCCAGCTGGTTTTCCGGTTTCCCCCCAGGGGGATATAGAGATAGTCTTTTAACCAGGACGATAAGGAAATATGCCAGCGCTGCCAGAACTCGGTGATGCTGGCACTCTGGTACGGCGATTTAAAATTGGGCGGTAAGGTAAAACCCAGCCAACGGCCAATACCCAGGGCCACATCACTATACCCGCTGAAATCGCAGTAGATCACCACCGCATAACCATACACGGCCAGCAGATCCTCCAGTCCGGTATACGATCCTGGTGAAGCAAAAACCCGGTCCACATAATTCAGTGTGAGGTAATCGGAAATGATCAGCTTTTTAAACAGCCCGGTAATAATCAGGAAAAAACCTGTGCTGAAGCCTTCTGCTGTTAACTGATAGGGCTGATTGATCTGTGGTACAAAATCCTTCGCCCGCACAATGGGCCCCATCACCAGTTTGGGGAAGAAGGAAAGAAACAGCAGGTACTCACTGAACTTTTTAGCCGGTACCAGTTCCTTCCGGTATACATCAATGGTATAGCTGATGTTCTCAAAAGTATAAAAGGAGATACCCACCGGCAATGCCAGGTTCAGCAGGTTAAATTCTGAATGAAATAACTCATTCGACAACCTCAGGAAAAAATCGGTGTACTTGAAGTAAAAAAGCAGACCCAGGTTCACCACAATACTCACTACCAATAATGCCGTTCTTGCCTTGGCTTGTTTTGTTTTGTAAATGGCATTGGATAAAAGATAATCCACTACCGCAGAGAAAATAACCAGGCCCACAAAAAACCCACTGGCCTTATAAAAGAAATACAACGAGAATAAACAAAAGATATAACGCCGTATCGCTATCTTCTTTCGGAAACAATAATAAAGACTGATGAACAGGGTGAAAAAGAACACAAAGAACCCGTTGTTGAACAACAATGGGTTTTTAGGATCATAAGCAAATTGCGCCAGCAGCGATTCCAGGCTAATCATAATGGGTAAGCTATTCCGGTGAACTATTTTTTGGCAGACTCGTTTCGTATTGACGATAGGCTTTCATCAGCGCTTCAAACAAATACACACCCAGTTTTTCCGCCCCCCGGTGATTGGGGTGAATATAATCGGGATTGGCCAGTGATGGTTTGGCACGCACCCACTGCACCATACTGTTCGGCCCTCCCATGGTAAGATACTGGTTATAGAAATACACACCCTGATCCCATGCAACACCGGCCTGTGTGCGAACCAATGAATCAATACCCAGGGCCGACCGGTATTCTCCCGCATACGAAAAGGCGCGATCGGTAGTACTTACGATGAGGATATCTGTTTCCGGAAAACAGTTTTTGAACTTGCGCAGGACGGGCTTCATCGAACGACGGTACCAGTCGAATTTACTGTCATTGGGCTGGTACAACATATTGGCACCATACTGAAAAATGAGCAGGTCGTATGGATTATTCCTGGCGATGGCCGACAGGAAAGCACTGTCCACCGGCGCAAATTCCAGGCCCGATGAACCCCGGAATGAAAAATTATCTACGATCACTCCCGACAGGGATTCAAAAGAAATACCATAGACCGGAAGCGCAGGATTGCTCACCGAAACCTGGATACTGCGACTGGGGCTCTGGCTCAATACGATCCGGTTGAATGCAGCGCCCGGCGCAATGGACAAGCCGTTTCCGTTGACCAGTATACGGGTAGGGGCTGCGGCACCACAGAGCAATGTTTTTTCCAGGATCACGGAATCTTTTTTGGCCAGCATATCCCGCATCTGCACCGATCCGTTTTCGGTATGGAACAAATGTCCGGAGAAAAATATCCGTTTGCGGTCCTTCGCATTCCGGAAATGATCATCTGTCCAGTCGCCCGAATAAGAGCTGCGAACCGTCTGACGGAAACCCGATGTTTCGGATGTAATGGGTACAAAACCCACCCCGTCTCCACCAAAAAAATCCTGCATTTTCTTCCGGAAAGTCTGGCTCATCAAATCCCCTTCAATAATACTATCGCCGAAATAGGCAATGCGAATTTTTTTCGCTTGCTTTTTTTGCCGCAGCGCATAAAGCTGTTGCATCAGGTGATTCAATGCAATAGTATTACTGGTATTGAAATCGATAATCACGCCGGCACGCTGGTACCGTGCAAAAGAATAAACCGGCGTCTTGTTGTGTTGAACAGCTGGGATTATAGAGTCCGCTGGTGAGACAGTAAGGCTGTCGTTGGGAGCTGTTGCAGTAACAGGTTCTTTAACGGGCTGGAGATCGGCCAGCAGGTTAATATTACTGAATGCGGGAAAGGAAAAACCAATGCATTGCTGCAATAAGGAGCCCGATAAATAAATGGTGAATGCAATTAAAACAAAACGGGTTGCCCGCGGGTTTGGGTTCATATAAGGATCCTCTATTCAAGTTGTCGCAGTGCCGACAGGATATTCTTCTTCCACAAGAGTGGCTTTTCAGAATAACGCGTTTTACTCATGGCTTCGATCCATAATCGGACATCTTCATTTCCCTTCAGCTTTTGGTAAAATGCCCTTCGGGTTACCAGTTTACAGAAGTCAACATAGGAAGCCGTATCTGTTTTATACTGCTTATACCTGGTCCTGATTTTTTTGGTCCGGTACAGGTTATTCTTACCGGCAATACCAAAATGATTCTTCAGCAATCGCACATTACGCGATTTTCCCCGGCCCGATTCAATCACTGCCACACTCAGTATAAAATTCGCCGGTATGCCATATACCTGACCCAGTGAGTCGGCTAATGGACGAAACCGTTTCACATAAGCATCCTGTCCCAGGACCGGATTACTTAAGCTGATACATATTACTGCACTGAGCATGATCAGGTACCGGTTCCGCATAGGCCAAGGGTTGATCTGCTTGATATAATAAAGGGGGCTCATATAAAGTTACAAAAAAAGCAATACCTGTGCCATAAATCACCGATTCGGCTTTCATTATTTTAAGAGACTGATTACCAGCATATTGCCATATAAAAAAGTCCCCTCAACAGGGAGGGGACTCTTCAGGGATTCACAGGAGCTTTATTGTGCCCGCTGGCGTTCCTCTTCCGAACCAGTGGTCCGGCGTCGGGCTGCCTGTACGGTATTCTTACCAAATCGATAGGTAAAGCTGATGTTGGCAACACGGGACTCCCGGTATGCATGCCATTTTTCGATATAGTTATTATAGGTGATCACAGCCTTGGGCAGGTTGGTCCAGAAAATATCCGTCACATTAAAGCGGATCGTAGCCTTATTCTGCCACAGTGATTTTTGTACACCCAATGCCACGCCCCATTGCGGGTCCATCACCATAAAGCCATACTGACCGCCCGAATTGTAGTTCACATTAAATTCACTCACCCAGCCATTGCCCATGGTGAAGGTATTATTCGTCCGGATATCAAATGCGGGCTTACCATTGTTTAAGGTTGTTCCACCCAGTTGTCCGTTGAACTTGTTGTAGAAAATATTGCCGTTGTTGATCATGTTCCACCACTTGCTCACACGAACGGGGGCGGAAACCGTAAGGCCATAATAATCCTGCGAGCTCAGGTTGATGGGTATCTGCACCGTTATATTATCGGCCGAAGGAATATTGGGGAACACATCTTTGAATCGCGCAATGGCAATGTTCTGGTTTTGTTTGGTATGACTGTATCCCAATGTAAAGTTGATGCTCTTCACCGTATAACTCAGTTCATAGGACCAGGTGAGCTGTGGCAGCAGTCCGGGTTTACCGGTTGCATACGTGGTAACATCTATCAAGAACAGGAAGGGATTCAGTTGTGAGTAACCGGGCCGGTCGATGCGACGGCTTACGGAAACACCCAATGTCTGGTCTTCCTTCAGGTTATAATTGAAGAAAGCACTGGGGAATAACTGAAAATAGGATGAGTCGAATTTCAGGTCGCCCTTGATCTGGTGGGTATTGATCTTGGTATGTTCCCCGCGCAAACCAATCTGAAAGTTGAACTTCTTAAACTCTTTCCGGAAATTCAGGTAACCGGCATTATTGTATTCTTTGTACTTGAAGCGATTGGTTTTGTTTACATCATCTACACCCGTACCCGAACTCATATCGTAAAAGCGGGCATCATTATCAGAAGACACATAACTGGTTTTCAGTCCCGCTTCCAGTCTGGCGCCTTCGCTTAAGGGTTGGGTATAATCTGCTTTGGCCGTACGCAAGATGAGTTTGCCATCCTGATAACCGTCCAGTATATAATCCGGCTGCAATGGTGCGCCGCTGAGGTTATAGTATTTGGTACCAACCCTGGAATAAGAATCCGACTTGTATTCACCATAATCAACATCGGCTGTCAGTTCCTGTCCGGCTTTTGCAAAAGACTGTTTGAAATTGATATTGGCCACCACGTTTTGGGCATGATCGTTATTGGTGGCCAGGGTATTGAATGTTGATGCTTTTTGTCCGGCTGCATTCAGCACATCGGAGTTATTGATGTTTTTCCGGCCAAAGCTGTTGAAGTTGGCACTCACCACTACACCAATAATGGTCTTTTTACCTGGGAAGAAATCGGCCCCCATCCGGGTATTGTGAAAATTAAAGGGGCTGGTGGTATAATTATCTTTCAGATCACCGCCGGTATATACACCATTGTTACCATAAAAATTACGATCCAGGATCAGGTGATTCATATTCATCCGGTAACCATAACTATAGTTACCAAAGACATTAATTTTTTTATTGCGGTAGTTGAAAGTGGCACCGGCGTTGGCCTTGGGGTATACACCCTGACCATACCCTGCGGTAATGGTTCCATTGGTTCCCAGTCGCTGGTCTTTCTTCATGCGTATATCAATGATACCCGAATTACCGGCTGCATCGTATTTGGCAGAAGGATTGGTGATGATATCAATTCTTTCAATGGTATTGGAAGGCAATCCGCGCAGGTAATTGGCCAGATCGGCTCCGGTCATGGGTGTGGGTTTTCCATCAATCATAATAATTACACCCTGACGACCACGCAGGTTAATGGCGTCGTTCTGATCCACCGTTACACCGGGAGAGCGTTCCAGCACATCCAGCGCAGAACTACCGGCACTAACAATGCTGTTCTCCACATTCACCACAATACGATCGGTTAGTTTCTGAATGAATGGCTTACGCGCAGTTACGGTTACACCTGCAATCACATTGGATGCCGGTTGTAAAACAATGGCGGGCAATGCGAGGTTTGGTTTTTCTGCCGAAAGCTCAAAACTTTCACTGTTGCGTGTTTCATGGTTGATGCTAGACATGCGCAGAAAATAACTGCCCGCTGCAATATTTTCCAACAGGGCCTGTCCCGATTTATCGGTCAACGCCGTCTTGGCTATAGCCGAATCTTTGAGCTTACGTAATTCTACCGTGGCGTTTTCCATCGGCTGCTGTTGCGCCGTTTGAACAGTCACGGTTAGTTTTCCGCTGCGGAATGCCTGTGCAAAAACCAGGTTGCTGCTGAGTAACAGACAAGCACTGATAAGGGTCTTGATCATCATGATTCTTGGGTTCATACCCAATATTCCAGAATACACGACATTTTTCGTATGAATACTCTTTGAACTGCCAAATACCCTCGTTAAATGGAATCCCGTCGCAAAGTTGGTGGCCGATTTTTACATCCGCTAACGGAATGGGTTGCTGAACCGGGGTTCGGCCAGGGTGGTTTGATCGGTAAGGGTTTGCAGGAATGCCAGCATACGGGCCCGGTCCTGCGGCGCAATGGTATGCTGCGGAATGGGGTTGCCATTGACACCGGAGAGCATGGCATCCAGACTGGCAATTGTTCCATTGTGAAAATAGGGCGCGGTATTGGCAATATTCCGAAGGCTGCTGGATTTGAAACGGTTCTGGTTATTGATGCCCAGGTCGGTGGGATCCAGCAACGCAAAGGGTGCCTGCGGTGCAGATGTAATAAACATGGGAGGCGTATGACAGGCCCCACAGGTAATAGTACCCGCATTCAAAAACAACTGCTCACCATCCCGTTCATCCGGTGTAAAAGTAGCCAGCCCCTGTTTTACCTGATCGTATTTGGACTGCGTAGTTACAATAGATCGAACAAACTGTGCCAGTGCCCGGGAAATGCGGTCGGTTGTAATTTGGGTAGAGCCAAATGCTTTTTCAAACAAGGCAGGATAATATGATTTGGCGGCTACTTTCTGTTGCAGCTCATCCAGGGTAAGTCCCATTTCTGTGAGATCCTGAATAGGCATGAGCACCTGCTCTTCCAGGGTATTGGCACGCTCATCCCAGAACATTTTGCCGGAGCGATAGAAACGTACATTCAACAGGGGCATGGAATGCCGTTTGGTCAGCCCGCCCGCAAACCCCTTGCTCTTTACTGCGCTGTCGCTGAACGATAATGTGGGTTGATGACAACTGGCACAGCTCACGGTATTGGTTTTGGACAGTGTTTTATCATAAAACAAAACCCTGCCCAGGGTAGCGCCATTGTCGGTGATGGCATTGGTGGCTGGTGTATTATCGTTTGGCCCCAATGCTGCAGCAATATGTGCCGGAAATGCGGGACTATAATTATACGGCGTGGTTGGTAAGACCGGTGCATCACTGGTCGTAGTCGTGGTTGTAGTAACTGGACTGATGCTTTCCTTTCCGGAACAGAACTGACTACCAATGGCGATGGTACAGAGCAGGCCGATCAGGATATTTTTCTGTTGTTTCATGTGCTGGCTTTGATGTTTGCAATACTGCGTCTCTGTATTGGATACAAGTTTTCGTCAAAACCTTCGCCCTTAACAAAACTTTCTCTTTTCCGATAACCACACGGGGGTACGCCGGCTTGCTATCGCTGTTTGTTTATCTTTATCATATGCAACACCTGTTACTCTTACACGGTGCCCTGGGTTCCGCCGAACAGCTGAAGCCTTTGCAGCAATTGCTGGCACCATCCTTCCATATTCACCTGCTTGATTTTGCCGGTCATGGCACAGCGCCCTCGCAAGAGATCTTCGGTATTCCTGTTTTTGCAGAACAGGTTCGTCTGTATTGCCAGACCCATGCGATTGAGCAGGCCGCTGTTTTCGGGTACAGTATGGGCGGGTATGTGGCTTTACACCTGGCTGCGCAACAACCCGGACTTTTATCGGGCATTATTACACTGGGGACCAAGATGGATTGGCAATCAGAAGCAGCAGCAAGGGAAGCGGCACGACTGGACCCGGATAAAATATCAGAGAAGGTTCCTGCTTTTGCTGCGAGACTGGCCGCTTTGCATGGCGAAGGGAATTGGAAACAGTTGCTTGGTCATACTGCATCCATGATGCGATCGCTGGGTGAAGCGCCCCTGGTTACTCCGGCGATACTGCGCAGCATTAGCATTCCGGTATGGTATCTCCTGGGGGAAAAAGATCAGATGGTATCGGAGTCGGAAACCCGGCTCGCACAGGAACAAACACCCGGTGCCAAAATGATCATCTTACCCGATACACCACACCCGATTGAACAAGTGGAGATGTCCATGCTGGCTAAACAGATAATAGATAGTCTGGCAATAATTGTTTAGGGGTGCTTGAGCAGCCGCAGGATAATTTTCAGAAAAGCTGCGGGTTCAAAAGGTTTGGTTACGGTAGCGTCAATCTTCAGTCCGGAAGCCTGGGCCCGTTCTTCCACTTCTGCAGGTAAGCTGGCCGTGATGGCAACAATGGGTAGCACAATCCCTTTTTCGCGTATTGCACTGATGGCCTGGTAGCCATCCATCACCGGCATGTGCATATCCATCAGAATAATATGGTGTTTCTCGGGATTCAACATTTCTACTGCCTGTTGTCCGTTTACAGCTACATCAATAATGGCGCCCCATTTTTCCAGGAATGTGCGGGCCACCAGTACATTCAGTTCATTGTCTTCTGCCAGCAATATGCGAACACCAATCAGGGGCATACCCGCTGCCACATCGGGCTGTTCTGCGGTTTCGGTAATGGCCGTTGATAGTGAGACGGGGAATGTTTGGGTGAAATAAAAAACGGAGCCTTTACCTTGTTCACTCTTTAGTTGCAGCCGCGAACCCTGCAGGTTCAATATTTTTTTACAAATGGCCAGGCCCAGGCCCGTACCTCCAAAACTGCGCGAAGTAGATGAGTCGGCCTGTGTAAATCTTTCGAATATGAGTTTTTGTTTGTCGGGGGCAATACCAATACCGGTATCTTCCACACTGATGGTGAGGGTTACATGATGACGGCTGAACTTCTCTTGTTTGATCCGTACAATCACATGTCCAACCCGGGTAAATTTAATAGCGTTTTGTACCAGGTTTCCTACCACCTGCGATAAGCGTGTAGGATCGCCGATGATGCGACTGGTGAAAGCCGGATCTTTTTCCAGTCTGAGGTCTATTCCTTTTTCTTTAGCCAATGTGCTGGATCCGGTAACGATATCCTGGATCACTTTTCCCAGATCCATATCAATGTATTCAAAATTGATCTTACCAGCTTCAATTTTATTGTAATCAAGGATATCGTTTACAATCGTCAGCAGGTTATTGGCCGAAAACAACAGCACATTCAGTTGCTCACGCTGGTCTTCCCGGGGTTTGTTCTCCAGCAGAATATTGGATAGACCAATCACCGAGTTCAACGGAGTTCTGATCTCGTGTGACATATTCGACAGGAAATCGCTCTTGGCAATCAGTCCCTGTTCTGCTTCTGTTCTGGCTTTATTCAACTGGTAGGAAAACCGGAAGGAAAGGATCAGTGATTGCAGGAAAAAGAACAGGAGGTATCCGCTAAATAATATTTCTTTCTGCGGAGCTACGATTCCAAAGTATTGCAGGTTGATGATGATGAATACCAGCAGTACGATAGCGGTACTCATCAGTGCATATTTGGCACCCAGCCGATTATTGCGTACCGCCTTTACATAAATAAAGAATGCGTAGGCAATAACCGTAAACATCACCAGCAGGAATGGATTGATCAGGCGGGTGAATATACTGGGAGGGAAGATCAGGGTAATAGCAGACAATGCCAGGCAGGCCCAGGTTTCTCCATTGATGATGGTTTTGCTTGAGTCTTCCGGATAGAGATAACGGGTATACTGGGTAAAAAAAACAACGCTGATGAACAGCGATAAATATTCCAGGTGCACGGTAATTTCCCAGGGGATATTGGGGAACATGCTGTGCAGCACATAGGTACCCGAACCAATAATGCGATAGCTGTAGGTAATACAAAATAATGCGAAAAACAGGATCACTTTATCGTAGCGGCCAAACAAGTATAAACCGAAGAAAAAGAGGCCGCACATAAATAAGCAACCCGTGAGCAGCATATCAAAAGCCGCATTTTTATACCGCTTATAAAACAGCTTATCCCGGTCCCCGATACTAATAGCTTTATAGGGACCTCCTTTGGAATGCCAGAAATTGGCTACCTGTAATATGAGGTGAAGGGTATCGGTTGGATTAGCTATTTCCTGTGTGAACTGTATCCACTTGGCTTGCGCTCTTTCTTTCGTGGTATCCGGATTACCTGCGCTAACAAACAATTCGCCATTCACAAAAAGCCGGTAACTGGTATAAGTATCCGGTACTTCCAATGCCAGTTTACCATGTTGCTTGGGTAATAATACGGTGAGCATATAGGAGGCATACCCCTGCGATGGCAATGCTTCCCCATCAATAATGGTCTGATCCCATCTTTTCGGAAAAGGAACAATCGCTGTTATATCCGTCATGGGATCTCCGGGCTTGCAGAGTTTCTGCCAGCACATGGCCCATTCCCCATTCAGTGTAACCGTTTCTTTGGAAAGATCCACCTGTCGTAAATCAAGAACTGCATTCTTGGCAATGGGATGTTCCTGCGTAATTCCCTTCGCAATACTCATCAGCCAGCAGACACATACGAGTATCAGAAGTTTATATCGTTGTATCAAACGAGGCATATTGGCTTTTAGAAATAGATGGATAGGATTCTGGCATAATGATACATTAAAAATAGCTAACATCTGCTCAATTACGCAGAAATCGGGATTCTATTTAAGCAATTGACACCCATTCGGTTTTTATCCCCGCCAGCAACCGGTGTTCCGGCTCTATCGCCGCATATCCCAACCACATTCTTATGTGATAAATACATCTATTGGGGTACATGAAATTTGCATTGATTTAAAACAACGAACAATCAAAGACTATGGAAACACCACGTTACAACATTTTCCACCAGGTGCACCAGGGATTGCGTGCCTTGCTTTATCATGCTTCTTTACAAGTACAGCAAACCGATTTTAGTGAAGCGGATGCTGCCGGCGAAACGCTGGACCTGATTGATGAAGTCATTTTTTTGTATGAAGGCCATGCACATACCGAAGACACTATGGTATTCCCGCTCATTGCCAATCATGCACCGGATGTGGTTGCCGATTTCGAAAAGCAACACCATAAAGATCATATCCTGGGCGCCCACCTGGCCGATTCGGTTAAAGCCTGTCGCGAAGCAGTTTCCGCAGAAGCCCGTGTAGCAGCCGGTATAGCCCTTCAGTTCTCCCTGGCAGAATTTACCGCCTTCAACCTGTCTCACATGAATATGGAAGAAGCCATCGTTAAAAAAATCATCTGTGATCATTATACCGATGAGCAATTACATGCATTGACCGGTCAGATTGTAGCACAGATTCCCCCTGATAAAAATGCCCGTTACAGCTACTGGATGCTCAAAGGGTTGAACACTGCCGAAATCATTGGCTGGTTCCAGGCCATCCGCGCGCAGGCTCCTCCTTTTGTTTTTGACCAGATGATGGGACTGGCCGCCAGTGCCCTGGATGCAAAAACACTGGCCCGTGTACAGGACGCATTCGCACCAGAAGCCGTAGCCTGATATTGATTGCAAGCAAGTTCCCTATAACAAGAAATCCCGCATCAGCGGGATTTCTCTTTCAGGATATATGTTGGGTTAGTAACGAAACCTTATTTCTTGGGCTCCAGTAATTTGAAGAACTGATCCAGCTGGGGCTGTATTACAATTCGTGTTCTGCGGTTGGCAGCCCGGCCTTCGGCAGTGGTATTGTCGCCCAGGGGGATATACTGACTTCTTCCGGCTGCTGTCATGCGTTTGGGATCAACACCATAATTATCCTGGAGGATACGCACCACCGTTGTTGCCCGCTTCACACTCAGATCCCAGTTGTCCAGGATACCAGCGGTCTTAATGGGTACAGAATCCGTATGTCCTTCTACAATAAATTCAATATCGGGTTGTGCATTCAATACCTTGGCTACTTTACCCAGCACCTCGCGTGCGCGGTCGGTTACCTCATAACTCGCACTCTTGAAGAGCAGCTTGTCTGAGATATCTACATATACAACGCCCTTATCTACTTTAATATTAATGTCTTTATCATCCAGGTTACCAATGGCGCCTTTCAGGTTCATCACCAGTGCCATATTCAATGAATCTTTACGAGCAATGGAACTTTGCAGATCCTGGATATATAAATCTTTGGCGCCGATATTTTCCAGTGACTTCTTAATACTCTCTGCCTGTGCTCCGGTAATTACCGACAGATCTTTCAATTGACCAATAACCGTATTCTTATCATTTTTCAGTTCCTGAATCTGCTTATTCAGGGCTTCTATCTGTTGCTCAAGCGCCTGTTTGCGGGAGTTCAACTCTGCATTCTGGTTTTTTGATTTCTCCAGCAATGCCTGCAATTCTTTCAGCTGGTCCTGTAAATCGCGGTATTTTCCCTGCATTTCCAGATAAGAACCACTCAGCTGCACATATTTGGCTTCCGACTCCTTGAATTTTTTGGTGCTGACACAAGAAAACAGCAAAACCGATGACGCTGTCGCCATCAGAAACAGTTTGGCATTCATACACGTGATGTTAAAAGTGAACGATCTGGCTTATAAACGCCGGTTGACGACAAAAATTGTGTGATACGCAACGATTTTGGTCAATCAGGACTCAAAAATTACTTTTTGTCCGGACCGGAGCCAGTTTTCATATTGTTCCCCATAGTGAACATCCAGGTTTTTGCGCTTGATCTTGAGTGTAGGCGTTAATAATCCATTGGCAATGGTCCATTCTTCCCGGCAGATCACCAGGCAGGCCAGCTGCTCATGGTGGTCCAGCCCCTGGTTGATTTCCTGCATGAGTGCCTGCATTGTGTTTTCCAGTGATGCCTGCGGCTTATCCCGTACCTGCTCGGCCAGTGTACATAAGCCTATGGGGGCCGGTAAACCCGAGCCCGTTATACATACCTGTCCGATATGGGTATTGGCCTGTAACTGGTTTTCTATCGGACCCGGTGTAACATATTTACCCTTGCTGGTTTTGAACTGGTCTTTGATACGGCCAGTGATGGTAAGATATCCTTCTGCATCAATCACACCTTCATCACCCGTACGCAGGTATCCCTCGTCAAAACTTTCTGCACTCAGTTCGGGTTCTTTGTAATAACCCAACATCGACGCATCGCTTTTTACTTGTACCTCCTGATCCTTGCCCAGCCGAACCGATACACCCGGATGCGGTTGCCCAACTGTTCCCATTTTAGCAGCACCCTTCCTGTTTACGTGCGAAAGCGCCACATTTTCTGTCATGCCATAGGCTTCCAGTATTTCCATATCCAGTTTGGCATACCACTCCAACAGGCTTTTATGAATGGGTGACGCCCCTGTAAAAATGTAACGGGCACGGGAAAGACCCAGTTTTTTACGGATCAGTTTTTTGAACAGGGTTGATACGATTGGTATACTTAGTATGCGGTTTAACCTGGACTGTGGTATTTTCTTCAGAATTCCTTCCTGCATTTTTTCCCAGATACGGGGTACTGCCAGGAATACCGTTGGACGTGTATACGCTAAATTATCTGCAAAACGGTCCAGCGATTCCACAAAATATACTGTACTGCCGGTAAATATGGTTCCGCATTCTACCAGCATTCTCTCGGCAACATGACAAAGCGGTAAATAGGAAAAGAATATCTCTTTCTGAATACCGGGAAAGTTTTTGAGGAATGCATCTACCGCAAAAGCCATGGCATGAAAACTATGCATGACTCCTTTGGGCTGACCGGTGGTACCCGATGTGTACACGATTGAAGCAAGCGACTGTGGATCTATCTCCGGAACACCTGTCATGGGCGAATGTGTTTTTACCAGCTCATCCCAATTCAAACATCCAGCATTCGGATAGAAAGGAAAACTTACCTGAGTAAGATGATCTGGTATACCACTGCGCATGTATTCCGGCTGATCAAGCTTACCAACAAATACCAGTTTGGATTCGCTGTGTGCAATGATCTCGCGCAAAGATTCCGGCGTGATATTGGGATATAAGGGCACGCATACACAACCCGCCATGGCAATGGCCAGGTCTGCCATGATCCAGTGTGCACAGTTTTTACTGAGTATGGCCACACGGTCGCCCTGCCCTATGCCCAATGTCTGCAATGCGGTAGCCATCCTGCGAATTTCCTGCCCTGCCTCTCCCCAGGTAAATTTTTGGTATACACCATTCACAGGTTCCGCCAGGAATAATTGTCCGGGTTGTGATTGCTCAAAAGCACAAAACTTATCTGTAATCAGCGGATAGCGCATATTGTTTAAGGTTGGGTTTCTGAGACCGGTTTTTGCAGGTGTGATAATCCATATTCCGGTATTTTCCCCATCACCGGGGCATAAAAATCAATGATGCGTTTGAAATCGGCCGCTTCATCTACGCCGGCATAAAAGGGATCCGAAAAATATACCTGCTTTCTGCCAAAATCCAGCGCCGCCATAACAATGGGTACATTGGCTTTACGGGCAATATGATAAAAGCCGGTTCTTAACCGATCCACTCGCTTACGAGTTCCTTCCGGGGAGAGGGCTAAAACAAATCTTTCCTGTGTATTGAACAGGTCTGCCACCTGCTCCACCATCTGGTGTTTTTCTGATCGCTCTACCGGGTATCCGCCCATCAGGCGAAAGAAAAAACCAAAAGGACCCTTAAACAATTCTGCTTTGCCCAGGTATTTTACATGATGTAAGCGCAATACACTGCGTACGGCCAGTCCGATTATAAAATCCCAGGAACTGGTATGCGGCGCAACAATAATGATGCATTTCTGCAGATGGTTGGGGAAACGGGTATCCACCTGCCAGCCGTTTAAACGGAGGTATAGTTGCCAAAGCAATCGCATACAACAAGTTAAGATTTAATTTGAAAATCCGGGCGGGTAAATAAACCCGGATCAGCGATACATTAATGGTGCCGAGCCGGCTTCACACTATTGCTTTAACTGATCCAGTTCTTTCTGCAAGCGGAACATTTCATCCCGTAACCTGGCAGCTTCTATAAAGTCGAGATCACGTGCCGCTTTTTCCATCGCTTTTCGGGTACCCGATACCGCTTTCTCCAGTTGGGGGATGGTTTTATAGATTTCCTGTTCCTCGGCCGCCACCGGTACCAGCTGCTCATGCTGCTGGAGTGCATAAGGATTGGAAGGATCATATCCTTTGATATCCAGTACCGAAGTTTGTGCAAAAACCTGCTCCTTACTTTTGGTTACCGTTTGCGGAATAATACCGTGTGCCGTATTATAAGCAATCTGTTTTTCCCGGCGGCGCATGGTTTCATCCATGGTTCTTTGCATGCTTTCTGTAATGGTATCGGCATAAAAAATAACCATTCCTTTTACGTTTCGCGCAGCACGACCTGCTGTTTGGGTGAGGGACCGTTCATTTCGCAGGAATCCTTCCTTGTCGGCATCCAGTATGGCAACCAATGATACTTCGGGTAAATCAAGCCCTTCACGCAACAGGTTTACACCCACCAGCACATCAATCACTCCCAATCGCAGATCACGTAATATTTCGACCCGTTCCAGTGTATCCACATCGCTGTGTATGTATTTGGATTTGATATTGATCCTTCCGAGGTATTTATCCATTTCCTCGGCCATCCGCTTGGTTAATGTTGTTACCAATACCCGGTCGCCCTCTTTCACTCGTTTATCTATTTCATCCAGCAAATCGTCGATCTGGTTGGCACTGGGCCGCACTTCAATGGGCGGGTCGAGTAAGCCCGTCGGACGAACAATCTGTTCTACCACCACACCGCCGGTACGCTCCAGTTCATAATCGCCCGGGGTAGCGCTGACAAATATGGTTTGTCCCACCAGGCTTTCAAATTCATGAAAATTCAATGGCCGGTTATCCATGGCACTGGGCAGGCGGAAACCATAATCTACCAGTACCAGTTTGCGGCTCCGGTCGCCACCATACATACCTGCTACCTGCGGAATGGTCTGGTGACTTTCATCAATCACACATAAAAAATCTTTGGGGAAATAATCCAGCAAACAGAAGGGCCGGGTACCGGGTGCGCGACGGTCAAAAAAGCGTGAATAATTTTCAATACCATTACAATAACCCAGTTCGCGGATCATTTCCAGGTCATATTCCACGCGTTCTTTCAATCGCTGCGCTTCTATGAACTTGCCGATACTTTTAAAATATTCCACCTGAGCCATCATTTCATCCTGTATCTCATGCATCACCTGCTGGATCATATCCTTGGGTGCCAGGTAAAGATTCGCCGGGAAGATGGCCGCATTTTCCATCAGACCAATTCTTTTTCCGCTGCTGGTTTCAATACTTTCTATCTCTTCAATTTCATCACCAAAAAACGTAATGCGATAACCAAAGTCCACATAAGGCAGGTTGATATCCACGGTATCTCCTTTCACCCGGAAGGTTCCCCGCTTAAATTCTTCCTGGCTCCGGTTATACAAGGAGTTCAC
Source organism: Chitinophagaceae bacterium (assembly GCA_009996675.1). Taxonomy (GTDB): domain Bacteria; phylum Bacteroidota; class Bacteroidia; order Chitinophagales; family Chitinophagaceae; genus Sediminibacterium. Next base: position 27,882 of record JAACZQ010000007.1, read on the forward strand.
CAGGCTGTGCAGAAAACCCTGACGGGAAATAACCTGTCCGCGTTCAATGCGGATGATCCCGTTTTCATATTCGGTGGGATTACCCATACCATAGATACAACTCACACTGGCTACCACAATAATATCCCGGCGACCACTCAGCAATTGCGATGTGGCCTGCAGACGCAGTTTATCCAGCTCTTCATTGATACTTAAATCTTTTTCGATATAAGTGTCGCTCACCGGCATATAGGCTTCGGGCTGGTAGTAGTCGTAATAACTCACAAAATACCCAACTGCATTATCGGGAAAGAATTGTTTAAACTCACCATACAATTGCGCCACCAGTGTTTTGTTATGCGTCAGCACCAGGGTTGGTCGCTGCACCTGTTCTATGACATTGGCAATGGTGAATGTTTTACCGCTACCCGTAACACCCAGTAAGGTCTGGTATTGCTCTCCATCCAAAAGGCCCCTGGTCAGCTGTTCGATGGCGTTGGGCTGATCACCGGCGGGGCTATAAGGTGCATGGAGTTTGAACGGCATAGTTAAAGATATCTGCAAAGTTACGCCATCCGGCTTACCTGCTCATGCTTATTCAGAACGACTTTTCACGGGTATACGGAAAACCTGTTTATTGTTTATTTGTTTCTGCTTATTTTTAATTGGTTTTACCCTTACCCTTATGAACGCAGCTTCGGATACCACCCATACACCAGGGCCTTTTAACCTGGAACATTTTTTTGAATTATCAGCTGACCTTTTCTGCATTGCCGGTTTTGACGGTTATTTCCGGAAAATAAACAGCGCAGTCTGCAATGTGCTGGGCTATACGCGGGATGAATTGCTGGCTTCTCCCATATACACGTTCATTCATCCCGATGACCGGGAACGTACAGCTCAATACCGCAAGGAGCTGGTGAACGGGGTTCCATTGCTGAATTTTGAAAACCGGTATATCGGTAAAAACGGACAGGTTATCTGGCTTTCCTGGACTTCTATGCCTTCCGCAAGTGAAGCGGTGGTTTATGCCATTGCCAAAAATATTACGCACAAGAAAAAACTGGATGAAGACCGGAATGCTTTGCTGGATGACCTGACAAAGAATAACGCGAGCCTCAAACAATTGAATTATACCACATCGCACGATTTGCGTTCGCCTGTGAATAACCTCTTGTCCGTTTTTACACTCATGGATAATGTACAGATTCAGGACCCGGAAGCCATTAAACTTTTTACCGTGCTGCGCAGTGCAACGGGACAATTACAGAAAATACTGAGTAATTATATAGATGTATTGGGTAATAAAGATGTGCTGATGGTTAAAATGGAAACCCTGTCTATGCAAGACGCTTTTGACCGGGTCACCGCTTCCATTCAAACCCTGATTCAAACCTCCCGCACCCGTTTTGCTGTTGATTTTTCGGGAGCGCCGGAAGTGGTCTTTAATAAAAGTTATCTCGATAGTATTTTCCTCAACCTGATCACCAATTCCATCAAATACGCCAAACCCGATTCAAACCCTGAAATTACCATTCATACCAATAAGAAAGCTGGGTTTATTGAACTGGTATTCTGCGATAAGGGACAGGGGTTTGACCTGGATAAAGTACGCGACAAGGTTTTCGGATTCCAGAAAACCTTTCACCAGCATGCAGATAGCAAAGGCATTGGCCTCTACCTGGTATACAATCACATGATAAACCTGGGTGGCAGTATTTCCCTCGACAGTGCGCCGAATGAGGGCGCTTGTTTTACCTTGCTGTTTAAGGCGTAACGCACGCTCCGTTTAAAACAATACCCGTCTGTGATTTCCGTTTTCGCATTCGCGCCAGCAAACTGAGCGGCTTCTTTTAAAGGCGGCATCAATGGGTGGTTAAATACCTGGAGAAAAACCTGGTCACACCCGAACGCTTTAAGCAGTTATCCGGAGCCGGAAGCCGGGCCAGTGTAAAAGTTGAATTCACAATCGGTGCCGATGGCCTGCTCCAGGAAATATATATCCTGCATTCCGTTGAGTGGTCTGTGGATGCGGAAACAATCCGGGTAATCAAAGCGGCTCCGACCCGGGAACCCGCCATTCAACCCGGCAGGCCCGTTATTTACCGCCACAGGCAGTCAATGAGCTATGTTGTTTCTTCTTTCTGAATTGAAAATCAATATTTTGTATGGTTTTTTCGGATTTAATGTAAAGAAATTGTTACCAAGTCGTAACTTAAGGGAAGAAAATCCCGGATTTGCGCAGGCTTGGTTACATATGGATCCTTTGGCTTGGTTTCGGCTTTTCCACCGTTCATGCACAAAAAACGGGGGACAGGCAGGAGCTGGTGATTGATTTTTATGGCGATAGCCTCCGGCTGTCAACCAGTACAGCCATACAGGTTCAAACAGAAAATCGCATTTCACATGATGCCATCGTGCACTTCTACAAGCAGTTGCACAACCAACCAGCCACAGCATCACTGGTAGCAGGACTTGATGCTTATCGGCAGGACAAAAAGTTGGACGACTGGTTATTGTATCAGTTGATTCGCAGCACAGCAGAACAGATCAGTCCTAAATCAAGCAACTATCACCGATACACATTATACAAATGGCTTTTATTGAATGAGCTGGGTTTCCAGGCCATCACCCGTTTGCGTAACGATACCCTGCTGCTCTATGTGCACAGCGAGGAAATGATTTATGATATCCCGCACTTTTACCAGGATGGTAAACAATTTGTTTGTTTGAATTACCACGACTACGGCAATAATATTCAGTTTGATACCGGCGAACGCTTTACCCAAACAGCCCTGGATTTTGGTGGCTCACAGGCTTTCTCCTATAAAATCAGTACACTGCCCGACTTTAAAACAGAGCAGTATGCCGTTAAAGAACTGGCTTTTGATTATGGCAGCCGGGATTATAATTTTAAGGTATTACTGAATAAACAAGTGAAACAGTTATTCAATAATTATCCCGTGGTGGATTATGCCAGTCAGTTTAATATCCCCCTCAGCCGAACCACCTATAACTCACTCATTCCTTTATTGAAAGATGCGGTTAAAGGGATGTCTCAGAAAAAAGGCGTGGACTACCTGATGCATTTTACCCGCTCTGCTTTTGCCTTCGACACAGATATCCGAGCCTTTGGCAAGGAAAAAAGGCTATCGCCGGAGCAAACGCTGTTGTATGATTACAGCGATTGCGAAGACAGATCCGCATTTTTCTTTTTTCTGGTGAAAGAAATCTATCAGTTGCCCATGATTGTTCTCTCTTATCCCACCCATATTACCGTGGCGGTTCAGTTCGATGAGCCCATGGGTAATCCCATTTTGTATAAGGGCAGTCAGTACTGGGTTTGTGAGCCCACGCCGCAGAAAAAGGACCTGAAACTCGGACAATTACTCCCCTCGCTCAGGAAACAGGCTTTTGAAGTGGTTTACCAGTATTCACCGAAGTAGTCCGGGGTAATTTATCTGGGCATATACCCGTACACGACCGTTCATCGAACGCCTGGCCATCCTTCCCGAAAAAAATTTATCTTTTTTGTCTGATCGGCTTTCCGCTGTTCGTCATAACCCTGTTCAACTTATTTAAAACAGTTAAAACAAACTTCATGAAAAACTTTATGTTTCTTTTCCGCGGCGGTCTTGATCCGCAATCGGCTTCTCCCGAAGAAATGCAGCAAAACATGGAAAAATGGTTTGCCTGGGTTAACGACCTGCAATCAAAAGGTATTTATACTGCAGGTGAAGCCCTGATGCCTACTGGCAAGACCTTACACAAAAACCAGGTGGTGACCGACGGCCCCTTTGTAGAAAGCAAGGAAATTGTGGGCGGTTTCTTTATTGTTAAAGCAGAAAACCTGGACGCAGCCCTGGAAATTGCGAAAGGCTGTCCCGATCTTCCCCTGGGTGGTTCTGTGGAAGTGCGTGATGTGGTTGTTTTTGAATGAGTGCACCGTTAGCACATACCGACCAACTAATCGACCATCTTTTCCGGCGGCAGTCGGGGAAGATGGTTGCTGTTTTAACCCATCTTTTCGGCATATCTGAACTGGCCCTGGTTGAAGATGTGGTACAGGAGTCTTTTTTATATGCCCTGCAAACCTGGAAACTGCGCGGTATTCCCAATAATGCCGAAGCCTGGTTATTGCAGGTGGCTAAAAACAAAGCCATTGATCATCTGCGGCGCAAGCAATACCACCAACGATACCTCCAACAGGCCACCAGCAATATGGCCGAAACGATCGATGTTTTTTTTCACGATCAGGAAATGGCCGACAGTCAGCTGAGAATGATTTTTGCCTGTTGCCATCCGCAACTGAAGGAGGCGGATCAGTTGGCGCTAACCCTGAACCTGGTATTTTCTTTTTCCATAGCTGAAATCGCCCGAGCATTGGTGACTACCGAAAGTCAGGTACAGAAAAGATTGTTCCGCGCAAAAGCCTTGCTGAAAACAGGGGAGATTCAGCTGGAAATACCGGCAGGCGCCAGTCTCGCCAGCCGCTCCGAAACCGTATACACCGTTTTATATCTTTTATTTAATGAGGGCTATTGTTCTACCAAGGCTGATGCGTTTATTCGCCACGATTTATGTATGGAAGCCATGCGCTGCTGCAAACTGTTGGGAGAACACAAGCAAACCGCTGGGCCACCCGTTTTTGCTTTGCTTGCTTTGATGTGTTTTCATGCCGCCCGCTTCAACAGCCGCATCGATGCCGGTGATGAAATGATCCTGTTGCAACACCAGGACCGAAGCAGCTGGGATCATGAATTGATGGATGTGGGCCGCCGTTACCTGGAACAATCCGCCGATGGAACGTTCATTAGCCGCTACCATTTGGAAGCCTCTATTGCGGCAGAACATGCATTGGCAAAAAGTTTTGACAGCACCAATTGGCCCCGTCTGCTTTTCTTGTTTGACCTGCTGGTACAGCTCTATCCATCCCCTGTAGCCATGCTCAACCGTGCGGTTGTGCTCGCAGAAAATGATAATGTACAGCAGGCTATTGCTGCCGTATTACATATTCCCGGTATTGAATTACTGCTGCAAACACAGCATTTATACAGTGCGGTGCTGGGCGACTTATATGCGAAACTAAGCGAGCAGGTTAAAGCGCTGGAATATTTTCAACAGGCACAAAGTCTCACCCGATCACAGGCAGAGCAAAAACTCTTGCATCAAAAAATTGCAGCACTTAAACGGGAATAAAAGAACCGCCCGAATAATCGGGCGGTTGATACACATGAGAAAAGGAATGAGAACCTATTTAATCAATATTACTGAGCCGCTTTCCGGATATACAGGTTGCCATAGTTGGCGGTAAGTATATAGGATGGTCCTTTGCCGGGTGTTGCTGTAATAGAAGTATAAAAGTTTTTCTCTTCCGAACTGGTTAGCTTGAGATTCATGTTGGTATAAATCTGTCCGTAGCGCGTCGTAGCCGATAATTTTCCGACAGCCGTTTCCGATAAAGTGGCATCTACCGATCCGAATTTAGCTTCTGCTTCTACCGGTGCCAGAAAGTTCACCAGTTCCACAACACCGTACTTCGATTCCACATATGTGGCGGCCATGGTTTCGGGTACTTTAATCTCCAGCTTGATTTCCATATCGACTCCTTCTGAGTAGGAAAATTTATTTCCGCCGGTATGGCTACGAAAATCTTTCATGTCTTCTTTTGACCGGAACACTTTTACTTCTCCATCGCTGATCACTTTATAAGTCCGCGGAAGCTTATCCATGTCCTTGATGATATTTTTCAGTTTCAGAACCCCATCTGCCTGTTCATCCAGCAATTGAAATGCATCATTGTTTTCCCCGTCGTTGATGCTTACATAAGCCGTTATCTGTACTTCGTTGCGGTTCCAGGTACTGAGTTTTACTGTTTTGGGAAAGTCGAAACGCAGTTCCAGTTTTTTTACCGCCGCTGCGGGATAGGTTTTTACCTGGGGTTGCTGGGCAAACAAGGTGCTTGTGAGCAACAATGCTATGATTGCTAATATTTGTTTCATGGCAACAGGGTTTGTTAATTAGTTTGTTTTACGGAGATATACTTTTCCGTAGTTGGATGTCAGGTTCAAATCAAAACCGCCGCCATTCAGTTTTCCTTTTACGTTGTTCTCCCGGTAGCTGATCATATCACCTGCGGCTTTTTCCACTTCAATCTTCAGTTCAGAAGAAGCCAGTATTTCTCCCCAGGATGAGTTGAGTTTAAGATTGGCCTTGGTAGTGGTGGGAATGGCTACATCTACATGTCCGTATACCGATACCAGTGAAAGGGGGCCTTTAATGTTTTGTCCGAATTCAGCATCAATCGCACCATAAATGGTTTTGGCGGTTACGGGACCGGTTACATTTTCCAGTTTGATTTTATTATAGCTCACGGACACTTCCAATTCGCTTTCCAGGTTTTTGAAAACAGATGTGCTACGTCCGGTCAGCAGTTTGGAATATTTGTAGGATACGGAAACGCCCTTGGGGACCATGATTTTTACGTCATCTACTTTTCCAACAGGGTTTACTTCAATTACGCCGCCTTTTTCTTCCACACTGATGCCCAGACCGGTATTGTCGGTATTGCCGGATGCATTGATGGGTCGCAGGCCTTTGGCGCGCTCATCATCATCGCCTTTGCTTTTGAGGGAGCTGAATACAATTTCGTTGCCATTATAACCTTCAACAGTTACTGCGCTGAGGTTGATTACCAGTTTACCGGTGCTTTTTGCCAGTTTATATTCCTGTGCGAAACCAGTGGTGGCCAGTACACAAACAATGGCCAGGAGGGAGATTATTTTCTTTTTCATGATTTTGGTCTGTTTTTAATGAGGATACACGTGCCGTCATGCATGAACCGGTGCGCTGTTTCCCGTATTCGTTAATGGGTGTTTACTATTTGTTGCTTTATCAGGAACCCAGTGTGAGGATACCAGAGTACGCTCTTTCTTTTACGGCGTCCATGGTATTCACATCATTGGCCAGTTTTTCCAGCTGCTTCACGATTGACGTCTCGCGCATACGGGTGAGCAGTTGAATGAGTTCTATCTGTACCATCGGGTCTTTTTGCGTGGAAAGCGATTTCAGCAATTGCTTTTTTACGTACGGTTCTTTGTGAAATCGGGTGAGTGCATCGAGTGCAGCCAGTCTCACATTGGTATTGGGATCCTGGTTCATGGTTTTAACCAGTGCGTCTACTATATCATGGTCTACCGATTTCATTTCATCCATACGCATAGCTGCTTCCATACGGGTGCTGGGCGATTGCATATTATTGAGGCTCGCAAACAATACCTGTTTTCTGCGTATGAGTTCTTCGTCCAGGGCAGCTACTGCCGGAGTAGACACCGGAGTGGTGATTGTTTGGGCTGGTGTTGTGATCGTTTCCGTAGCTGTATTGGTTATGGGCCGGGTGTTGGCAGCCAGTGCCGGTGCTTCTGCCGGGGTTGGCGCATCATTCATGAGCCAGATACCGGCACCGGCAACCAGTATGATTACTGCAGCGGCAGCCCAGCGCAGGGCACGGAATGAAACCACAATCCCTTTTTTAACCGGCGCAGCCTGTTGTTCAGGCTGTATGCGCTGCGTAATGCGTTGCAATACCACCGGATTGGGTACCTGGTCATCAAAGTCTGCCCGGTTCTCCCGGATGAATTGTTCAAAATTTCCACTCATGATCGTCCTCCTTCGTTGAGGGTTTTCAGAATTTTTTGTTTAGCGCGATGATACTGTATACGTACATTATTATAAGAGATCCCCAGCAGTGTTGCAATTTCTTCCTGTGGCAGGTTTTCAAAAAGATAGAGCTGTACAATGGTCCGGTACATATCCGGCAACTGCTCAATGGCTTTTTTTACTTCTGCTACCCGAAATGAAAACTGCGATTCATCAATCACATCGTCCTCTCTCATTTCCGTATGACGCTCTTCCAATTCCTGTAAGCGCATTTTTTGTTTGCGTATCCAGGAGATCGACTGGTTAATCGCGATCCGTTTAACCCAGGCCCTGAATCCACCCGTGTTTTCAAAGCGGTGAATGGACTGGTAGGCAGATACAAATACTTCCTGCAAGAGATCTTCGGCCTCTCCCGTATGAGGTACCAGCCGGTAGATGGTATTATAAACCTCTTTTGCATGCAGCTCGTAAAGCCTTGTAAAAGCGGATGTATCGCCCTTTTTACAGCGTTCTACCCATTCATCTTGTTGTATAACCAGCGTTCCGTTCAAAAGTGTTTGCCTTAACCTTGTAATGATCTAATCGCAGGATCTTTCACTTCGTTACACAAAATCTTTAATTTTTTGCCGGGAATGGAGGAAATGCAGGACAAACGGCCGGAATCCGGTAAAAAAGAAGAGAGCCGCCCGGGGGCGACTCTCTTTTAATACGAAGCTATACTTGAGCAGGTTTAGTACTTTTTCTTCTCCCTGATCTCCAGCACTTCTTTTTTGAGGGGTGCCAGTTCATTGGGATCCAGGTGGTTCCAGGAGGTATTGAATACCTGCTTATAATAGTCTTCCAGCGCTTCAATCATGGGATTGATGACACCGGGATCGCGACTAAAGCCCACATTATAGGATCTTTCCAGGGTATTGAAATTGGGGGCGATATACACCTGTTTTTGTTTCAGCGGAATACTCTTGGCCCAGAGCTTCTCACGGGTGAGGGGCTCAGCTGCCACCAGGTTTACCTTACCGGAAAGAATGAAAAATCCGGTATACCGGTAGGCGGTACGATAGGTTGCATAACGGCCCTTGCCAGATACATATTCCTGGTAAGATGTCCAGTTCACATTGGATCCATTGATATCGAAATCGATTTCTACCTGTAACAGGAGGTCGCTTTCCTTTTTATCGTTATACACCACCTGATCATAATATTCAAATGGTCCGCGTACTGAATAGCCTTTGGCAGTGAGTGATTCGTTATAGTCAGCCGACATCGCTTTGGAGAAGTCACTGAATATTTTATAGTTGGAATAGGCAAATTTTTCCTGGTAAGCGGGGTCTACGAGCAGGAATACTACCTGTGCCGATTTTGCGGGTGCTTTCTGCGGTGGCTCAAAGTCGTAATTAGGCGCTTTGATGGCTGGTGTAGGTGGTGGCGCCACCTGTTTGGGGCCTCCACTTGCGAAAAACAGGGTAGCATATCCTACCAGTGCCAGGGAACTAAGCAAGTTTCTGGTTAAGGTTTTCATAAGCGTTGAGTTTTGTGTAGTGTATAAACAGTTAAAAAAGCCAATTGGTACATCAGTATATCTATCCAGTCTCCCACACCATCTATCACGTGTAGATATTGCAACAGCTCTGTTCCGGTAACCAGTATCCACAATATCCATTTCCAGGAGCGGGGAACGCGGTCCCAACCATCCCACAAGACCGTAAAAAAACTCAAAAGCGATACACACCAGCAGTAATCCGGCAGCCAGTTGGATAAGCGGCCCGGCAAGCCTATTTTCTTTTCCCAGCCAATCCATTCCTCATAACGCGTGGGGCCCGATCGGAATAACCAGTATACCACGACCCCCAGCAAAAGCGGCAGTATCACCATGGTCCACCGCAGGTATCGTATGCGCTTAGTCTTCAACTTTTATATCTTCCGTATTGATCTTGTCGTCAAACACCACCACCACATAGTTCTCCGATTTCAGTTTTGCTACCAGCTCGTCTCTGTATTCCAGTATTTCCTGTAAGGTTGCAAATAGTTTTGGCGATTTCCAGGTCTGTGTTACTTTATCCTTGAAATATCCCAGTTTCTCAAACTTGCCTTTGAAATGTGCCACTGAACGGGTTGCCACGGCGCTGTAAAAATCCTTGGCTTTGTAAATACCGCTGATGATGGCAAACTTTTTATAATAGGCAGAGCCTTTCGGATTGCATTCATAACAGGTGGTGGACAGGTACATAAACCCATAACCACCGGTTGTGTCGGCAAACTTATCTGCGGTTTGTAAAACCGTATCTCCGGGGGAAGATGTAGAAACCTGCTGGGCCTGCAATTCAATCGCCGACCCCCAACACAGCAGTATTAATAATAACGTACGTAGCTTTAGTCCCTCTGATTGCATTATATGGTAAAAGTAGGCTTACCGAAACCTACAAAAAATACCTGAAAATGAGTAGTTTATTGGCGCTTTTCTTCTGAAATCATTTGGGGGGCTTATTTGCGCCGGATCGAATATATAGGTATGGGAGGGTCCAGGTACTGGTTACGGTCATTCTGCGTATATATTTTCCGCACCAGGGACATTCCCCTGATTACTTTCCCGAAAGCGGCATAACCCAGGCGGTCTGCCACATTTTCTCCACCCTGGTCCAGTCCGGGCTGGTCATCAATACAAATAAAAAATTCGCTGCCGGCCGTACCCGGCTCCAGCCTGGCCAGTGAGATCACACCATCTTTGTGTAATATGCCGGTGGTGCCGGTTGCTTCATGGGGTATCCCCGGCACCCGAACCGCACGCGCATGGTTGGTGCGCCAGATCCCTCCCTGTAATATTTCTGTCTTGGGGGCATTCGACGGCTGGTTGGACAGGTTTAAGACACGATAGAATGAACTGTTTTCATACATACCCGAATCAACAAAGCGAAGAAAAGCCGCAACTGTTTGCGGGGCTTTGTCTTCATACAACTCCAGTTCTATCTCACCATACTTGGTCTCAATGCTGATATGCGGATGGCCGCTGCGCTGCTCGCGACAACTCATGAATAAAAGGCATAAAACCAATGTATATAACAGAACCTGTTTCATATTCATTTACTGTTCAGTACTTCAAAAACAAATAGTTGTGTTCTTTCCAGTGGTGAAAAATTATTGTCCGAAACCATTACCAGGGTCTGGTTTCCATTGGGCAGCCTGGGACCCCAGGTCATGCCCTCTATATTATCTGTGTAAATACCCAGGTTGTCCAGGTTGAGTATTAATTTTTTTTGCAGGGGCTTAGCCGGTGGTTCTTTGATCAGTGAACCAACCTGCTGTATGTTCCCGGCCGTTGCCAGGTTGGTGCTGTAAATTTTGATGGTACAGGGGATGCGTCCGGTTGAGAAAGATCGTTCCATTACCAGCATCCGGTCTTTATTCATATACAGGATATCCGGAACACCATTGATCTTGAATGCATCGGCAGGTGTGGCAGGATAGGCTACCGGATCCAGTTTATACGCATATTGTTCGCTGTTTTTTCCGCTGGCCATGTCAAAGCCATAAATCCGGATCCAGGCATCATTGGGTGTTAGTGCTGCCTGCGGACCGTCTTCATAACGCGGCTCTTCCAGGCTTACGAATAATGTTTTATAGTTGCGTCCAAAACTCATTCCTTCCAGCACCCCATTCCTGCGCGGACCCCTTTCTGTTGCATGCATGCGCAGCCCCTCAGGTAATACAATACTTTTTTGCAAACGACCATCCGTGCCTATGATATTGATGGACGGGTCTGTCAACACCGTATCTTTTGCCGTAACAATGCGTTCTCCTTCACTGGTCCATACCATTGTCTGGTTGGTTGGATTATACCGTATGGCTTCGGGATCGGGTGTGCGCTTCGGGTCCTGTTTGGATGAGGGATATGGTTTGCCCGTTTCATCCAGCAGTGTGGTTACATTGTCCAGTATCACTGTGTCAACACCCGCAGCACTGAATTTTATTTGCAGGGCATAATAACGTGCGGGCTGGTATTGTGAGCGGTCATCACAGATGGCATAATAGATATCTTTCGCGGCATCATAATCTATCCCCGATAAACCACCCACGGTGGTATTTTTGAAAGACAGGTCATGCGCTATGTCTTTAACCCCGATCAGCCGTAGACTGATTTCTTCCGGAGAAGATGGTTGATGGGCCGTGCGGCAAGCGGCCAAAACCGTTATACCCGAAACCACCATCGTCCATACAAAAATCCATGAACGCCTCTTTCTTGTAACAAGTTTTTTTTCCTGTATCATAGCTGTGGGGGATTATAAGCAATCCTATGGATGCATAAAATTACTCTTATTCCCGTTCGGCTGTGTTTTTTTAGCCTCGTTATTAGGCGAGAACAGACAAACACACAGGCTTCATTTTATCCCGTCGTTTTATTGACGGACACTTGTGTATTTGATTACTATCAGCGGGTGTTCTTTTTCTTATTGGAGAATAACCAGGGCAACAGTTTGGGTTCTGCAAATGCGGGATCCCAGCTATTGTGTTGTACGCCGGGATATTCTGTATAGGTTACATCCGGCGCACCGGCGGTGGTTAATGCTTTGTATAATTCACGGTCTGCATCAGGTGGTACAACCGTATCTTTTTCTCCGTGAAAAATCCAGAGTGGTATTTTCTTGGCTCGCTGTACCATCTGGGGAATATCACTTCCGCCACAGATGGTAAATGCGGCTGCAAATACATCGGGATAACGGATGAGCATATCGTATACCCCAAAAGCGCCCATGGACAATCCGCCCATATACACCCGGCGGGCATTCACGTGGCGAAAAGCAATCATGCTGTCCAGTAATTCCTTGACGAGCCTTTGCGGTGTTCCCGGATCGGCGGATAAAGATCCCAGGGTTTTATCTGCAAAACTGCTGATTTTCCGGTAGGGCGACCAGAGGCTGTCTTTGGGGCACTGCGGAAATATAACGATGGCCGGAAAATATTTCCGGGTTTCAGGTTTGAGGAAGAGCGAGGCTCCGTGTATGAGCTGGGCTTCATTATCTGCCCCCCTTTCTCCGGAGCCATGCAGGAATATCAATACCGGATAAGATCTGTTCTTCCGGTAATTTTCAGGGTATAGAATGCGGTAATGCAATGTGTCTTTACCGCTGGTATACAATTCTTTTTTAAAAAGACTGTTGTCTTGTGCCTGCACAAAAAGCTGGCTCAACAATAGGCAGAAGGTTAAACAGTAACGCATACAAACATGAACGGGTTTCCCTTACAAGGTACGAAAAAACACCGATTCTACCAAGCGGATCAGAGGTGGTGCTGTTGTGCGTACTGAACCATCATGGCAGTATTTTTTAACTCCAGTTTTCGCAGGATATTGCGCCGGTGTGTATCTACCGTATAGGTGCTCAGAAATAATTTTTCGGCAATTTCCTGGCTGGTTAGTCCGTTTCGTATCCAGTGTATGATTTCTTTTTCCCGCTTACTCAGCACATCGGCATGTTTACTGGGTGAGGGTGCATTTTCTTTGCTCCACATGAACACGGGCCGGCCAGAAACCGCTTCTTCCACGGCTGCCAGCAATTCATCGGAAGATAGATTTTTGATCAGGTAGCCCATAACACCCGCTACTTTACACTGGTAAATAATATCATTATCATTCTCCATGCTCAGGATTAATATGATGGCGCCGGGATGGCTGTGCAGTATTTCCGTTGCTATTTCTATGCCTTTGGCATCGGGCAGGTGATAATCGAGCAGCAAGACTTCCGGTTGCTGTTGTTTAAACATTTCCAGTGCTGCTTTCCCGGTATACGCTTCGCCTGTCCATTCCAGCCAGTCCACATCTTTGGTCACACTGCGAATGCCCTCCACAAAGATCTTATGGTCGTCTGCAATGGCGATGGTTATTTTAGGCTTCCTCAGTTCTTTCATTGTTTAAAGGTATGTCTATGATTACGGTTGTTCCGTGAATATTACTATCGATGGTTGCTTTTCCGCCCATATAGGCAACGCGGTAACGGATGTTTTTCCATCCCAGGCCTTCTGTTCCGGTAGCATCAAAGCCCCTGCCATTGTCTTCTACCAGCAGGGTTATGCGTTTGCCTGGTCCTTCTTCCCAAAACTCAACCTGCACCTCGGTGGCTTCCGCATGCTTTTTGATATTGTGCAACAACTCCAATACGATGCGGTATAAACCAGCTTCCATACTCAGGGGATACCGGTTTTGCACATCGCTGTTATAATGTATCGTTAATGTTTCTCCATTATTCCATCGGTCAATCGTTTTCCGAAGCGCCTTATCCAGTCCCTGCTCTTCCAGTAACACGGGCATCAGGTCATGCGCAATATTGCGCAAATCGGTAATGGCCTGATCCAGTTGCCCCGCTATCCACTGTTGCTGTTCGGGCTGTTCCCGTAAACGGTGGTGGGCACCCATACGGATACCGCCCAGCAATCCCCCCAGTCCATCATGCAATTCCCGGGCCAATCTGTTTCTTTCTTCTTCCTGGCTTTGTATGACCTTATCCGCAGTTTCGCGGCGGGCCTGCTCCAGGGCCTGCATGGCCTGCTCTTTGTCGCGCTTGTACTGACTGTAACGCTGTGTTAAGCCGAATGATAAAATGGTAGACTCACCCAGCATTCCGATCGGTGAACCATATTTGGTTACAAAAAATACCCAGTTACCCGATACATTGTACTGCGCTATCAATATCAGTACAATGAAAAAAGATAAGAACCCCAGCGCTCCAAAGAAAAATAATGCCAGGGTGGGTTGTTGCCGGTAGCTTTTCCAGATACTCAGCAGGATAATGATCAGGGCCAGCAGCCAGATAATATTCATCGTTCCCAGAAAACCATAACGCAGTAATGCACTGCTGCTGCTGAAGCGGGTAAGCAACAGACCCACGCTGGACACCAGCAATAACAACTGAACAACCCGAATGGTTTTGGTGAACACGGGTTTGCTGTGTGGCATGGTAAAGAACCTGGCCGTTATTTCCAATAAAAACAAATACGACAGATTGGATAGAAAGGGTCGCGATTTGCTGGTGAAATCCACACTTTCCGGCCAGAGATAACGGAAGGAAAGTCCCCACTGCGACAATACCCACAATGAAGAGCTCAGGAGGTAAAGTATATAGAACAAGTGTATCGGGTCGCGCAGAGACAACCAGAGGAAACTGTTCATGAGCGCCAGGAATAAGATCCATCCGAAAAACACACCATAGATCATCTTTTCATCCGAGAGATAGGTGGCCAGGTGATTCTGTTTGACAACACGCAGCGGTACATTCAGCGACTCTCCTTTTTTATCAACCCTGATCAGCAAAGTCTGTTTTCCATGTCCCTTTACCGGATACCAATAATCGGCTTCGTTCAATGCTCTTTGTTTGAAAGGATAATAATCTCCGGAGCGATAGGTTTCTGCCCAACCCTGCTCTCCCTGCTGGTAAATACGTATATCATTGATATGTGGATTGGCCACCTGCACCCACAAGGGCTCCTGCACATCCAGCTCCAGTGCGAGCCACCAGCGGTATGATGTAAAACCCGGATTGAATACACCATTGCGAACGGGTTTTGCTTTTTGCTGTAATAAAAGGCTCACCTGTTCGGGGGTTTGATTGGCAGTATCGGGGGTGACCCAAAAAACGGGTTGTTCGACTCCGGTGTGTTGCGGCGTTGTGAAGCGAAAGAGGGCCAATAGTAAAAGCAGGAATAATAAAGAGCCAATACTAAGGCTTATTATTCTCTCTTTGTTGGATTTTAAAAATGTCAGCCGCATATTTTCAACTATAACGATACGAAAAAAGCCCGGAATCCGGGCTTTTTCTATGTTTTTTTCCTGGCTTTATTTAAATGCCGGTGGATGCATTTCGTCCCATCCTGTTGCCTCCTGATAGGCTTTGGCCGCCAGTAAAAGACTGGCTTCGTCGTACAGTCTTCCGATCAGGGTAATACTGGTGGGTGTATTGAAGCGTTTATCAAATCCCGTCGGAAAACAAAGTGCAGGATGACCGGTGAGGTTGGTGATGGCCGACTGGTTTCCGCTACCACGGGTTGGACAAATGATCACATCGAACCGGTTAATGACTTCATTTACTTTTTTCATCAGCTCAAAGCGATGGCGGTTGGCATTGATGTATTCCACTGCCGGGATCAGGCGTGATACGCGGAATGTGTTGGGCCAGTCGTTCCTTCCCTGTCTTGTCATGGCATCATCCACATCAAATCTGGTGAATTCATCAAAAGCTGCTGCACATTCGGCGCTGATGACCATGTCCATGATATTAAACTGGTATACACCACTATCCGGAAAATCCATGGGTATGAGTTCTACGCCCATTTGCCTGTATACATCCAGTACTTTCCATTCTGTTCGGCTGGTATCGGTTATTTTGTCGAAATAATTTTTCGCATACCCCACCCGCAGTTTCTTGATATCTGCATTGGGTTTGTAATTAAAGGGGCGGTTTACCGCACTCATATCCAGTCCGTCTGTACCATGAATATAATTGAATACTATTGCAGCGTCATCGGCACTACGGCAAATGGGGCCTACTTTATCCAGGCTCCAGCTGAGTGTCATGGCGCCGCTGCGACTGATGCTGCCGAATGTTGGGCGAAGTCCTGTGGCACCGCAGGTAGATGCTGGTGATATGATGGAGCCCCAGGTTTCGGTTCCAATGGCAAATGGTACGAGTCCTGCCACGGTTGCCGATGCCGATCCGGCTGATGATCCGGATGAGCCCTGGCGGGTATTCCAGGGATTGCGTGTACGGCCGCCATACCAGTAGTCGCCCATGGCCAGTGCGCCGAGGGTAAACTTGGCCACCAGTACGGCTCCCGCATCTCGCAGTCGGGTATAGACATAGGCGTCTTCATCAATTACCTGGTCTTTGTAAGGAGCCGCGCCCCAGGTGGTTTTGGTTCCTTTTACGGCAAACAAATCTTTTAATCCGTATGGAATTCCGTGAAGTGGTCCGCGGTATTTGCCTGCAGCGATTTCTGCATCTGCTTCTTTGGCCTGTTGCATGGCCAGCGCTGTTGTTATGGTAATAACAGATTCCAGGCTATCGCCATACTTACGGATACGGTCCAGAAAAAATTGCGTTAGTTCCTGTGAACTGATTTTTTTGTTTTTGATGAGCGATGCAAGTTGTCGGATGGAATAATAAGCCAGGTCATTGCGATCTGCAGGCAGGCTTACATTGCGGGGGATATCCCAGTTGATGTTTTCCTGCTTCTCATTAAACTTCATACCGGGCACAACCGGACTATGCCAAAGACTCATGGGAACATTGTTGTTTAATGTTTGCTGGTGCATGAGTTTGTATACCAGTATATTTTCTTTTACACCGGCGTACATGGTATCTATTTCTTTTTGTGTGAAATTCAGATCCATGAGTCGTGCAGCAGCCGGCAGGTCTTTGACGGATACGGTGTCCTGCGCCCCTAGCAGGCAGGGCAGTAAGAGTATACAGAGCAGTAGTTTATTTTTCATACAATGCTGTTTTTAAACGATTGAATATTGGATGTGTTTTTTTAATCATGTTGTTTCGGTAAACCATACCCACACATATTCATCGCGCAGCACCCCGTTTTTGATAACACCTTTTCGCCTGACCGATTCCTGCTGAAAGCCACAGGATTTTAATACCTGCATGGATGCTGCATTATTATCAAACGTAAATGCTTCTACACGGATGATATCCAGCTCACGGCTGATGTATTGCAATATTTTGCTGACGGCTTCCCGCGCATAACCTCGCCCCCAGAACGGCTCTCCGATAAAATAGCCGATCTCGATGGTTTTACGATAAATATCCTCCCGGGTTTTACAACCAATACTGCCCACCACTTGTCCATCTGCTACCACGGCAAAATTCAGGGCTGGTTTTTCCTGGGCAGTATGTGCGATCCACTGCAGGGCATCCATTACGGTATATGGACTTGGCAATGCATCCCTTACCTGGTTCCAGATATTGCGGTTGTTGGCTATTCCTGCCAGGGCTTGTGCATCCTGTTTGATCCAGGGCCGGATGATCAGATCGGTCATACTGTTATTTAATCGCCCTGTTGAGGTATCCGCTGTAATCGGGCAGGATGGATTCATATTCTTCGTGCATGAATGGTGAGGTAATGAGGAAGTCTGCCGTTGCGCGATCGCAGGCCATGGGAATATTCCAGAGCACGCAGAGGCGCAGCAATGCTTTCACATCACTGTCGTGTGGTTGTGCTTCCATGGGGTCCCAGAAGAAAAACATCATATCAATTTCACCCGATGCAATCATGGCGCCGATCTGCTGATCACCGCCCATGGGTCCGCTCATGAGTTTATGAACGGGCCTGTCGAGTTTTTCTTCGATCAGTTTGCCCGTGGTGCCCGTTGCATACAATTCATGGCGTGATAACACCGTTCCGTTGTGTATCACCCATTCCATGAGGTCAGCTTTTTTATGATCGTGCGCGACTAAGGCAATCGTTTTGCGTTTGCCCAGTTTTTTGGTAGTAATGGCCATGGTACTGATTTTGTTTCTGCTCTTTCCGAAAATACAACTATTTGGCCTTGCTTGCCAATAAGGCTGTCAGCGGGAAAACTATGATAAGTGATACCGGTAACTGAAAATAGGATAGCAGCAGCAGGAGCAGCAGCAGGTACACGGGGTATAAAAGCAATAAAGCACCAAACAGTACCGAATCATAAAATACCGTGCCTTTTGTTTTGCGATGAATAACCGGGGCCAGCCAGCCATATAAGGGCGCGTGCAAGATTTTTGCCGCAAGTGTCAGGGCGGTTGCCACAAGTGTTTTAGCGACTGGCGGCGGTGGCTGGATATAGCGCTCTGTCAGCTGTATGCGCAGTTGCTCATTGAAATAATTCAGTTGCTGTGCTTCATTGCCGCCGGATAAGAGGGCTGTTGCTGTTTGAATTTCTCCGGCGGAGAGCCATACTGATTTATGCAGACCATGGAAATTTGCATAACTAATGCTGATGGGTAATACCTGCAACGGTACACCGCTGTTAACCGCTTCTATCGCTATGCGTGCTGCCCCCTTGCGAAAAGGTTGTAGCTGATGACTGTTTACTGAAATGCCTTCGATAAAAATGAGTACGATGCCATTTTGTTGCAGGATGGCTTTACTGGCAGCAAAGGCTTTTTCGTTGAGGTGTAAATTTTCCCGCCCTTCGCTGAGTCGGTATACCGGGATCATGTTTAATAACCGGAGCAAGGTATTGTGCCAGGGTTTCCGGAATGCATCGCCCCGGGCCAGGAAATGTACCGGGTGACGGCAGCTGGCGGCAATGATAATGGCGTCGAGGAAAGAGTTGGGGTGATTGGCCACCAGGAGCAGGGGCCCCCTTGTTGTTAATACCGGTTTATGCCGGACATCTATGCGGCCCAGGTAACATTGCAGCGCGATTCGTATGGGCCATTTGATGAGGGTATAAAGCAATTTAGGGGTTTTAGGGAAGATACATGGCTTGTGTGAGAAATGAGCAGCGTTTTACATTTTGTGGTGTTTATTTAGTTTTTTACTGTTTTTCAACATTAAAAAGCTCTTTTATGGGCCCCGATCGGGTTTTCAGCCCCCACCGGCAGGTAGTCGGATTTTGTACTGTCGGGGTTTTATCCGGTGCCGGGTTCTGGTTTCCGGGCAGCTATAAAACAGAAAAGCCGCGACGAATCGCGACTTTTCCTTTACTAACCCATCCAAAAGACAGCGTTCGGGCTAAGCTTCAGCGGACGGTTTGGCATCGGAGCTGGTGCTCGTAATGCTGGCCCGGATCTTAGCTTCAATTTCGTTGGATAAATCGGGGTTGTCGTGGAGCAGGTTTTTGACCGCATCCCTGCCCTGGCCCAGTTTATTGCCCTCATAACTGAACCAGCTACCGCTTTTCTGTACGATACCCAATTCTACACCCATATCAATAATTTCCCCTGTTTTGCTGATGCCTTCGCCAAAAATGATATCAAACTCTGCTGCGCGGAACGGTGGGGCTACTTTGTTTTTAACCACTTTTACCTTGGCACGGTTACCGATGGCAGAATCGCCATCTTTGATCTGCGTCATACGGCGTATATCGAGGCGGATGGATGCATAGAATTTTAATGCATTACCGCCGGTGGTGGTTTCGGGGTTACCGAACATCACACCTATTTTTTCCCGCAGCTGGTTGATGAATATACATACCGTATTGGTTTTGTTAATCGTTGCCGTGAGTTTACGCAGGGCCTGGCTCATCAAACGGGCCTGTAATCCCATTTTGCTGTCGCCCATCTCTCCCTCCAATTCTCCCTTGGGTACCAGCGCCGCTACTGAGTCGATCACCACCACATCCAACGCACCGGAAAGAATCAGACGATCCGCAATTTCCAAGGCCTGTTCTCCATAATCGGGTTGTGATATCAGCAGGTTGTCTACATCTACACCCAGCTTCTGCGCATAACTGCTGTCGAAAGCATGCTCCGCATCAATAATGGCACACATGCCTCCTTTTTTCTGCGCCTCTGCAATCACATGGATCGCAATGGTGGTTTTACCCGAAGATTCCGGTCCGTATATTTCTACAATACGTCCCTTGGGCAGACCGCCCACACCCAGGGCAGCATCCAGACCAATGGATCCGGTGGAAACCACTTCCATCGGCTCGGCAGCGCGCTCGTTCATCATCATCACACTACCCTTACCAAAATCCTTGTCTATCTTGTCAATCGTCAGCTTTAGCGCCTTCAGTTTTTCTGCGTTACTCATGATTTAATGTTTTGTACTTTTTGAATGGGACTGTAAAACTAAACAGGTTTTAGTAAATAAACTAATTTTTTTAGTATTTTTTTCGCTAACGTATTTAGTCGGGCTTTATTGCAGGCCTCGCACCGAAAGTAGGGTTTTTGCATCGCGCTGTCTTAGGTATTTATACCCGTTTTTTCCAGCGCTATCCCCCTGTTTTAGTAGGTATTGGTCATATCCTCATCCACACAAATGATGTAATCTGCCCGTCCCAGGTGTTCGGCCAGCAGCTTGCTGATGTCTGCCTGGCTTACCGTGGTAATAGTGGCTATTTTCAGGCCCGGCTCCTGTTTGCGCAGGTACCAGTTAATGCCATCGTAGAAATCGGAGTGGTAGGATCCGTTATAGTGTATGAACAGGGTTCCGGGTTTGCGGTATTTCAGGATAAAATAGGCCATGGTTGCATCTTTGATGGCCTGCGCCTTGGGCAGGTTGTCTCCGCCATGTCCACCCATCATTTCCACCATTTTCTTATAGCCCGGCAGGTCTTTATCATACGCAATGGGCAGGGGCGCTATCCAGTTCTTTTCCCGGTCCGGTATGGTGTCCAGCACAGTGAACCCTCCCTTTGCTACCAGCGATGCATACCGCCGCGGAACATTGGTGGCAGCAAAGCCTATCTGTTTTTCTTTGGCAAAATTTACCAGCGGTGCATAATCGGTGGGGTAATTCTTCCAGAGACGCGCCAGACTGTCCAGCTGCTTCTGTTTGATTTTTCCCGCCAGGTACTGATCCAGCGGATCCTGGTTATCCTGTTCAAACATTTCCGCACCCAGTGTTAACGCGCGCCTCGCCTGCAGGTCTTTGGTTATCTCCAGCTGCAGCCAGTGTGCAATAGCATTATTGTGGTATTCCCCAAACAATACAATATCCTGTTCCGCCAATACCCTGAGCATTTTTTCATATTTCACTTTTTTTCCTTTCGCATCATACATCACATAGGGCAGTTTCTGCTGGGCCATTGTCTGCACACTATACATCAGGGTTATGAGTAACAGTATTTTCTTCATGCTATTTCCTTTGGGGCAAGATACGTTTATCGATTGTATTCACTCAGCCAGTGAAATTGTTTTTCTGCCAGCCGGTATTGTTTTCCGTTTTTCCGCCAGATCATGTACAGGCTGTCGCCCCGCACCGGTCCCCATACTTTTATGGTTACACTATCCAGCTTCTCGTATCGCAGGGTGAAGAGACTGTCGGATTGATCGGAACCATTCTTCCGGAATAAAATTTTGCTGTTTACCGTATCGGGGAAATAGCCAAAATACAATCGTCCGTATCTTCTGGCAAAGAGACTGTCGCCACTATACAAACTTCCGCCGCTACGGGTATCCAGGATGAGTTGCGTCCAGCGGGTAGAATCATTCACCAGCGCCGGAAGCGTATCGGCATTGCGCGCAAATACGGTTACATCATAACTGCCCAATGGAAATGTGCTGTCTGGCTGCTTACCATATACTTTCTGGTAACGCTCGTAATTTTTATAGCCGGGTACGATCATCACAAATACCACAAAATAAATTTTAGCCAACCAGTAGCACACCCGCTGCCATTTTTTGGTGAATGTTATTTCGTAGAGACTTGCCGGTGGCACCGGTTTATTCAGCACGAACGAGAACACCCGTTTCTGTTCCTGCACCAAGAGGAAGAGTGACATGGCCACCAAATGTGTGGACATAAGTTTTACCGGTATATCATAGGTGAGGTTTAATACCATTACGTTGGTGAATACCGCGAGCGACATGAGTACACCCGCCGTGGTGGTGCGGCGGAAGAACAATAACAATCCCGCCACCACTTCTGTCACGCCGGAGAATACCTGGTAGGGTGTTGAATATCCAATGAAGAGCCAGGAAAAACGCATGGGCAGGAATTCTCCCAATGGTGTTGCCAGCTGGCTCTGGTTGGGCGTAATCATCTGCAGGGCATATATCTTGATGATGCCATAAGTAAACGCTGTGATGGCAAGGTTGTAGCGTATAACCTGACAGAGGAAATAATTCCACCTGGGGTAAGCTTGTTTCTTTGGGTCGGCTACCGTCCATATAGCTGCTGCCAGTAATGAAATGAGTAGCATCATCCACATTTGTGTCCATGCCCAGGAAGTGTCGCCGCTTCCGTTGGGTTGTACCAGTTCTTTGTATGTTTTGAACAGGTAGGTATTGGATGCATTCACCAATTGATCAATCAGCCAGTAATAGGCTTGATTGACGTAGTTGTAATAGGGTATATCGTCCAGCCAGGTCCAGGGTGCAGCATAAAAAATAAAATATATGAAAAAGAACCTGAACAGAAATTTGGTGGCGAAGGGCCAGGCAGTTGTTGGATTTTGCATGGTTGAATATAATCATCCCTGTTTGTATTTCCCACTACCAGCCTATTCCATAATCCTCTCCGTGGTTACTGCTGCCACCCCAGAAACTACCGTGTTTGCGGTCGAACCAGATGGCGTTAATAGGACCACTGGTTCTTTCCTCAAAGCTAAGTGTATAGCCCATGGCGCGTAATTCTTTGCGCACCCATTCGGGCGTTGATGATTGCAGTAATAAATGCCCGGGGCGTGGTTTGCGGTCTGCTTCCTTATTGCCGCCGAGGGATAACCAGAGTTGGTTTGTATTGATATTGGCGGCTTCGGTTGCTTCCTGTACGGTCATACCAAACTCCGCCATGTTCAGGAAAAACTGTAATAGGTTCTGATCCTGTGTATCTCCACCCTGTACGGCGAAGGATAACCAGGGTTTTCCGTCTTTCATGGCCAGGGAGGGTGTGAGGGTTACGCGCGGACGTTTACCCGGTGCCACTACATTGAAGGGGTTCTGTGCCGAGTCTAATACAAAGCTTTGCATACGCTGACTCATGCCCACCCCTGTTTTTCCGGCAATACAGGCGGGTAACCATCCGCCACTGGGGGTGATGCTGACGACCCATCCGTCTTTATCGGCTGCTTCCACCGATGTGGTCCCGCGCCAGAGGCGGTCCTGGTACAATGCTTCTGCTTCGCTGTTGAAGGCTGTTTGTCTGCTATCGTGTGTGGGCATAAAGCCACCGCGTGTACGGCTGGTATCATTGATGGAATATCCGCGGCTTTTCAGGAGTGATAAATAGGGATTTGTTTTTCCTTCGAAGGGATAGGGGTCACCCGGACCGGCATTGGCATCATTCTTATCGAAACGGATTTGTGCTGCGCGCAATTTGGCATAGTCCTTACTCAACAATCCCTTGATGGGTGATACCGGTGAAAAAGCCGGGTCGCCATAATAAAAATCGCGGTCGGCAAAACTCAGGTTCATGGCCTGGTAAAGCGTGTGGATATAACGGGCCGAATTGTAACCCATTGTTTTGAGGTCGAAGTTTTCGAGGATATTGAGGGCTTGCAATAAAACGGGGCCCTGTGTCCATTGCTGGAGTTTATACACATCAATGCCTTTGTAATTCACGTGTAGTGGTTCTTCTGCTATGGGTTTCCAGTTGGCGAGATCGGCTTTGGTGATCAGGCCACCCTGTTCCTGTACGCCACGCACAAATTCATCTGCAATATCTCCTTTGTAGAAGCGGTCGTATGCTGCATATATCGCTTGTTTGCGGTCTTTACCCGATTTGAGTGCCTGCTGTTCTGCTTCCACCATTTTGCGTAAAGTATTCAGCAGGTCTTCCTGTTTGAATATTTCTCCCGCTTCCGGTGCTTCTCTGCCCGGTCCCGCATGTGTAAGGAATACCTGTTTGCTGTAGGGCCATTGTTTGATGCGCTCTTTGTTGCGTTCGATACTGTTGGCTGTCTGTGCTTCTATCGGATAACCCGCAGCCAGGTTCATGGCAGGTGCCAGCACTTCTTTCAGGCTCAGGGTACCATATTCCGCCAGCATGAAACAGAGTCCGCCCGGGGTGCCGGGAGTGGTGGCAGCGAGTGGACCAAACTCGGGGGGATAATTCATGCCCTTTGCTTTGAAGAATTCCGGTGTGGCGCCAGTGGGGGCTACACCCATGGCATTGATGGCGATTACTTTTTGGGTTCTGGGATTATAAATCAGCGCCTGTGTTTCTCCGCCCCAGCTCAATACATCCCACATGGTACAGGTAGCAGCCAGCATGGCACAGGCCGCGTCTACTGCATTGCCTCCCTGCTGAAATACCATGGATCCGGCAGTAGCAGCCAGCGGTTTCCCGGTAATGGCCATCCAGTTCTTTCCGTGTAAGGGTGGTTTCTGTGTCTGTTGGGCAGCTACAGTAAGGGTAGTAGCCGCCAGGATGCCGGCCAGCAGTTTTTTCATAGCAATGCTTTAAGGCTAAAGATAATGAGATTGGGGATGCTTTTTCCAACCGCATCTAATCCCACTGCGGTCATTGGCAAATACCATACAGGGGATTATGCGCCATCGCTGAGTTTATCTTCATCTGTGGTAGGCATATCGGCGGCATCATCCATATCCGATTTATCCTCATCGGTTGCCATACGTTGCGTGATGGGGCTTATACCCACTTTGGCATCAAAGGGCTTTACAGCCGCCAGTGTTTGTCCGGCTCCGGCCTGCTCCGCAGCCGCTCGGCTGGGACTATCCGCTGTTTTTTTACTATAACTATTCATGGCGGGTATTGGATGGTTTTGCTAAATATAGGTTTTGTTTTTTATAAATGCAATAGTGAGCGGTGAGTAGTCAGTAGTGAATAGTGAGTAGTGCCTATTTGAGGCACGGGCAAAATCGTGAGGAGTTGATCTACGTATACTAAAAAATTCTATATAGGGAATATATGGCTGGAGGATGGGGTTGATATGGACTAACTATGGGGTAACCCTAGAGAATCCTACTGGAATCCCCGGAGAATGGTGCGGTTTACCTTAGGTCTGGTATTTAGATACCGTTTAGATGGTGTTTAGGTAGTATAGGGGGAGGGTTTAAAAGGTTAACCGATTACTCACTACTGACTACTCACTATTCACTCAGTTTATTCCTGAGTTTTTGTATGAGTTTGAGCAGGGGCTGGCGGTTGGTGGCTACTTGTATGTATTTGGGTAGTTTTTCCACCAGGGTATAACCGGTGCGGCCTTTGTTTTCCCGGATACCGGAGCCTATGTATTGCTCCATATAATCGAGATGGGCTTCATTGAGTGCGAAAAAGACTTCGTTTTTAAAGGGTGCCTGGTACCAGAGTTGCGCCCCGAAATAGCCATGTGCGGCCATGATCATTTTTCCTCCTTTGGTGCCGGGGATGAGTATGCTGGCTGTTTTGTTGTACCCGCATGCCGTACAGAGCAGTCGTGCAGTAGCTTCCGTGGTATTGCGGGTGGCGATGGCTTTTTTTGCACAGGCGGGGCAGACTACTGCGACTTCATCATCAAAATCCCGCCATATTTTCTGTTCGTCGGTGAATTTGGGGAGCGACATGGGTCGAATATCCTAATAAGTTCACAGACCTCAAAGAATGGGTATGGGATTGTTCTTCAGCTATATGTATGCTGAATTTTAGTGCTTCCGCTTTGCTCTTTGCTGAAAATCGGGTTATCAGCCAATTAATCCGGCGGCTTTACTGATTTCCAGCATCCGGTCGATTGGTTTCTTCGCAGCGAGGCGCAGGTCTTCGTCCATCAGGATCTCCGGTTGCTCGTACTGCATACAGAGGTAGAGTTTTTCCAGTGTATTCAGTTTCATGTGCGGACAATCGTTGCAGGCGCAGTTATTGTTGGGGGGTGCGGGAATAAAGGTTTTTTCGGGGCTGGACAGCTGCATCTGGTGCAGGATTCCGGTTTCGGTAGCCACAATGTACTCGGTAGCGCTATCGGTTTGTGAATATTTAAGCAGCTGGGTGGTACTACCAATATAATCGGCCACGGCCAGTACAGCGTCTTCACATTCGGGGTGTGCAATTACTTTGGCCCGCGGATGGCGGATTTTGAGTTTGGTTATTTTTTCGAGGCTGAATATCTCATGTACCATACAGGCACCGTTCCAGAGCAGCATATTGCGTCCGGTTTTCTTGTTCAGCCAGGCACCCAGGTTTTTATCGGGCGCGAAGATGATGGGTTGATCGGCGGGTATGCTTTCGATGATTTTTTCGGCATTACTGCTGGTGCAAATAATATCGGAGAGGGCTTTGATATCAGCTGTACAGTTGATATAGGACACCACCAGGTGATCGGGGTGTTTTTCTTTGAATGCCCGGAACAAGGGGGCGGGGGCACTATCGGCCAGTGAGCAACCTGCTTTCAGGTCCGGTAACAACACTTTTTTCCCGGGATTCAGAATTTTGGCTGTTTCGGCCATGAAGTGAACGCCGGCAAATACAATGATATCTGCATTGGTTTCCCGGGCTTTCTGGGCCAGGCCCAGGCTATCACCGATATAGTCGGCCACATCCTGTATATCCGGCTCCTGGTAATAGTGGGCCAGCAGGATGGTATTTTTTTCTTTTTTCAACCTTTCTATCTCAGCAAACAAATCCAGCTCCGCATCCAGTTCAAGATCCAGAAACCCTTTTTGTTGTAAACCCGCCATCGCAGTTTGAATGTTCATAACCCCTGTAATATTATTTAATAATACTTATTTATTTAAAAGCCTTATTACTATTACGGCTGTGGATATCGGGATAACTTACTTATCCCCAGAGAGCAAAGGTAAACTGTACAGCTGTATACAGGCTAATTAACATTTTAATCCACAGCTATTTTATTGTTATAACTTGGTTTCCGCTGTCTTGTTCACAGCCGTGGATAAGGAAACACACATAACCTGTTTTTAGCAATTCACATTTCCCGCACTGTTGGTTAACAGGGATGAATTGGGGAGTATTTTCCCGGTTCTGCCCCCAACTGCCCTTTAGGCCCCTTTTTGTTCGACCTGTTTCCACAATCGGTAGGAAAGAAACCGGGGTTTATCCCCAGCATCTGATCCTTTTCCACAGGGTATTGTGGATTTCAGTTGGACCGGAAACCGAACAATTTTTGAAAATTGTCCGGATCGCGGATTTTACGTTTTCTGAAGCTATTGTATTTATTATGCCCGGATGGGTTTTCCACAATTTGTTCAAATGCTTTAAACCCCTATTTTTGCCTCCCGCCGCAGGGCGGTTTCTTGTATTATTATATATACTATTACCAATCAATTTCTTTTATGTCTGTCATTCAAAGAATTCGTGACAAAGGTGCCTGGATTGTTTTTGCCATTATTGCCCTGGCTCTGATTGCTTTTATCCTGCAGGATGGTGTAGGCCGTGGCGGTAGCATGTTCTCCAACACTACCGTACTGGGTAAAGTTAATGGTCAAAAAATTGAGCGCGCCAGTTTTGAAGAAGACCTGGCCATGCAGGAACGTATGTATGGTGCGCAAGGTGTTCAACGTGAGCAACTGATGGGTTCTTTGTGGAACCAGGAAGTAGAGAAGCGCGTATTACACCAGGAGTATGATAAACTGGGTCTTACTGTTACCGGTAAGGAACTCAGTGATATCCTGTTTGGTATGAATTCTCCCCTGCGTCAGGAATTTACAGACCCCAATACCGGTGAATTTAAAGTGAATGATGCCAAGCAGGCTTTTGCGCAGATTAAAAAGAGTAAGAATGCGGAGCAGCTGGCCATGATCAATAAAATTTACATTGATCCCGCTGTTGAACAGACCCTGCGTAATAAATACCTGACTTTATTACAACAGTCCAGCTATATCCCCAAATGGATGATTGAAAAGCAGCAGGCTGATAATAACGCGATCGCGAATATCTCTTATGTATATGTGCCCTACAGCAGTGTTTCCGACAGCAGTGTGAAAGTATCGGATGATGATATCAATGCTTATGTGAAGAAACACAGTGTTGAGTTTCAGAAAGAAGAGGAAACCCGCTCCATGGCTTATGTAACTTTCAGTGCAGCTCCCAGTGCCAGTGATTCCGCTGCAGTGCTGAACCAGGTACAGGCCCTGCGCAGTGAGTTTGCTGCTGCTACCGATAATGCCGCTTTCCTGAATCGTGTGGGTAGTGATGTGGCTTTCTACGACAGCTATTTCAGCAAAAGCCGTATGCAGGTTCCCAATAAGGATTCTATTGTGAAAACACCGGTGGGTGGTTTGTATGGTCCTTATGTGGATGGCACCAATTTCACCATTGCTAAAATGGTGGGTATTAAGAACTGGCCCGACAGCGCCCGCGTTCGTCATATCCTGGTGGCTACTTTTAACCCCCAGACCAACCAGGTGATCCGTCCAGATTCTACCGGTAAGAAACTGATCGACAGTATTGAAACGGCTATAAAAGGCGGTGCTAATTTTGACGCCCTGGTTAAAAAATATTCAGATGATCCCGGCAGCAAAGAAAAAGCCGGTGTATTGGAATTCTTCCCCCAGGGTCAGATGGTTGCTGCGTTTAATGAGTTTTGTTTTGATAAACCCGCCGGTAGCAAGGGTGTGGTGAAAACCGAATACGGTTACCATTATATTGAAATTCTGGGTCAGAAAAATTTCAACCCTGCTTATAAAATTGCTTATCTCTCCAAACCAATTGTAGCCAGCCCCGAAACGGAAAGTGCCGCTAATACCGCCGCTTCTCAGTTTGCTGCCAACAGTCAGAACCGCAAGGATTTTGATGCGAATGCAGTTAAAGCTGGTCGCCAGGTTACCATTGCTTCTGATGTAAAACAAAACGATTTCAGTGTTAATGGTATTGGTTCTTCCCGTCAGCTTGTTCGTTGGTTGTATGAGCACAAGCCCGGTACCGTTTCTGAACCTACTGCCATTGGTGATCAGTATATTGTTGCACTGGTAACAGGTATTAATAAGGCCGGTACCATGACTGCAGCCGAAGCCCGTCCCATGGTAGAAGGTATTGTGCGGAATGAAAAGAAAGCCAAGCAATTGCTGGAGAAATTCAAAGGCAATACCCTGGAAGCCCTGAGTACGGCTACCGGTGCTCCGGTGCTGCGTGCAGATAGTCTGAGTTTTGCTGCGCCTTTTGTACCCGGACTGGGTAGTGAGCCCCGCATGGTTGGTGCTGCATTCAACAAATCACTGACTGGCAAGGTAAGTGATCCCATTGCCGGTACTTCTGGTGTTTTTGCGGTGAAAGTAGAATCTGTTGGTGCCAAAGCCGGTTTGCTGGATGGTGAATCTGTTAAGCAAGGCCTGTTGCAGGGTAGCCGGGTAGCTGTTTTCCGCGGCGTTGATGCGTTGCGCAGAGCAGCCAATATTAAGGACTACCGCTTCAAGTTCTATTAGTAGTTACCTGTAAATAATTCAAAACCCACTGATTTTCAGTGGGTTTTTTGTTTTCGGATACCGAAAATGGGAAAGCGCCGGATTTGGTAATTTTGTGTATTCTTAATTTTCTCCTGTATGGCCGAACTCTTTGTTAATAAGGTTGCTGAAAGCGGACTGATTACCCTGGACCTGGAAAAATATATGTCCCAACAGCCCAGGAAAGTTTTTGATCTGAAGGACCATTTATTCATGGGCCTCATTTTGAAAGAAAAAGATTTCCGGGCTGCCCTGCTTCAGATCAACTGGAATGACTATAAAGATTGTGATGTAGCAATTACCTGCTCGGCTGATGCTATTATTCCTATGTGGGCATATATGCTTGTGGCCAGTTACCTGGAACCCGTTGCACATGCCGTTGTTTTTGGAACAGAAGAGCAATTAGTGAAAACACAATTGTTGAAAAACCTGGATGCCATTAATCCGGCTGATTTCGAGAACCAGCGCGTGGTGGTGAAGGGTTGTGGTGAAGTTGCTATTCCGGAAGAAGCCTATGTAAGTGTTACCCATAAACTACGGGGTGTGGCCAAAAGCATTATGTACGGCGAACCCTGCAGTACGGTGCCTATCTATAAAAAGAAAGCCAATTAATGTTTGAATTTTTGATTTTTGATTGAATATAGTGAGCAGTGAGTAAGGGGGGTGTCTAAACTAAGCACTGATTAATAAATGATCTTTGATTTCCTGACTTAATAAAATCAGGAAATCAAAGATCAAAAATTCAAAAAATCTAAATTACTTCTTCAGCAGCTCCTGGTTGAAGAGTTTCAAAATGCGTTTGTATTCATCGGTCCAGCTGCTGGGTTCTATAAAACCATGGTCTTCTACCGGGTAAGCAGCCAGCTCCCAATTATCTTTTCCGAGTTCTATTAATTTTTGGGAGAGGCGAACCACGTCCTGGAAATGTACGTTTACATCTACCATACCATGACAGATCAATAACCTGTTTTTGAGGTTCTGGGCAAAATTAATGGGTGAGGAACGGGCATAGGCAATGCTGTCGTTGACGGGTTCGTTGAGTATGTTGGAGGTATAACCGTGATTATAGTGTGCCCAATCTGTTACCGGTCGGAGTGCCGCTCCGGCTTTGAATACGTCGGGTGTGGTAAATAAGCCCATCAGCGTAATGAAGCCGCCATAACTACCACCATAGATACCAATGCGGTTGGCATCGATACCATAATCTTTGCTGAGCATTTTAGCAGCGTCTACATGATCTTCCAGATCTTTTCCACCCATAAACCGGTAGATACCGGTACGCCAGTCGCGACCATAACCACTACTAGCGCGGTAGTCGATATCCAGTACGGTATAACCCAGATCGGTTAAGAGGTTATGGAACATATACTCGCGGAAATATGTGCTCCACCAGTAATGTACGTTTTGTAAGTAACCGGCGCCATGTACAAAAATCACTGCGGCTTTGTTCTTCTTGTTTTTGGCGGGTTCGTAAATACGGGCATATACTTGTTGGCCATCTCTTGCGGCAAAACTGATGACTTTGGGATCGCGCCAGGGATAAGCTTTGAATTCTGCCGATGCGGCTTTATCTGTTACCTGCACCGGTGTTTTGCCTGGCTGGTTTTCCTGTATATATAATTCCCAGGGCTTATTGCTGTAAGAGTAGCGGTATGCAATCCATTTTTCATCGGGCGATAAACTTACTTCATAGCCCCCCGTCATACTGGTAATTTTTTCTTTACCGGTACCATCGCTCTTCATGCGGTACCAATGCTGTTTACCAGGATGTTCTTCATTGGTGAGCAGGTAAAAATAACTATGATCATTGCTGAGTTGCAGTGACTGTACTTCGTATTTACCGTTGGTGAGTTGTTGTGTTGACTTTGTTTTGAGGTTATAGGTATATATATGTGAGTAGCCGGATGCTTCGCTCTGGAAATAAAACAGTTCGTTATTAATCCAGCCCAGGGATGCACCAAAAGCGCTTACACCCGGACCACCGATCCAGGCTTCGTCTCTTTGTCTGTTCACCAGGCTCAGTGCACCGGTTTCCGGATTGAGTTGCATGAGCCAGCGGTCTTTGTTATCCTGCGAGCGGATATCGAGTATAGCTGCTGTACCGGCATCATTCCACAAAAGCGCACCAAAGTTGACCGGACGAACGGGTGCTTTTTTGCCGGCATATTTTGCGGGATAGTCTTTTACATAATCGGGTTGATCCATGATGCCGGGGATGTTTACAGAATCTGCAGCTATGGAGATCAGGCGGTCGCGCAGCCGATCATAGACAAAGAATTCCTGTTTACCCAGCGGAGCCCCTACTTTGGTGCGGGCATTGATGTCGGTAGTAAAACCAGACTCAGCCAGGTAGTCGGGTACGATGGTGTTTTTACCATTGGCCAATGTGATTAACCGGTAGGTTACAAAACGGCCATCGGGGCTTACCTGCAGGCCCTGCATGAATTTATCACCGATACCAATGGTTTTGAGCGTGTCGGTGTCGCGGTGTGTTTTGTTGAATTCGGTCCTTGATTCGCGCATGGCTTTTCTTTCGCGTAGCACCTGGAAGAGATCCAGCTGCTGATCACGCAGCCACTGGTCCTGCGAAGCGGCGCCGGTGTTTAAACCAGTATTACCGCCACGGTTATTGTTGATGAATGGAACCCGGGGAGCGCCGGAACTGGCCGGCGTTTCTGTGCCCCGTACAATATTGGTTAATTGTAAAGTAATGCCCTCCTGGATATGCCAGGCATAGAGGTTCTGGTTTTTGGTGTAAGCAATCCATTCGTCTTTGAGTATGAAGCGCGGTGCTGTTTCAGCTTCCTCCGTTCTGGTGATACGCGTTGTTTTACCGGAAGATATTTCCTGGAGGTAGAGATCGCCGCGGTAACTATATACCATTTGTGTTCTGTTGGTATTGAATACCGCCTTGCTCATGGCCTGTTCGCGCTGCACTTCTGTGTAAGACGCTTTGCTAGGTGTACCACCGGTAGTGGCATATACATATACTGAATCGGATTTGTTTCCTTCCGGATTCCAGCTGAAATACAATTTTTTTCCATCGGCACTCCAAAAAGCATTGGAAGGAGAAGTCCCGATCCATTTGGGGTCCCGCATGATTTTTTCTACGGTAAGATTTTGTGCAAGACCCAGGATGGGTAAACTAATGGTGAGCAGTACAACTGAAAATAATTTCTGTTTCATTCAAAAATGATGTGGATGAAAAATAGAATTGAATGTACGAATAAATGAAATGTTTTCAGGTCAGTGACAAATGCTGTACAGGCAACGGTGGTTACCACAGCGGACACTTCGGTGCACAACAGAAAACAGCGATTTATTTATAAAATCCGGCACGAAGGATTTCTTCTGCTACGGCATCGGGCACAAGGAAACGAATGGATTTGCCATCCCTGATATTATTGCGGATATGTGTTGCTGAAATGTTCAGCAGTGGCGCATCGAGTATGGTCAGCTTTGCGCCCAGGGAATCGGTAACAGTAAAGCCCGGTCTGTTATACACGAGGATGGGATAATCGCGCATGATGAGGTCTGCGTTTTTCCATTTGGCCAGGTTCTGAAATCCGTCGCTGCCCATGATGATGGAAAAGCGGTGCTGCGGATATTTCTCCGACAGGTAGGTGAGGGTATCGATGGTATAGGAGGGGCGGGGTAATTTAAACTCTACATCGGATGCGCGTAAGCGGGTATCATCGCCAATGGCCAGGTTTACCAGGTGCAGGCGATCGTATTCGTTGAGCAATCCCGCTGCGGGTTTGAATGGGTTTTGCGGCGATACCACAAACCATACCTGCTGTACCAGATCGGTATTGGCCACATGACTGGCAATGATCAGGTGACCGGTATGTATGGGGTTAAAAGAACCGAAGTAGAGGCCAATATTCATGCAAGTAATTGATAATCAATAGATTATTATTTTTCTTCCTCTACAAAGATACTGCGGGCTTCATTTAAACGCAGGCTCAGGTGATAACCGGCGACTGAGATAGAAATGGGATCTCCCAGCGGGGCCACTTGTTCTACCTGTACCACTTCACCCGGCACGCAGCCCATTTCCATGAGTTTGATAAATATCTCGTCTTTCTCAAACGAGTTGATTATTCCTTTTTGTCCTGCTTCTAACTCTGACAATCGTTTCATCGCCCTATAGATAAATATTGTATAAAGGTAGTATGGCTACATAGGTTTTTGTTACGAATTTTGGAGTATTAGCTCTATGCTTATGTCAATGGTCAATTTTCAGTATGCAGACCGCCGGCTCAGCCTGCGTGATAAGAACAGGATCAAATCCCTGGTGGCTTTGATTTTCAAAAAGGAGAAAGTCGCCATGGGCGGACTGAACTATGTATTCTGCTCGGATGCGTATTTGCTGGACATTAACCGGCGTTTTCTCCAGCACGATTATTATACCGATATCATTACGTTTGGTTTATCTGAAGAGGGCATGCCGGTGGAGGCGGAAATTTATATCAGTGTTGACCGGGTACAGGAGAATGCCCGTGAACTGGGTATTTCATTCCGGGAAGAAATGTTGCGGGTGATCTTTCATGGCGCACTGCACCTGTGCGGCTACCGGGATAAAAAGAAGGCCGAAGTGTTGCTGATGCGGGAGAAGGAGAATAGTTATTTGCGCCTGTATGAAAAATCGCTTGTCCGTGGGTAAGACCAAGCCCTTATTCCTGCTTTGTCTTTTCCTTTTCCCCCTCTTATTACGGGGCCAGCTTTATGTGGTTGAACTTGCGATTCGTAAAAACCTGCCCGCCCCGGTGGTAACCGATACAACCGTCTTGAACCGATTGCAGTCAGACCCCCTCTGGAAAACCCTCTCTCTGCCCGAGCAGGAGCTGGTATACTGGACAAATTATAGTCGCGTGAATCCTGCCCGGTTCTGGGACAGTGTAGTAGTGCCCCATCTCAAGGTATATCCTTCGCTGGCCGGGCCCGAATCCGCATCTCTGGAAACGGACCTGAAAGCCAGTCGGCCATTACCCATTTTCTCCCTGAATAGCCGTCTGCTGCAAACCGCCCGCTTGCATGCGCTGGATATTGCCCGCTCTGAAAGCTATCCCAGTCACAATAGCACCAATGGTACCGACTTCAATACCCGGATGAACGAAGCTGGTATCCGGAAATGTGCTTATCAAAATATGGCGGTAGGCGCCCACAGCATCCTGTTATCCATTGTTTTATTGTACCTGGATATCCGCCTGCCCGAACAGGGACACCGCAAAGCCCTATTGAACCCCTCCCTGATCGAAATGGGTGTTGGCTACGCACCCTATGGCAAAGACCGCTTCTTCCTGGTACAGGACATGGCCTGTAAGCAATAATCTGTTCCACGGGACACGGTTTCCGGGTGAAACATCGGAGTCCCCATTGTTCCACGGGACACAGTTTCGGGGCGAAACATTGTATTATCTTTGCATCATGACCCGGAAAAGATGGACACCCCAAACAGAAGTCACCGATGCCCTGCTGCGCCTGCGGGAAAAAAGGAAATGGCAATTGGCTTACCGGCGATATGTGGTGGAACAAAAACCCAGCGAAACCTATGGCCCCTTCTTCGGCCTGGACATTCAATCCCTGCGCCAATGGTTTTCCCTGCAGTTTAAGGATGGGCAGTCCTGGGAAACGTATGGACAGAACTGGCAGTTTGAGCATATTATTCCGGCGGCTTATTTCGACTTTGGTATTGACGCTGACCTGAAGCTATGCTGGAGCTTTGTGAATATGCGTGTTCAGCACCTGGAACCGGGTAACCATGCCCCCATACCGTTTAACCTGCTGGCCGCCAGACCTTATTTTCAGCAATTGCTGGAGCGAACCGGCTGGGAATCTTGTCAGGATATGCTGGTCCGGATCGATGAACTGGCTGCCGATACTGCCCTGGTATCAGAAGCCGGGGTGCAATTCATCCTGGGTCAGAAAGCCCGACTGGAACAAATAGCCTCACTGGATGCAGCGGAGTTACAGCAGTTAAACCAGGGTACCAGTCTGGACAGCCTTTTACTGGAAAGGGAAATACTTAAAAAGTTCAGCTAAAGCCTCGGGGCTGAACTATCTTTGCGGTCTATGTTTCCCCAATATGATGTGATTGTTGTTGGAGCGGGTCATGCCGGTTGTGAAGCCGCTGCTGCTGCTGCCAACCTGGGCAGTAAAGTGCTGCTTATTACCATGAATATGCAAACCATTGCCCAGATGAGCTGTAACCCGGCCATGGGCGGTATTGCCAAAGGGCAGATTGTGCGTGAGATTGATGCCCTGGGTGGATACAGTGGTATAGTTTCTGATTTAAGCACCATTCAGTTCCGTATGCTCAACCGCAGCAAGGGACCTGCCATGTGGAGTCCGCGTACGCAGAACGACCGGATGTTGTTTGCTGCCAAGTGGCGTGAGATGCTGGAAGAAACACCTAATGTTGATTTCTACCAGGATATGGTTCGTTCCATTATCGTGAAAGACGGGCGTGCCTGCGGTGTGGTTACCGGTTTGGGTCATGAAATCCAATCCAGGGCTGTGGTGGTAACCAGCGGGACTTTTCTCAATGGTGTGATTCATATTGGCGAGAAACAATTCGGTGGTGGCCGGGTAGCCGAGAAAGCTGCCACAGGTATTACCGAGCAGCTGGTTGAACTGGGCTTTGAAAGCGCACGCCTGAAAACAGGAACACCACCCCGGGTGGATGGCCGCAGCCTGGATTACAGCAAGATGGATGAACAAAAAGGTGATGATGAAATTGTCGGGTTTTCTTACAGTAATACACCTAAGATTCGTCCCGAAAATCAGCGCAGTTGTTTTATTACTTATACCAATGAAGCCGTTCACGAAATTCTGAAAACAGGCTTTGACCGAAGCCCCATGTTCCAGGGAAGGATTGAGGGAACGGGCCCGCGGTATTGTCCGAGTATCGAAGACAAAATCAATCGCTTTGCAGATCGCGACCGCCACCAGTTGTTTGTAGAACCAGAAGGATGGAATACCGTTGAGATTTATGTAAACGGTTTCTCTACATCCCTGCCGGAAGAAGTGCAATACGAGGCTCTTCGTACTGTTCCGGGATTTGAGAATGTGCGCATATTTCGTCCGGGTTATGCCATCGAATACGATTATTTCCCACCTACCCAATTGCAATATTCGCTGGAGACCAAACTGATCAGTAACCTGTTTTTTGCGGGTCAGATCAATGGCACCACCGGTTATGAAGAAGCGGCTTGTCAGGGTTTGATGGCGGGGATCAATGCGCATCAGAAAGCCCGCGAACTGGCGCCTGTTATTCTTCAGCGAAGCGAAGCCTATATTGGGGTTCTGATTGATGACCTGATCAGCAAGGGAACCGATGAGCCTTATCGTATGTTTACCAGTCGCGCTGAATTCCGCACCCTGCTGCGTCAGGATAATGCCGATCTGCGATTGACGGAACTGAGTTACCGCCTGGGCCTGGCCAAACAGGAGCGTATGGATGCGGTGATTGACAAAAGATCCAATGTTCTGGCCACCAAAAAAATACTGGCCGAGTTCAGCATTGAACCCGATGAAATCAATGATCATTTCCAAAGCATTGGTTCTGCTTTACTCACCGAAAAACAGAAAGCGTCGAAACTCATCTTACGTCCGAATGTAGACCTGCCGGCCATGATGAAAGCCATACCCCGGCTGGCCGACGCGCTCGCGGGTATCAGTGCCGATGCGCTGGAACAGACAGAAATACAAATCAAGTACGAGCGCTATATTGAGAAGGAGCAGGAGATTGCCACCCGTATGGGTCAGATGGAAAATGCCCTGATTCCGGATAGTTTTGATTATGATAAAGTGGCTGCGCTTTCTAATGAAGCGTTACAGAAATTCAAACGCATCCGGCCGCGTACACTTGGACAGGCGAGTCGCATCAGCGGGGTGAATCCGAGTGATGTGCAGATTTTGATGGTGTATATGGGGCGATGAGTTTTTTCTTTTAATCCCACTGTGATTTGATGTTTCGGAGTTGCGGCGTGTTGCTGTTTCCGGGCTGCATTGGCGTCTGTTCAGGACGCTGCGCAAGTCCTGAACTGTCGGCGCTACGCTGGACACCGAAGCCAATGAGGCCCGTCAACAGCAACTGGGTAGGATTGCTTCTTTTTGGCATTCCTTGGTGCGGTTGGGGTTTTTGTTTGGAGTTACCTGCTCTTTTCGAGCCAACTGTTTTTTGATGTTACGGAATTGCGGCGTGTTGCTGTTTCCGGGCTGCATTGGCATCTGATCAGGATCCGCCTGCGGCGGTACCTGATCTGTCGGCGCTTCGCTGGACACCGAAGCCAATGAGGCCCGTCAACAGCAACTGGGTAGGGTTGCTTCT
>JAACZQ010000008.1 GCA_009996675.1 Chitinophagaceae bacterium
TTGTACCAGGAACCTATCAGTTTATCTGGACCATCACCAATGGATCCTGCTTCACCAGCAGCGATGCCGTTCAGATCATCATACACCCAAGCACTGTACCCGGTATACTCGCAACAGATGCTACCGTGTGTGCCACCGCCAATGGTAACACATTAAACTTCTCGGGTCACACTGGTAGTATACTGGGAACGGAGTTCTCGATTGATAACGGCAGTAACTGGACCATGATACCAGGATCCGCAGGGCTCAGCTCTATTACTTACAACAACCTAACTACTACCACGCAGTACAGAACAACCGTTCAAAACTTCGTTTGCCCTGCCCTGCCTTCCAATATCGTTACCATTACCGTACTCTCACCCGTAACAACGGCTGATGCCGGTACCGATCAGCAACTCTGTAACGTATTCAGCATTACCCTCGGCGCCAATACACCAACATCAGGTACCGGTAAATGGACACTCCTGCCCGGAGCCCCGTCTGCTATTTCTTTCACCAATGATACCGATCCGCACACAACCGTTAATGGGCTTGTACCAGGTACTTATCAGTTCGAGTGGACCATCTCCAATATGGTTTGCAGTGACTCAAAAGACACCGTAACAGTCCAGATCTATCCCGCTACTGTTGTCGGATCACTCACCGGTGATGCCATCGTTTGTTCCGCTAATAATAACGGAACCATTACCCTCAACTCCTATACCGGAGATATTATCCGCTGGGAACTCTCCATCAACAATGGTACTTCATGGACCAATATCTCAAACACATCCAATACCATCACTTATAATAACCTGACCCAGACATCCATCTACAGAACAGTGGTGCAAAACGGCCCCTGTACCATCTTAACCTCCAATGATGTAACCATTACCGTTATTGATCCTGTAACAACGGCCAATGCCGGTAATGATCAGGAACTCTGTAACGTAAACACAGTTGCGCTCAACGCCAATACCCCAACTTCCGGTACCGGTAAATGGACAGTTGCTGCCGGAGCCTCTTCTGCCGTTTCTTTTAACAACGATGCCGATCCCAATACCACTGTTAATGGTCTTGTACCAGGAACCTATCAGTTTATCTGGACCATCACCAATGGATCCTGCTTCACCAGCAGCGATACCGTTCAGATCAACATACACCCAAGCACTGTACCCGGTATACTCGCAACAGATGCTACCGTATGCTACAATAATAACGGCAGTACTATGCAACTGACCGGCCATACGGGTAATATTTTACGTTGGGAATACTCCATTGATAATGGTGTCAACTGGTTAAATATCAGTAATACAACAGCACAATACAGTTACGCCAACCTGATTACTACTACCTGGTACAGAGCGGTGGTACAAAGTGGTGTATGTAATACGCTTTACAGCAATACAGTTGGCATTACCGTTTTGCAACCGGTTACAGCTGCACAGGCTGGTAATGATCAACGCTTGTGTGAAACCCCCACCGCCAATCTGGATGCCAATACTCCCGTATTTGGTACAGGCAACTGGTCTCAGATAGCTGGCCCCTCTACCGCCAATTTTGCCAATAGCGGAGATCCGAAAACTGCTGTTAGTAATCTGCAACCCGGCAAATATGTATTCGTATGGACGATCAGTCACACCATGTGCAATGATTCAAAAGACACTGTTATTATTCAGATTGATTCTTTAACAAAACCCGGCAGCTTGTCTGCCCCTGCCACTGTTTGTGACGGAACCAATACTGGTGTTTTAACGCTCACCGGACACCAGGGCAGTATCCTGCACTGGGAGTTCTCTACTGATAATGGAAATAGCTGGCAAATCATTGCCGATACCACTGCTCAATTCTCTTACCTGAATCTTACCCAGTCTACGCTTTACCGTGTCCTGGTTCAAAACGGTGTTTGCGCCACCAGCTATTCCAATAGTGTTCAGATCACTGTGTTACCAGCTGTTACCATAGCTGATGCCGGTGCCAATCAAATCGTTTGTAATACCAGTACTGTGCTTTTGAACGCAAATACACCTGTATCCGGCAGTGGTATCTGGGTATTGCTGGATGGTCCTTCTGGCGCTACTATACAAAATATTGGCAACCCCACCACACAGATTAACGGTTTATCCATTGGAACCTATCGCTTCATGTGGCTGGTATCAAATGGCATTTGTCCAGCTTCATCCAGTACCACTACTGTATCCATCAGTCCGGTTACCCTGCCCGGTACTGTATTGGCAAACGACACGGTTTGTACGCAGATCAACCAGGGTATATTACAGTTGAATGGCAACAATGGTAGTATCAGCCGTTGGGAATATTCAACCGACAATGGTCAGCAGTGGCAGGTAACTGATAGCACACTGGCTACGTATACATATCGTGGGTTAACAGCGAATACACGTTACCGTGTATTGGTACAAAGTGGGGCTTGTGCAGCCGCATACGCAGATATTGCAGACATTTTAGTAAATCCGGTTACGGTTCCCGGTAGCATAATTGGGTCTGACACAGTTTGTATCAGTGCCAACAGCGGTCAACTAATCCTTACCAATTATACTGGTATCATTACCCATTGGGAATCTTCTGCCGACAAAGGACAGAGCTGGCAAAGTATTGCTAATACAACAGATCATTACACCTATAACCAGCTTACAAAAACAACCCTGTTCCGGGCATTTGTACAAAGTGGTGTTTGTGATGGAAACTATTCAGACACTGCCGTGATTACGGTAGACGAAGAAACCATTGCCGGCAAATTAAATGGTTTTGACACGGTATGTTATACCAGTAACCGCGGAGAAATCATATTATCAGGAAGAAGGGGGGATATTCTCCGTTGGGAACTGGGGGATCTGCACGCAATGAACTGGCAGTCATTAAATACAACAAGCGACACCCTCGTATACCAGCAATTGGAAGCAAACAGTCACTATCGAGTTCTCGTGCAAAATGGCGTTTGTGCCCCGCAATATTCCGACACAGTAAAAATTACGGTGATGCCACCAGTTACACAATCCAATGCAGGCGATGATATTACTGTATGTGACGGAACAAGTACTACCACGCTTCGCGGAAATATCCCTTCATCCGGCACGGGCCGCTGGCAGGTATTGGAAGGACCATCAACCTTACAGTTTGCAGACAGTACCGCCGCCAATACACAGGTATCGAATCTGGTTGCTGGCACATACAAGCTTGCCTGGATCATTTCCAATGAAGTATGTGCATCTTCTATGGATACAATGTTTATCCGGGTAGATCAAACCAAACCACTGTTCAGCATCACTGCTATTCATGATTGTGGTAAAACAACCTATCGGTTTACTGATAGCAGTCAGTCTAATTTCGACCTGGTTAACTGGAAATGGTCCATTACACCTGGCGATACGCTTACCCAAAAGAATCCTGAAATTTTCTTCCATTCGG
Source organism: Chitinophagaceae bacterium (assembly GCA_009996675.1). GTDB lineage: Bacteria > Bacteroidota > Bacteroidia > Chitinophagales > Chitinophagaceae > Sediminibacterium. The sequence goes on from JAACZQ010000008.1 coordinate 3,406, forward strand.
ATGGTGTATATACAGCCAGCCTTACCATTCAAACCAGCAGTGGTTGCCAGCAAAACCTGCAGGCGCAGTTTAATGTATCCGTATATGAATATCCCAAAGCAGACATCAATGCTATTAAAGATGTTTGTATGAATCAACTGATGCAGGCAAGCCCCTCTGTAAATTCCAAAGACTCAATTGCTTCCCTGTTATGGAATATGGGTAATGGATCACGCAGTACAGATTCTGTAGTCAATATCCGCTATACCAATGAAGGCAATTATCAGTTAAAATTAACTGTTGGTACTATTAATAATTGTTTTGACTCTGTTTACAAACAGTTGGCGGTGCATGCGCTCCCCAAAATTGTGGTACAGGGTAATCAGACCATTTGCAAAGGCGATACCGTTGTATTACGTGCCAGTGGCGCTACCCGCTATGCCTGGTCCGACCAGAACAATAACACCATTTGCGCAGATTGCAATACGCAGTCAGTTCGCCCATCAGTAACAAGTACCTATCGGGTAATTGGTTATAGTGAATATGGCTGTAGTGATATTACAACGGTTAACGTACGTGTGGTTCAGCCCTTGAAACTGTTGATAGCACAGGGCGATACTCTTTGCGAAGGCAGCAGTAAGCCTATTGCCGCCATTGGCGCCAACAGTTATCGCTGGTACCCGGAAACCGGATTGAGCAATCCCAATATTGCCAACCCGGTGGCAACCCCAATGACTACCACCACCTACAACGTTATTGGTAAAGATGCCGAGAACTGTTTTGTTGATACTGCTGCCATACGGCTGGTTGTTGGAAGACCAACTCTCATCAACATCGGAAAAGATACGATTGTTACTGCGGGTACAGTTCTGCAGCTGGAAGCAAGACCATCGGTTAATACCATCGATGCACAAAAAGATCTTCGCAAATGGCGGTGGAGCGGCGGTGCATCTATCAGTTGCGCCACTTGTCCAAATCCACAGATCAGGATTGTAGATGATGCAACCATTGTAGCACATGTCGTTAATCGATACGGCTGTGCCAGCACAGATACGGTTCTGGTAAAAACTGTTTGTGCAGAAACACAGCTCTTCGTACCCAATGCCTTCTCCCCCGATGGCGATGGCATTAATGACAAACTGGTACTCCAAGGCAAAGGCATTAAAATGATCCGGAGCTTCCGCATATTCAATCGCTGGGGTGCTGTTGTTTTTGAAAAAACAAATTTCCTGCCGGGAGATGCAGCACAATCATGGGACGGCACGGTTAATGGAAAACCAGTTACGCCAGATGTATTTGTCTATGTGGCCGATGTGATTTGTGAAAAAGGTTTACCAAGCTCATTTAAAGGAAACATAACTATTTTAAAATGATACGCGCAAACACCCTGAAAAAAGCAACCATTGCAGTATCCTTACTGTTTGGCCATCTGTATGGCTCTTCGCAGGATTTTACCTTCTCGCAATTTTATGAACAGCCTTTATTGAGAAATCCCGCTTTGGCCGGTGTCTTCACAGGTGATATCCGTGTGGCAGCAGCACACAGGAGTCAGTGGGGCAGTGTAACAGTCCCTTTCCGAACCACTTCTTTAAGTGTGGAACATAAGATACCAGTAGGCAGTAAAAATGATATTGTAACCATTGCCTCCCAGATGAGCATTGATCAGGCAGGTGATCTGCGCCTGAGGAGAACGCAGGTATTACCCGCAATCAACTACCATAAATCACTCAGTAATGATAACGACACCTATTTATCCCTGGCTTTTATGGGCGGACCTGTCAGCAGTCAATTCGACGCATCTAAACTGAAGTTGGGCGACCAGTATATAAATGGCGGATTTGATCCATCCAATCCCACATCCCAACCGATCACAGCAACGGGTTATAGTTATTTTGATCTCACTACCGGTTTATGCTTCAGTACAGCATTTCAGCATAAAACAAGGGTCTATGTTGCTGTAGGCATGGCACATGTTACCAATCCAAAAATTAAATCTGTTACCGGATCGATAGAGAATTTCTTATCCCCCAGGTTATCCGTTAACGTTGGCGTTAACGCGCCTGCTGGTGAGCGTGGGCGTTTCATGGCTTTTGTGGATTATTTTTCACAAAACAGGAATAATCAATTGTTGGGTGGACTGATGTATGGTATAACCATGCGTGAATACGACAACAATGAACCAGATCTTTTTTACGTGGGGACTTTTTTACGCTGGAACGATGCCATTATTCCCACTGTTAAAATGGAATTCGAGCATTTCAGTATTGGCGTAAGTTATGATGTAAATATTTCCAAACTAAGAGTAGCGTCAAATTGGCGTGGCGGGCTGGAGTTAACAGCCACTTACCGTGATTTTCTCAAAATCAGGAGTTCTACACTGGATAAAACCAGGTGTGTTCGTTTCTGATTACATAATAAACCAGTAGGCTCCTAATTGCAGGGCGGCCCCCGTCAATACGCCCGTATAAATTTCTCGTGTTGTGTGATCACTGACCAACAGACGGCTGGTGCAAATAAGACCGGCCAGCAGAACAGCTATTGAAATGGGTAATCCAAACGGAGCTCCATAGTAATAAGCAAATAGTATGATGGCCGCCGCTCCACCACCTGCACCCAATGCATGGAGACTGATCTTCATATAATTATTTATGACCAGACCCACCGAGGTAGAAAGAAAGATACCCATAAAGAAGAATTTCAACACCGCGGGTTGATCGGTGAAATTTCTGCTCAGATAATACATCCACCAATAAAAAAACATGGTGATCACAAAGGGAATGATGCGCTCCTTCTGGCTGCGCAAGTAAATACTTTCACTGAACTTCAGGCGCCACAATAAAAAAACTGCAAAGGCCGGGAAAAATGCTGTCAGCCAGAACAGACCGAATAAACGCATATTCAGTTGCCACATAGTAATGCCAGCAAATTCATACGGCAACTCCTTCATCAGAAAAATGAAGATATAGGTAGGTATGAACAGTGGGTGGAATACATAAGAAACCACCTGTGCGGGCAACCTGAGAGCCAGGGGATATTTACCGGTAGCGGACTGTTCCATAAGGCCGTAGTATCACTTTCAAAACGCAATACTACGGCTTTACTGATTCACTTTGATAAAATACACCACTGTATTATTATTCAGGTCGCTGGAAATATTGAATTCGGTCCGCTTTTTATTGCCATCTGTAATGACCATCAGGGCCGAATTTGGCGGGGTCAGACCCAGACTCTCTGCAAAAAAGATCATTTCGTTCTGCAGTTGATCACTGCTGAGTTTGATGTAAAATGTTACGGGTTTATGTGTTTGCAGCAGCTCTTTGTATATCACCACCTCTTTATTGAAAATAACGGATATGGTATCGTAGTCAAAACTACCATTATCATACAGGTCAATGCGTACGGAGTCTGATGTCGTATACAGGAATAATGGCTTTCGGGGAGCCCTTTTTGTCATTTCCTCCACCAGTGACGGTTTCTTTAGCCGGGGAATAAAGTCAAGCAGGTCATTCACGCGTAACTTATCCGCTCCTGCGGCTTTACCCGCAGTTGCCGCCTGTTGCTGTCGTCTGGGCTGCACCGATTCCGGAACGGGCTTTTCTTTTTCTGTCCGGGAACGATCAGATGCTGCATTCCTGACCATCGCCTGCTTGTTTTTATCTGCACGGGTTGACTGTTCCTGCGATGGTTCTGTCCGATTTCTACGGCCGGCATCAACAGTACTTTCGGTTGTTGCTGCAGCTGTTTTACGGCTTCGCAGTTCCTCCGATGTTGTTTCTTTACCGGCTACTGCTTTCTCAGATTGCACCGGCAAGTCATTATTCAGATCAACTTCTTTTCCGGAAGGCTTCCATTTTGGATGCTGTTCTTTGGTAAGGATCAGTTCTGATCGGCGGTTGGTCATCTGTTCAGCCATACGATAAGAAGTATCTTCCTTACAGGCTTTCAGGAAATAACGTTTACCAAAGAAATCCATGTTTATTCTCTCTTCAGCAATACCTTTTGCCAGCAGGTACGCACGTACCGCTGCCGAGCGCTTGCGTGATAATTTTTCATTGGCTGGTCTGGATCCGATACAATCTGTGAAAGATGCCACCAGTACATTTAAGCTGTCATCAGCATTGAGTGCTGCCACTACCTTATCCAACACTGCCTGATCAGCCTTTCGTATCCGGGCACTGGCAAAAGCATAATATACAAATAACCGGCCTGTTGTAATAGCGTCGAGTGAATCCTTCCATGCTTCCTGTTCTATTTTTGGCAAGACTGGCTTAGTGGCACTATCTGCAGCGGGTATATTTTTTTCTATCGTTTGCGTACGTGGCTGTTCCTGTACCCTCGCATTAGTCATAGTGTCCAGCATCGGGGGCATATAAGGCAGCCGAACTGTCTGAAAAATTTCAAGGCAGCAACCCGCATTTCTGTCGGAACTCAGGTAAGCTGTATCCGTTTGCTGATAAGGCCTGTAATACAAATCATTCCCGGTTGAATTATATGGCATCCCCAGATGCAACACTGAATCCCATTGCATAGTGGCTGGGTCTCCTTTTACCAAATAAATATCCTGTCCGCCAAAACCCTTTCTCCCATCAGAACTGAAATACAAGCTGCTGTCAGCAGGCCGGAAAAATGGACTGAGTTCATCCGCAGTAGTGTTTACAGATGGACCGGCCGGAATAGCATTACCAACAGGGGTTTGTCCATTCATGGCAACCATCCAAATATCAAATCCCCCCTGACCACCTGATCGGTTTGTTGCAAAAAAAAGGTATTTGCCATCGCTACTGATCTGCGGATGTTTGGAATCGGTTTCTTTTTCATTTACTGGTGCGGGCATCAGTACAGGTTCCTGCCAGTTATCCTGTCGATTCTGTCGCGTTGAATAATAGATCTGTTGACGTGATTGTTTTTTGGAAGGATCTACTCCGGTAAAATACATGGTCAATCCATCAACCGACATCGAAGATGCAGCAGTCTGTAAGTTCTTATTTCCGGGGAAATTCAGTTTTCGTGCCGTATCTGCATCGTCTATCTGGTATAAACGAAACGGATACCGGAGATTGCGGCCTTCACCCTCCCGTCTGCTTGAAGAGAATATTCCCTGGTTGTCGGGTAATTTTTCAAAAGCAAAATGTGATCCGTCGGATGCTCCTGTTCCGTTCATTTTACTAATAGAAGCCTGTGGTCTTTTGCCAGCTTCCGCCATCAGGTAAGCAGCGGTAGCCAGCCATGTTTTAGCTGCTGCCGTATAAGTATCATCTTCTTTTTTATGCTGATCGAGGAATTTCTGCAGGGCAGCAATGCCTTTAACCGGTTCATTGGTTTGCACCTGTGTAATACCATACCAGAGGCCCAGGTAAGGAAATGACTGCGTATTCATACCTGCCAGTTGCTCGTATTGCTGCCTGGCTTTACCGGGATCACCCAATAATCGATACGATTCGGCCAATTGATATATAACCGCTGCTCGCTGTTTGGCTTTTACGCCACTGCGACCGGTAGCATATTGATAAGGTGCCCGTTGATCCGTTACTTTTTTAACCAATGGGCTATCGTATAATGCCGCAGCGTAATAACGCGTGGCGGTATAATAATCATGTTGCTTAAATGCCCTGTCTGCGGCTTTCACAAGACGTCGTGCACTTTGTGCTACGGCCTCATGGGAAAAAGAACCCAGGCAAACCAAACACAAAACAAACCAGGCTATTCTATTTGTCATTACAGTTTTGGACATACAAACTTTAAATCAGACAATTTTTTTCTTCCGGTGAAACTCACCGATAATTCATAACCGCCCTGGTAAGAAGAAGCTGTTTTTAGCCTGGAAATATTGATATCGTAGCTAAATCCAATGGTTAATCCATTTACATGCAACCCCAGTTGTGGCGCTACCGCATCGTTCATGCGCCAGGTAGCACCTGTCATCAATGCCTTATCATCGCTCAGGGTATAATTCATCAATACTCCTCCTGTTATTTCACTGGCATCGCCCTGTCGCAGGTAAACGGCGTGAGGCACCAGTTCGGCCCGGTCGCCCATACTTAACCGAACGCCACCATGAATAGCGTAACGCATGGGTACTTTACTATTCTCTGCACCAGACAAGAACCGGTTATCGGGTTGATTCGGATGGTAAAGGCTCGCACCGAAAAACAGGTTGAAGTTTTTATCCGGTGTGGCATCGAAGTACATCAGTCCAATACTGCCATCCAAAGATGTTGCAGTCTGTCGTAAAAACAATTCATTATTGGGCATACCCGGATCATATCCGATAATAGGATTATACTGATTTCCGAATTGAAATTTTCCGATATCGATCCCGCGATTCAACACACCTATCTGAAATCCCCCACTGAGTATATGGTATTCAGTCAGCGGAACCCGGTATGAAATGGATAAATAACCATTGTTATAATAATAGCCTGCATCTTTCGCTACCTGGTTCAACAGGTTTACACCAATACCCCAACGATCCGATAAACGCATATCTGCCGATACCCCCTTGGTAATAAAGGGTGCATTAATGGAAGGCCACTGATACCGGTAATTGGCACCAACCCGGTAATCGCCATCATTCACGCCCGTCATCGCGGGATTCAGCCAAAGCGGGTGTGCATAATACTGGGTGAAATGCGCATCCACCTGTGCCCATACCGGGGCATAGCTGAAGGTTATCAATAATACTATCCATATTCGTCTACACATACACATCACATTAATATCATTTATCGAAGCAGGCTGAATGATCCTGCTTTCTGTACCCGTTGTCCGCTTTGCATAATCGCATCCAGGGAATAGGTATACCTGCCGGCAACCGCACGATTCCCCTTATAAGTTCCATCCCATCCCTTACGCAGGTCTGTGGTTTCATACAACTGTTGACCCCACTGATTGTAAATGATCAGTGTTCCCGACACAATGGTTGTACTGTATACCGTAAAGAGATCATTGTTGCCATCGCCATTGGGTGTAAAAGCATTGGGTATATATATGCCTTCTCCAAAAGGATTGAGGGTTCTGGCAACAATTTTTACACTGTCACTGTTTTCGCAGGCATAAACGCCCAGGGCTTTTACCCATAACCGTACCGATTCGTTGGGTTGCAGATCGTTGATTACATGACGCAATCCGAGCACACCCGTACTGGGCGCCGTATAACTCAAGCCGCTATCCCTGCTCACACTATATCCCTGCGCCCATTGTATGGGATCCCAATCGAAAAACAGGGAAGTAGCTGTCGCCGAGTCACGCACAACCGGCGCGGGTAACTGATGTCGTACCGCTATTGTAACTGTGGATCCTTTAACCGGACATACATTCGGATCGGCTTTGGCACGGATAATAAAAGATGTATCGCGTTTAATACCATCTACCACTACATAATTACCGGTTTTTATCACCGCAGGATTCCCGGGTACCATCCATTCGTATATAATATTGGACTGAGGTGCAACTATGTATAAAGAGTCTCTTGTACCCGGACAAACTGAATCCAATGCTGCTTTTACCTGAAAATCTTCTACAGGCAACGCCAGCTGCACTATCGTGGTATCGGTTGCAGAACACTCATTGTCTGAAACAGTAACCCAATATTTACCTGCTGCTTTTGCCCAGAGCGATTGAGCAGTGCTGCTGTTATTCCATTGATAACCCACAAAGCCCGGCCCCGCGTCCAGTAAAATGCTGTCGCCGCAATGTTTTACCGTATCAACCAGGCTGGTTTTTAAAATTTTAACCGCTACATTAATCGTATCCATGCTGATATCCGTACCAATAGTCCTGGTCACGCGATATTGTGTGTTTTGATCCGGTTTAACGGTAATATTTTTAGTCGTTGCGCCGTTGGACCAGAGATATGTCGTATCGGGTTTGGGGGCGGCACTGGAGTCGGGGTAATAAGCCCAGATACCATCAAACCTTGCCCAGATAACACGTTTATCGACGGGATCATAATACGCGTAGTTGTTGGAACTTGTTCTCGGCATGGCGGGTGGCTTGGCACCTTCTCCTTTGAACTCAACAAAGCCGGCATCTTTTCCCACCCGGAATTGGAATGTTTTATCGGTATTGGTGAGTAACTGATTCATAACATAATCACCTGTTGGCTGGAAGCCCCCGAAAAGGAAAAAGCGATTTTTGTCATAATCATATGCAACGGCTCCCTCATACTGAATGGAGGGATCGTTCACCGGCAGAATATTTTTAAACTGATAGGTGTTCAGGTCAATTTCCCAGAGATCCCGCAGCCAGCAGAAAATACCACCGGCATTGGCCCAGGGACTACCCAGTAAACAGGCACCTGTTAATTCGCTGCCGCTGTAATTACCCTGACCGGAGAAGAGGTATAATTTAGAACCATCGGCATTGGATGCAATGACATTTCCCCCTTTGGGTGGATTCATATCAATGGCCGGATTATTTTTCTTGAGCTGCCAACCCGTACCATTGTGTTCATATATCCAGCTCTTCACCTGTGCAGATCCGTATCCACCATAAAAGCCGGGGCTACCAGTGAGTGGGTTCCAGAAAGGAGAGGCACCGTAACATTCATTATCATAAACACCCGGGCCCAGCAAAGTCCAGTTACCGCCTTGTGCGGGCAGTGCATAAATATTATCGCGCCCGCTGCGCCAGCAGAGAATACGGTCGTTCGTGAAATCATACACAAACTCACTGTAATCGCCCGGCCAGTTATTGGAGGGAATGGTCGTAACCTTATTCTGTTTCAGATCATAGCGAATAATGGTGCGTCTGAAAACGGAATAGAGATACTGGCGTGTACGGTCGTATCCGAATGGTTTGATGTTGAAATAAGCCTGATCAATGGCACCGGCACCAATCAATTGCTTCCAGACACCGGGCAGCATGGTGTCTTTGGGTTTGGGTGAGCGAAGGGTGATATCCAGTGAAGCTCCTTTACAGATGGTCGTATCCGCCTGTATGATCATGCTTGTGGTATCAGCGGAAGCCAATGCCAGCAGTGGTTGACAGGGTAATGCCATACAGGTAAACAGTACGGCGCATATAAGCACAGTTCTTCGCTTCACGGGGGATATTGAATTTTGGATACCGGATAACCCGGTTCAAACAAAGCTATATAAAGCCAATAGAAAAGGTCTTAGAGAGAATCCATTCTTCTTGTAGTATATCAACTACCCGGGGCGGTTAAAAGACGGAGCTGTTGTACGGGTGAAAACCCCTTTTAGAGTTCTTTGCGCAGCCTGGCCACGGGTATATTCAATTGTTCCCGGTATTTGGCCACGGTTCTGCGGGCGATATTATATCCTTTCTCCTGCAACATTTCTGTAAGCACTTCATCACTCAGGGGTTTGCGTTTGTCTTCGCTTTCAATGATATCGCTGAGAATCTTTTTTACCTCACGTGTACTCACTTCCTCTCCGCTATCAGTACTCAATGATTCGCTGAAGAAAAATTTGAGCCGGTAGGTGCCAAATTCAGTTTGTACGAATTTACTGTTGGCCACACGGCTAACAGTGGAAATATCCAGTCCGGTTATTTCTGCAATATCTTTTAAGATCATCGGCTTCATGGAAGTTTCGTCACCCGTGAGGAAGAATTCCTGTTGATGCTTCATGATCGCTCCCATGGTATTGATCAATGTTTCCTGCCGTTGTTTGATCATATCAATAAACCACTTGGCTGCATCAATTTTTTGCTTGATAAACAAGACTGCTTCTTTCTGCCGTTTATCTTTTTTGCTTCCCCGGTCATAATCTTTCAGCATATCTCGGTAGCCTTCGCTGATACGCAGGTCGGGGGCATTTTTGGCGTTGAGTGTGAGCTCCAGTTTACCGTTGTTGTTAATAACGAAGAAATCGGGAACAATATAACTTTCAGCCTTATTGATCTCACCCACATTGCCGCCTGGTTTGGGATTGAGGCGAATGATCTGGTTAATGACTTCCTTGAGCTGATCATCGCTCAGGTTCATGCTGCGCTGGATCTTCTCGTAGTGTTTTTTGGTAAATTCATCGAAATACTTGCTCAAAATCTGCATGGCAAGGTCTACCGCCGCACCTTCCGATAATTTGCGTTTGAGTTGTAAGAGCAAACATTCCTGTAAATCCCTGGCACCAATACCCGGCGGGTCAAACTGCTGTATCTGCTGAATCAGGGCTTCAATTTCTTTTTCTGCTACGGTAAGGCCCTGCCGGAAAGCCAGGTCATCGGCAATGGAAGTCAGTTCGCGCCGCAAATAGCCATCATCATCCAGGCTACCTACAATCTGTTCCGCAATCTTATACCTGCGTTCATCCAGTTCCAGCATACCCAGCTGATCCAGCAAAAGGTCATGAAAACTGGTCTCAACCCGGATGGGGATTACTTTCTGATCATCCATTTCCGGGTAATTATCATCCCGCATTTTATAATCGGCTATCTCTCCATCGTCGTCCATCACATAATCGCTGATGTCAACATTGTCGTATTCATCCGCACTGCCATCCGGATCCATATCATCCTCTGCACTGTTATCAAACTCATCACGCATATCATCGCCATACTCATCTTCATGTCCCTGCTCATCCAGCTCCAGTGCCGGATTCTCTTCCAGCTCTTCCTTGATGCGCTCTTCCAGGTTAGCAGTAGGAACCTGCAGCAGTTTCATGAGCTGAATCTGCTGGGGTGACAGCTTTTGTAAGAGTTTCTGTTGTAATGACTGGCTTAAAGACATAAAATTCAATACCTGTGAACCCGGACGATAGCGCTTTAGCAACAATCGTTCCGGAAATCCAAATTACGTTGTAAATTTACATACAAATAAAAGTCACATTCGTTTGAAACGGATTTGTTTGTTTGTGAATTTATTGCTAATGACAGCCGCTGTAACGCAGGCACAGCAGGCCAGACAGCCATTGCCCCTACCCGACAGCCTTCGTCAGTTGCCGGTTCGCCTGGTCCCTGAAAATTATTATACCAATAACCTCTCTTTTTTTTGCAAAAAGGAATTACAGATTGAAAAAATAACCCGGATTCCACTTCGCTTCCGGTTGGGCAGTTTGGATTATGTCAATAAACTCGAAGGCAAAAACAATACCCGCAGTCTCCCTGCCAGCTTCAAACGTTCAAATTAATGGCATGTTCTTCTGCGTATGCTGTTAGAAGTTGATGAAGTTCGATTTTATCAGTTTCACTGATACGCAATAATGGGAGATCTGCTGTAAAAAAAGTACCTGTATAAACAATCAATAAACGTTTTTCCTCCCATTTCAGCCAGCGCATATCATTCCAGATGATTACCTGTTCCTGATTATTACCGGTATCGGGTAATTTCCAGCGAATACCGACTTCATCTATTGTAATCTGATACCCGCTTGCTTTGGAAAAACGGTAGCGTTTGTAAAGTCGCTCTATACCAAATAAAAAGAATACCGGATAGACCAACCGCAAGAACCATCGTTCCCCCTCACCCGGTTCGGCAAGCAATATTGCAGTGGCAGCGCCAAACAAAAACAGCAATAATAGTTCCAGCCAATACCATTTTCGCAACACAACCGGCTGTACCCTGGCAGTATAGGATCGATGCTTTAACATGCAACTGATCAGATCAGGCTTCCAGTACTTTTCGGATTACCGCAACCATCTTTTCTCCTTTCTCCCGGATCTGTTCTTCTGTCCATAAAAGGCTGATGGCTGTTGAGATACAGCGGCTCATGACAGCATCGCTGGCCGAAAATTGGGTATGTTGTAAAGCAACCAATGCTTCTTCCTGTGTTGCACTCAGGCGATTGAGGGAGGCCGATGTTTTCAGGTGATCCCATTTGCGGATATAATGCCAGTTATTGGCAAACCAGTAAAAATTACCGGGAAGTATCCCGGCTTCTTTCAAACCGGCTACCACAGCGGTTGCCTGGGCTTCTGAGGGTAGGAACCAGCTCAGGAAAGTACAGCTATCACCCGCCGGATCGGGTACTACACGGAAACTGATGCCAGGTATCTGTTCCAGGTAAGAACGTAATAACTGGTGATGCTTCCGCTGGATGGCCAGGAAAGTATCCAGTTTGCGGATCTGCGCCAAACCTACCGCAGCATGCAATTCGCTGATGCGGAAATTATATCCCAGGAAAGGGTGCAGATCAGCGCCGCGGTCGGCTCCTTTGTGGTCATGGCCATGATCGGTATAACCATCACTTTTGATATACACATCTTCACTATTCGTCATCACCACACCGCCTTCGGCACAGGTAATGGTTTTGACAAAATCAAAAGAAAAAGTACCGGCATCGCCGATGGTCCCAAGGGCTTTGCCTTTATAGGTACCGCCAATACTCTGGCAGGCATCTTCCAGTAAAATCAGTTTGTGTTCTTTACAGATCACCTGTAAAGCATCCATATCGGCCATACTGCCACACATGTGCACCGGCATAATACATTTGGTGCGGGGCGTGATGGCGGCGCGAACCGCAGCAGGGTTGAGTGTTAAGGTTTCATCGATATCCACCAATACCGGCACTGCTCCCACGCTTAATACTGCTTCAAAACTGGCTACAAAAGTGAAAGCAGGCATGATCACTTCATCACCAGCGCCAATCCCCAGTGCAGCCATGGCTGTTGTGAGGGCCGCTGTGCCACTGGAAGTGAGCTGGGCATATTGACACCCGAACACTTCGGTAATGGCTTTTTCCAGTTCCTGCGCCTTCCAGATCCCTTTACGCGGGCCATCAAATCCATAACGCATGAGGATGCCCGTTTCGAGCACATCATTCACTTCTTTTCTTTCTTCAGCACCAAAAAATTCAAAACCGGGCATAGGTGTAGGTTTATGGTTTGTTGTTTATGGTTTAAGGTTGTGGAAACCGGAACAAAAATACAAAGAAGCGCGTTTACCCGGAAAGTTACTGATGAACGGCTCTGGAAGGGTTTTGGTACCTTTGCTGCATGAATCCCGTACTTTTTTACTGTTACGATGCCTATTGCGGCTGGTGTTATGGCTTCAGCCCCGTGATGCGCAAGATCCAGGAAACACATCCCACCCTGCAGATTGAAGTCCTGTCCGGCGGTATGATCCTGCCCGAAGCACCCATCCATATCGGCGCAACAGCCGCTTATATCGAGAAAGCTTACCCTACCGTTGAGGAATATACCGGCATACAGTTCGGCGAAGATTATTTGTGGCATATTCGCAATCCCGATAAAAGCGATTGGTTTCCCAGTTCAGAAAAGCCGGCTATTGCACTTGCCATATTCAAAGATGCCCATCCCGATCAGCAGGTGGCTTTTGCATCTGACCTGCAATATGCACTGCATTTTGAGGGGCGCGACCTGACAGACGACGAAGCTTACCGGCACTTACTGGACAAATACAAGCTTGATCCGGAAGACTTTTACGCAAAACTGCACAGCGATGAATACCGCGACAGGGCCTATTATGAATTTTCACTGGTGAAACAATTACAGGTAAGCGGATTCCCCTGTGTATTATTACAGGAAAACGAATCCAAGTTCCACCTGCTGGCCAGGGGATATACCCCTTATGAAACGCTGGAAGCAAGACTGGCCAATGCGTTGAAAGATCTGGGCGCCGGGTCCTGACAAAAAAATGTTAAGATATACCGCTGGTATGGCGGGGCTGCGGCTTCGTTATAGTTTTCATGCAAAAGCCAATATATGAAACAACTGCTCACCCTGCTGGCCTGTTGTTGTCTGGGCACGCTCCAGGCACAACAGCGTATGGACTTTGAGAAATACAATCCCCCCAGTACGCTGGTGGTTCCCGAGCACCCGGTTGCCCGTGCTAAATTTCCCTTTATTGATGTACACAACCACCAGTTCAGTATGCCTACACAGGATGTAAAAGCATTGCTGAGGGATATGGACCGCCTGAACATGGGTATCATGATTAACCTAAGCGGTAGGGGATATAAAAATATCAACGGACAATTCGGCATACAGGACCCCTCGTATCTGCAGCGGGCCATTGCCAATGCCAAGGGTAGTACAACCAATCGCATACTACATTTCACCAATGTGAATTTTATTGGTGTGGGGGAACCGGGCTGGGCTGAACGCGCTGTGAAAGAACTGGAAGGGGACGTAAAAGCCGGTGCTGTGGGTTTGAAAGTATACAAAAACCTGGGCTTCTCATTTCGTGATAACCAGGGCAAATTATTGCGTATTGATGATCCCCGTCTTGATCCGGTCTGGGCCAAATGCGGTGAGCTGAAAATTCCTGTGATCATACATACCGCCGACCCGGAACCATTCTGGAAACCCATGGATGACCAGAATGAAAGATGGCTGGAACTGGCATTGCACCCCGACCGTAAACGCAGCGATACCGATCCGGCTCCCTGGTCCGATCTGATCCAGCAGCAGCATAATATCATCCGCAAACACCCCAACACCAATTTCATTGCTGCCCATTTTGGCTGGTATGCCAATAACCTGAAACAGCTGGGTGTATTGCTGGACTCATTCCCCAATATGTATGTTGAATTCGGCGCTGTGATTGCGGAGCTGGGACGGCAACCGATTAATGCCCGTGCTTTTTTTGAAAAATACCAGGACCGGATTTTATTTGGTAAGGATAGCTGGGTGCCGGACGAATACCCTACCTATTTCAGGGTATTGGAAACAAAGGATGAATACTTCCCTTACCACAAAAAATACCACGCATTCTGGCGTATGTATGGCATGGGGCTGAGTGATGCGATCCTGAAAAAAGTGTATTACAAAAATGCCATGCGGATTATTCCGGGTATTGACAAAACATTGTTTCCCGACTAAAACAAAAGTGCCGGTGAATGATATTCACCGGCACTTGCATCAATTCACTTCAGAATAGTTTTTCTGCCGGAGGCCGAACGCCTTGCAGGCGGATATAAATGGTACACTGCCCGCGGTGGTGCGACTGGTGTTCAAAAGCTTTCATGATCCAGGATAGTCGTGTTTCGCTGAGGTTGCCCCGCTTGATCACTTCACCCCAGGTAGCCGGATCCAATGTTTTAATGCCTTCAATAACAAAATCGTAACTGGCATTGACATAATAGCTCACCGAATCCTTCGATTGGGCGCCTGCTGATTTTTCCATATTGAATCCGGGGAAAATTCGGGTCTTGCCTGTGCCATTGGCTGCCAGTCCAATATTACCTGCAGCCAGGTGCAGCATTTGTTCGGAGAAACTACGGATGCTGTCAACCGCCCTCGCCTGGTATTTATCTGCCGGCATTGCAGCCAGGTATTCTGCGGTATACGCTTTGGCGCGTTCCCAGTCTTTGATCATTTGTTCTTTGAGTGCTTCGGAACTCACCGATTGGGCCTGTGCCAGTGACCAGCCGGAGATCAGCAATAAAAGCAGTGTTGTTATTTTTTTCATATAGATTGATTTGGTGAAAGATTTAACCTGCAGAACCCGCCGGTACGCTGTGTAATCCAATACGGTTGCCTTCGGTATCCAGTATCACAGCCATAAAACCATATTCGGGAGAGATGGCTGTTTTAGGAACCAGGATCCGGCCCCCTGCGGCTTCTACCCGGTCCAGGATGAGCTGAACATCGGGATTGGCATTGAGGTAAATCAGTGGTCCCAGGGAATCGGAAGGTTGGTGAAATCCGCCGCTGAAGACCACCGCTCCGCCCACACAGGTTGGATCTGCAATCGGAAACATACGCATCTGAATATTGGGCGTATCCATGGGAAAGAGTGTTACCTGAAAAATATTTTCATAAAAAGCCTGCGCACGGGCCAGGTCAAGTGAAGGAATTTCGAACCAGCTGATGGCATGTTGATTGGGCATATAAAAATTTTAGGTGAGGTAGAAATTGGAAGAGGTATTGGCTGATACCGTCTCCTAAACTACCTGTTGTAGCGGAGAAACACAAACCATTCGTCCATTTTTATCCGATACCTGCTGCCAACAATAACCTAAAACCCGTTCAAGACATGATAAATAGTCCATTTTCCCCTTACTTTGCAGCCTCAATACAAGATATATGGAGTATAGTAAACTGATATCAATTACCGGCATGAGCGGTTTGTTTGAAATGGTAGGCAGTAAGACCGATGGTGCCATTGTGCGTTCACTGGACGACAAAACAACCAAGTTTGTGAGCAGCCGGGTACACAATTTCTCACACCTGGAAAGCATTGAAGTTTATACCGTAGGTGATAATGTTAACCTGGTGGAAATCTTCCAGGCCATGGATGCCGGTAAAGAAAGCCTGCCATCCGATAAAGATGCAGCGGCTATTAAAGCCTATTTCCAGAAAGTATACCCTAATATGGATTTTGATCGCGTATACGTAAGCGATATGAAGAAAATGGTGAAATGGTTCTCCATCCTCAAAAACAACGAAGTGGCATTGAAGCTGAGCGAAGCAAGCGAAGAGGCCGAATCTTAAAGATCATATTTTTTTCGGATATAACCTTGAAAGCCGCAGAAACACATTTGCGGCTTTTTTATTTGCCCGTATTGTCCGAAGGATTCACCCGATGCTCACTCAAAACCTGCAAAAAGCCGCAGAAATACCCAGAATGCTTAACTTGTGGGCTGAACATTCGCTATATGAAAAAAACGCTGGCCTTACTGGCAACCATCCTCTTCCTGACAGCTGCATCTGCACAGCAGTTTTATGAGCACAATGCCAAAGCCGATAAATGGGTACGCAAAAAATTCCGCAAGCTTTCCAAAGACGAACGTATTGCACAACTCATGGTGATCCGTGCCCACAGCAATCTCGGCGCCGATCATGTGAAAGAAGTAACCGACCTGATCCGCAAATACAATGTGGGTGGTCTCTGTTTCTTCCAGGGCGGCCCGGTGCGACAGGCACAACTAACCAATATGTACCAGTCCATCGCCAAAACACCATTGATGATCGCCATTGACGGCGAATGGGGATTGGGTATGCGCCTGGACAGCGTCATCAATTATCCCCGTCAACTCATGATGGGTGCGGTTCCCGACGCCAAACTGATTTATGAGTTCGGACTGGCTGTTGGCGAACAATGCCGCCGCATGGGCATCCAGGTGAACTATGCACCGGATGTTGATATCAATAACAATCCCCAAAACCCCGTGATCAATGACCGCAGTTTTGGAGAAGACAAATACAAAGTAGCCTTATATGGCGTACAATACATGAAGGGTATGCAGGATGTAGGCGTTATGGCTTCAGCCAAACACTTCCCTGGTCACGGTGACGTTTCGGTGGATTCACACGCCGATTTACCCATCATCAACAAATCGCGTGCGCAACTGGACAGCCTCGAACTATACCCTTTCCGCGAAATGATCAAAGCAGGGGTGGGAAGTATGATGATTGCCCACCTGTCGATCCCCTCCATTGATACCACCACCAACCTGCCCACTTCGCTCTCCAGTAAAAACGTTATGGGTATCCTGCGCAATGAACTGGGTTACCAGGGTATTTCTTTTACCGATGCATTGGAAATGCAGGGTGTAGCCAAGTTTTTCCCCAAAGGAGATGCTTCGGTGATGTCGCTGATTGCCGGTAATGATATGCTTTGCCTGCCAGGTGATATCCCAGGCAGTATTGCAAAAGTGCGCCAGGCGATTGATGAAGGAAAACTGAGCTGGGAAGATATCAATGCCCGGGTTAAGAAAGTATTACTGGCTAAATACCATCTCGGCCTGCACGACCTCAAACCCATCGATACCACCAACCTGGTGAATGATCTCAATGCCAAAACAGCGGCTATTAAAACACGTTTATCGGCCGAAGCACTGACCCTTCTGCGCCGCAATAACAGCAGTCTCTTACCTCTGAAAGCCAATAAAATTGCTTATGTAGGCATCGGTATCAGCAAAGCCAATGCATTTGCTACCCGTCTTCAAAACGATTTCAAAGCCGATCTGTTTTTCTTTGGCAACAAAGAAACCTCTGCCCGCGCCGAAGAAATTAAAACCGCCCTGCGTGGTTACGATGCCGTTGTTGTAGGTATGCATGCGTACAGCCGCAGACCCGCCAATCAATATGGCATCAGTGAAGCCACCATGAAACTGTTGCAGGATCTCCAGCAAAACAACAGCATTACCTTTGTTTTCGGTAACCCCTATGCCATACAATATATCTGCCAGTCGCAGAACCTGGTTGCCTGTTACGAAGATGATGAAACCACCCAACTGGCGGCAGCAGATCTGTTACTGGGTAAAATTCAACCCGTTGGTAAACTGCCCGTAACTGTTTGTGATAATTTTCATTTTGGCGATGGTATTTTCTACAGCAGTTATTTCCCTGCAGCCAGCCCCGAATCTGTTGGTATGAAGAGTGATATACTCAAACGCATCGACAGTATTGCCAATAATGCGGTGGACAGTGCTGCAGCACCCGGAATGGTGGTGCTGGTTGCCAAAGATGGTAAAGTAGTATACAATAAAGCATTTGGTTATACCAACAGTGATCATGCCGAAGCCATGCGTACCGATATGGTATTCGACCTGGCATCTGTAACCAAAATTTCTGCTACAACCGTTGCCGTCATGAAACTATATGAGGAAGGCAAGATTGATCTGGAAAAAACACTGGGTGATTACCTGCCCTGGGTAAACGGTTCCGATAAAAGCGGTTTGAAACTGAAAGACATCCTGCTGCACCAGGCCGGACTGAACCCGTTTATTCCATTTTACCGGGAAGTAATTGATACAGCAACCGGACTTCCCAAGCCCCAGTATTTTGCTGTCAGACCTGAAGCAGGCTTCTCCTACCGGGTTGCCGAAGGCCTCTACCTGCGCAACGATTGGAATGATACCCTCTATGCCCGTATACTGAAAAGCAAACTCACCAAACAGGGCGCCTATGTATACAGTGATAATGATTTTATTTTCCTGGGTAAGATTGTGGAAGCTGTAAGCGGACAACCCCTCAACGAATATGTACACAATACTTTTTATGCGCCGCTGGGCATGACCACCACTACTTATCGTCCGCGTGAAATCATGCCATTAAGCCAGATCATCCCTACAGAAGTAGAACAACATTTCCGCCGGCAGCAGATGCATGGGGATGTGCATGATGAAGGCGCTGCCATGTTTGGCGGTGTTGCCGGTCACGCCGGATTATTCAGTAATGCCTATGACCTGGCCAAACTGTACCAGATGTTATTGAATGGCGGAGAGTTGAATGGCACTCGTCTGCTGCAGAAGAGTACTATTGATAAGTTTACTGCCTACAGCAGTAATACCAGTCGTCGTGGCCTTGGTTTTGACAAGCCTGAGAAAGATAATGCCACCCGCAAGGAAGCCTATCCTTCCCGGTCTGTTTCAGCTGAAACATTCGGACATACCGGTTTTACTGGCACCTGTGTATGGGTAGATCCCAAATACAACCTGGTTTATATATTCTTATCCAGCCGGGTAACCCCCACGCGCAACAATACTAAATTCGGGCGCATGAATGTGCGGCCCAATGTACAGGAAGTCATTTACCAGGCCCTGAAATAATAAACGCCATCAATACCCAAAAAGCAGTGAAGCTGATTGCCTCACTGCTTTTTTAATGCCCTGAACCTCACACAGGTGAGAACTCAATAGTGCGTATCGTTCAATTCCACTTTTCACCTCCCCCGCTCATCGGGCCATATTCGCCATTTCCAACCTCACCGGCTGCGTTCATGTAAAAAAAGTACCTTTTTAGGAGGTTGAATAGGAATCGTATTATCTTTAAATCAGAAACACCCCCTACAAACTTTAACGCTATAACTAACATGAAAAGGAACCTGCTTGGGCTGGTTGCCATTGGATTTGTTGCCGTACTGGTAACTTCCTGTGGCAGTAAAGCCCCCAAAGAAGCCCGTTACATCCCCAAAACCGCCAGCGCTGTTTTTGTATTGGATCCGGGTAGTATGAAAGACAAACTGCAAAAGGGGGGTATTAGTGTAGATACCCTGCTTGGCCGGATTTTTAAAAGCGATTCTGCCGACAAAGCCGATCGTGATCAGCTGGAAGCATTCCGCAACAATGCCGGGATCAACTGGGACAATCGTTTTTACTTCTTCTTCAACCCCGGCACCAAACAGGCCGAACTGGGAGGCATGAGCATTAATATGCTCGCCAATTTATCAGATGCCGGCAAATTTGAAGCCTGGCTCAAAAACGATAAAGAAGCGAAAAAACACGAAGTGAAAAAAGAAAAAGAATATTCTTATATCACTCCGGAGCCCGGAACACTCATTTCATGGACCGATAAGAACATCCTGCTTACCGTGTACAACGCACCTGCAGTGAAGCCCTATTTCGACACTATTACCATGAATTATGTAGTACCGGAAAAAACTTTCAACAAGGACTCTGCCGTAAAAGCAGAAGTAGCCGGGTACTATACGCAGAAAGAAGATGCATCTCTCGCTTCAGTAAAAGCATTCTCCGAAATGTTCAAAGACAAAGCAGATGGTTATTTCTTCAGCTCTACCGGCAGTATTGCGCCCGCATTGAAAATGATGCCTTTGCAATTACCCAAAATGGAGGAGTTGCTGAAAGACAATTACTCAACCGCAACCCTCACTTTTGAAAACGGGAAAATACTGGTACGTTCGGCATCACACACCAACAATATGATCACCAGTTTGCTTAAACAATACCCCGGCAAACCCGCAGATCTTTCACTGATCGAACATTATCCTTCACAACATGTGAATGGTTTTATGGTAGTGGCATTTAACCCCGAAATTTTTGGTGGTTTATTCAAACAACTGGAAGTGGAATCCCTGATCAACAACATGATCGCACAAACCGGTTTCACCGTGGATAATTTCTATCATTCTTTCAAAGGAGATATGGCCATTGTTGTGTCTGACCTGGGTACTTCGGCGCCTGAACCCCAACAGCGTCGTGATGAAAAAGCACTGGTACCTAAAAAATCCATCGGCAAAATGTTATTGAATGTTACCGTAGGCAATAAAACCGATTTCTTCAAGATGATGGATAAGACCGTAGAACTGGGTTATCTCAAAAAAGAAGGTAATGCCTATAAAGCAGGAGACCTGCTGGCATCACTGGGCTTTTATGTGCATGGTGATGAGAAAAACTTCATACTGAGCAGCGACTCTGTGTTATATGCACAGTATATGGCCAAAACCAGCAAAGCCGCTTTAAATGCGGATGTGATGAGTCAGGCTAAAGGTAAAACCACTGTCATGTACTTTGATATCGCCAATACCATCGGTGCTTATGCTGATGAAACAGAAGGCAGCGGCTTCAACAGTGCCATGCGGAAAACAAAAGCCACTTTCAAAGACCTGATTATTTTGTCGGATAATTTCAACGGCAAATCCATCAACAGTACCATGGAAGTGCGAATGCAGGACAGCAAACAGAATAGCCTGGTTACTTTAACCAGTTTACTCACGGATATTGCTGTTGACATGCGTGTGGCAGCAAGGCGTGAAAAGGAAGCGGAGGATAAAATGTTCCCGGGCGGTGTACCGGCCATTATCCGGACCAATTAAATAATTTCAAGCTTTAGATCATATTTGAGTCCTGCACATGCAGGACTCATTTTTATACCGAAGTTGGCATGATCATCGAACTACAAAAACTGATTCCCATTCCGCTGCGTGATAGTATTGCGCAGCGCAGTTCCGGCATTTGGAGCCAGGAACTGGTATTCCGCCCGGGGGAATGGGTAAAGATCAAAGCGCCCAGTGGTACCGGTAAAACCACCCTGGTGCACAGTTTATATGGATTGAGGAACGACTATACCGGAACAATCCGCTGGGATGGGAATGATTTACAGACGATGAATGCAGAAATACTTGCCGGTTACCGACAGCAGCAGGTAAGTGTTATTTTCCAGGATCTTCGTTTATTTCCAAACCTCACTGCTTTTGAAAATATAGAATTGAAAAGGGTACTACAGGACCCGGTAATGGAAACATCGGATATCACAGCCATGGCAGCCGAGTTGGGGGTAAGCCATATTTTACAACAGCGGGCCGGCTTATGCAGTTATGGAGAACAACAACGCATAGCCATTATCCGTGCACTGGTACAACCTTTTAACTGGTTGCTGATGGATGAACCATTCAGTCACCTCGACATTGCCAATAAAACCAAAGCCGCTGCCCTGATCAGTAAAGTGTGTAAGGAAAGGGCTGCGGGGTTGATTATTACGGATTTGCACGAAGACCATTATTTTGATTATACCCGTT
>JAACZQ010000009.1 GCA_009996675.1 Chitinophagaceae bacterium
GTTTACTGGATTTATAATTGCCTATGACCACAGGATATCGTATTTGGAAAAAGCTGATCAGAACCGGAGCCGGCAGGTTGCGCTTTGCCATGGCTACCATTGGTTTATCGGTAGCCTTATTGCTCATACTGGTAGCCGTCCAGTTACAGGTGAATTACAATACCTTGTTGAAAAATCCGCATAACCGCGACAGCATTGCCAATTTCCTGGTGGTCAATAAACAACTCAACAATGAAACCCTGGGAAACAGTCGCCTGACTGATGCCGAGATCACGCATTTGCGCCAGCAACCCTTTACCGAATCGGTTGGGCTGATGCGCAACAGTGCATTCAAAGCATCTATTCAAAGCATCTCCGACCGTTTCCCTTTTTATACTGATGTAGCTTTTGAATCTGTACCCGATAGTTTCCTCGATGTAAACAGCAAGGATTGGCATTGGACAGCAGGAGAAGACATGGTTCCGATCGTTATCCCAACCATGTTCCTGGATATTTACAATTTTCAGTTTGCCTTGTCGCAGGGTTTGCCACAGTTAACTCCGGAAGTGGTTAAAATGATTGTGTTCCGGATTAACCTGTATACCCCTGCCGGGACTGCTGTATCCATGCGTGGCCGGGTAGTGGGCTTCAGTGATCGTATATCATCAATGCTGGTACCCGAAAACTTTCTCAGTTGGGCCAACCGCAATTTTGGCAATGGCGTTACGGTACAGCCTTCCCGTGTGATTCTTCGAACCAAGGATCCAGGCAATCCGGCTTTATCGGCTTATTTGCAGGAAAAGGGTTTAAAGACTGATGCCGATAAAACCCGGTTCAGCCGGTACCGGCAGATTGTGGATGTGGTTGTAAGTATTTCCTGGGTAACGGGGCTCTTACTATTGCTGTTTGCGTTGCTGATATTCACTTTGTTCATTCAGCTAACCATTACAGCCTGCAGGGATGAAATCCGGTTATTGATCACGTTGGGTGCCTCGCCTAAACAACTGCAAAGGTTTTTGATGCGTCAATTTTTTCCGCCCAATATCCTTATCATAGTGGTGGTATGTATTATCATCACCGTTTTGCAGTATGTGCTACAGCAGTTATTGGCTGGTCAGCAGGCCTATATACAGCGCTTTCCGGCGCCTGAGACAGGTATAACTGCCCTCTTTTTACTGGGATTGATCTGGTGTATAAACCTGACAACAATCAGAAAAAACATAAAAAAATAAAATTATTTATATTGATTTTAAATATTTTAAGCTTAATATATAAAAATATACGGTGAAAACACCGTGCCAAATTCCGTGTTTTAACGTGTAATTTTCAGTGATTAAAGTGCCTATACATAACAAAAAATGACGACTTTTGTACCGATTCGAAAGATTAAGTTGATAACTTGTCTTTTGGAGTAAAAGAATTGAACCTAATAACCGAACTGTAATACCCATTTAAAGTAACCTTGATCAAAACCTATTAAAAACATTTCGATGAAAAAGATGAAATCTTTAGGCGTAGTTTTAGCACTGTCAGTAGTTACCCTGCTGGGAGCCTGCCAGAAAGGACAGGAAGGTGTTACAACAAACGAGTCCGCTGCTGTAAAGTCGGGCAATGAAAACATAACTGCTATTCAGGTAAGTGCCAGCAATATTCCTGGTATCATCAACACTGATGATGCATCTTCCATGGCTGCTGAATACGTAAATAAATATGGTAAAAGATCTACCCAGTATGTTTCTTTCAATGTGAAAGATCTCCAGGCTTACCTGAACTACCTGAAATCTCAGGGTTCTCAGAAAATCTATGTAAACTTTGGTGTTTACAATCAAAAAACTGCGACTCCTGGTAATGCTGGTAAACTGACTGTGTTCTTCACTGGCGACAAGAGAAGCAAAGGCAACGGTTCTGTAGGAAGCAACGATGCTTTTGACGACAGCGAAGCCCTGAACCATGGTGGTATTTTCCCATAACTGATTTAATTGCAGAGTTTGATTAAATGCATTTAGCTGCTATTTACTTTTATTTTCAGCTATTAAGTTTAATCACCGCATTGATATTTTTGAAGAAAAGGGATAAGGTACTTTGGTACTTTATCCCTTTTTTACTGGTCACGGTGGTTATTGAACTGATAGGTATCTGGTACACATACCGGGTTATCCGGAACTACTGGATGTATAATATATTCACCACATTCGAATATATTTTCTATGCATACCTGTTCCACCGGCATTTCCGTACCAATACTTTTCAGCAGATAGCCAAATGGTTTATCCCGGGTTATTTACTGGCGGTGATATTGAACCTGACTTTCATACAGGATGGTACTAAAACATTTCATACATACACATTCCTGTTAGGTGCTTTTTTTATTGTAGTTTTTTGTTGCTTTTTTCTGTTTGAATCGATACTGCCCGACCAGATCAACCACAAGCTATCCATGCAGCCTTTTTTCTGGATATGCATCGGATTGTTGATATTTTATCTGGGTTCTGTGATCATTAACGCCTTGTTTGAATACCTTCGTAGTAACGATTTGCAGAAGCAGGGAATCCGGATTTATGGGATTATTAATAACAGTTTGAACGTAATTTTATACTGCTCATTTAGCATAGCATTTTTCTTATGCCACAAAAACAGGAAGACATACTCATCACCATCGTAATCGCTTCAGTTTTCCTGGTATTGATTGGATTTTTCTTATTGCTGATCGTGTTTGTTTTTCTCCGCCGGCAAAGAAAGTTTCAGCAGGAACGGGACGAAATGAAAAACCGGTTTGAACAAACGATCCTGAAAACCCAATTGGAGATACAGGAACAAACATTTACCCATATCAGTCGCGAAATTCACGATAATATCGGGCAGGTACTAAGCCTCGTTCGTTTGAACATGAGTACTTTCAGCACCGTTACCACTGAACACGAAAAATTTGAACATACCGACGAATTGCTGGGCAAAGCCATCAAAGACTTACGCGATCTCAGTCATAGTTTACAAACCAACCGCATCCACGATATTGGCATTGTAGAATCCATTCGCCAATTACTGCTGACACTGGAAAAAACAGGCAGGTATAAAACCAAATTCTCCATTGTTGAGAATTACACGGGAATGGATAAAGACACAGACCTGATTCTTTTCCGCATGATTCAGGAAGTAGTGAACAATATCCTGAAACATGCCAAAGCTGATACGATAACCATTGATATTACCGGGAATGAAAAAGAAACCACACTGATTATCAGCGATAATGGAGTAGGTTTTGATACAGAGAGATTGAAGACAGTTGGGCCTGGCATTGGTTTACAGAATATATTCAACCGGGCTAAGATGATTAATGCCACTGTTGATATAAAAAGTGAGCCCGGAAACGGAACAGCCATTATATTGCATGCAAAACAGAAATTGCCGCTCGTATGACCAACGTAGCATTAGTTGATGACCATGAATTACTGCGCACCGGCCTTGCCTCAATGATCAACTCATTCGAGGGTTATAAGGTTATCATGGAAGCGGGTAATGGCAAGGAGTTTATCGAAGGATTGAAATCCAGCAAGATAACTCCGGCCATTGTTTTGCTGGACATCAATATGCCCATGATGGATGGCTTTGAAACAGCGGAATGGATCAAGCTGAATATGCCCGATACCAAAGTACTGGTGCTGAGTATGCTGGAGAACGATATTGCCATCATCCGCATGCTTAAAAATGGTGCCAGGGGATACCTGCTGAAAGACAGCAAACCTAAAATCTTCAAACAGGCGCTGGAGAATATCCGCGATACCGGTTACTTCATCAATGAACTGGTGAGTGATAAACTCATGCATTATATCAGCAACGAAGACTCCTATATCGGTGATGGCGCTGCACTCAGCAACCTCACCGAGAATGAAACCATTTTCCTGCAATGGATCTGTTCTGATAAAACCTACAAGGAAATCGCCGAGGAAATGCATATCAGTCCGCGTACCGTTGATACTTACCGCGACAACCTATTCAAAAAGCTAGATATCAAAACCCGGGTAGGCCTGGCCATTTTTGCCATCAAACACGGTATCGTTAGTATTTAATCCCGTTACCTGCTTCCCATAAATTACGGTATACCCCGGCTTGCTGCATCAATACCGCATGGGTACCTTGCTGAACCAGTTTTCCTCCCGACAATACCAGCACCTCATCGCATTGCTGCAATACCTGCATCCGGTGTGCAATAAAGACAACCGTTTTTCCCTGGGCTACATACCACTTAATCGTTTGCATAACAGCTTCTTCCCCGGGTCGGTCCAGCGATGCACTGGCTTCATCGAGTAACAGAATATCCGGTTTGCGGTACAATGCTCTTACCAGGGCCAGCTTTTGTAATTCACCGCCGGAAAGCTGTATACCGCGATCCTGCAATACCGTATCATATCCATCCGGTAACTGATCAACAACAACATGCAAACCGGTTCGCTGTGCCAGCTCCTGTATATAACCCATTTCCGCAGGCTGATCCAGGCAGATGTTTTCCAGTAAAGTACCTGGCAGCAGGTGAACCTGTTGTGGTACCGTGCTGATCCTTTGTCGTAAATAGCAGGTATCCATCAACGCTATATCAATATTATTGATGGAAATCTGTCCGGCTGCCAGTGGGTATAATTTTAAAAGCATGGCAAAAACCGTTGATTTCCCGGCCCCGCTTTCACCCGTTATACCCGTAAGTCTCGCGGGTTGAATGATCAGGTTCAGGTCTTCAAATAAAACACGCCTGGGTCCGTGCTGAAAATCTACACCCCTAAACACAATAGGTCCGAGACATAGCTGATCGGGTAGAACAATCTTTTGTTTGGCATACAGGGCTTCTTCCTCCAGATCCAGGATATCCAGCAGGCGGTCTGTAGCTATGGCATTTTCCTGAATCGATTTACTGGCACCGATGAGCATTTGTACCGGACCCGTAAAGTATTCCGCAATGGCATAGAAGGATAATAATGTCCCGGCCGTTAATGCCTGCCGCAACACCATATCGGATCCTACCCATAATACCAGGATGGTAATGGTTTTGGTAAACCCTTCCGTCATATACCCGATGGTATTATTACCCCTGCCGGTCCTGCCCATGGTTTGGATCAGGTCCAATGCCCGGCTTTCCACCCGGTCGACAGCCATTTGCTGTGTGCCGAATTTCTTATGCGTAGTTACACTTTGCAAGCCATCTACCAGCGCTGCTTCGAGGGAGGCCAGTTGTTCCATTGATACGCGCTGCCACCGGCGGTTAAACCGGTTACCGATCCAATAGATGATGCCATAAACAGGCATCAACAGCAAGAGCATCAACGCCAGTTGGCGTTGATAGATAAACATCAATAGCAATGAACTGAGGAGTATACAACTGTTCACAATCCATTGCATGATGGTTTCGCTCATGAATTGCCGGATACGCCCTGCATCATTTACCCGGCTGATGATTTCACCAATACGCATCGAATCAAAAAAACGCTGGGGCAGGTGCATCAGGTGACGGTAATAGCCCATCAGTAAACCCGCATCAACATGCTGCCCGATCTGTATACCCATATAACTCCGTATGGTACCCAGTACTACCTGTATCCAGATAATAAATAGCAATAGGCTGCTCATGCCATTGAGCAGACTGGTATCGGTTCCCGAAAGCACGATATCCAATAACCATTGCAGGTAGATGGCCATGGACAGGCCCAGCAAAGTATATATCAATGCTCCAGCCAAGGATGACCAGAGCAGGTGCCGGTGGGGCTCCATCAGGTACCATAACCGGCGAAAACCTAAGCGGGTTTTGCCAGCGCCTGGCTCCAGTGCCGGAGCTTCCGGTAATAACAATATACCAGACCAGCGTTGCGCAAATTTTTTCAACGGCCACCATTGTAATAAACCGGTAGCCGGATCCATGATGCGTATCCTGTTTTCCTGTACGGTTGCAATAACTACAAAATGTAACAAGCCATTCTCCATTTGCAGGTGCGCAATTGCCGGAAGCGGAATTAATAACAAATGGTCGCTTGTTGCCCGTACAGCTTTGGCTTCCATCCCCATTTTCCGGCAGGCATTAATCATACCCAACATATTGGTTCCCCGGCCATCTGTACCCGCCCACTGCCGTATGGTCGCAATTGTATAACGTACATTATAACTGGCGGCAACAGCTACCAGACATGCCGGTCCGCAATCCGTAGCATCCTGTTGCTTTATGCAGCTGATTTTTTTCATCCGCCAGATGCATTTTGTGGTACATGCAACCATTCATACACGCGGCCGGTGAGTAATTGCCACAATGTTTTCCGGGTCAGCAAAAAACGAGCCTGCAATGACCAGCCATATTTGATATAGTGGCGCTGGCCGGAAGGACTCTGCAGATAAGACTGATCGAGTGTACAACGTACCCGAAATAAAGGCTTACCCTGTACCAATACCGCATCATGATCCATCGACCATACCCTTCCTTGTAATACACCGAACACACGGGGATCATATGCATCAACACGCAGCGACACCGGCTGGCCAGGATATAAATGTGGTATCACCGCAGGCGAAGCCCAACATTCTACCGTAATACTATCCTGTGGAATAATCGTGGCAATGACTGCCCCCATTTGCAGTATGGAACCCGGTTCTATGGCTTGCAGCAGTTGTAATTTCCCATTGATGCCTGCCCGTACAATATGATTATCCCTTTCCACAGCCCCAAGCCCCAATTGCGTTTTCCGGGAACTGATCTCTGCTACCAGCTGTAACTGTTCACGCCCCCATTGTTCCCGTTGTTTCTGTTCCAGACTTTTTAATGCCAGTAAGGCTTGCATATACGCCGTCTCACGATCATGCATATCCATACGGGGAATAATTCTTTCGCCAGCCAATTGCTCCATTGCCGCCAACTGTATCTGCAAACCCGTAATCTGTTGCTTCAGCTCGTTACGCTGCGACTGGAATGACGCGTACTGCAGCCGATAATTTTCGGTTTTTATATCAGTGATGCGGATTGCATCGCAAGTACTATCGGCAAGTAATACCCAGAGGTCTTTTTGCTGATCCAGTAAACGGGTTAACTGCACCGAATCCTGTTGCCATTGCCACTGTCCCCCCGGGTTCGCTACCCAAAGCAATGTATCCGCTTTTGATACGGCTCTGCCATCCCAGACACGGCTCACCAACACCTGTCCGCTTACCGGCGACCGGATATCAAACCGATCGGATACGGGCCTTGTGGTTCCTGGCAAACTCGTTTGCAGGGGGATGGAACAGAAAGGCAGTGCCATCAATGCCAGAATCAATAAGAATAATAGCACCAGGTAGCAAACCCTGCCCAGTTTCGGCAAATGTGACAGGTACCAGCGTAACCGCTGCTGTTCACGATAAGGTAGAAAATCCATCGGTTCCATATCACTGGTTTAACAGGTAATTGACTACAAATGCCGTGAGATTATGCAGCATATGCACCAGACAGGTATGCCAGATAGCTGGCCAGTTGCGTATATGACTCACCATATACACCAAACCATATACCGTTCCCGATAACAGGGTTTTTACCATATAGGGCACAGAATAATGATGTAGCACCGAGAATACCAGGATACTCAATACCAGGCCGGGCCAGTACCGTTTCAACCATTGGTGGCTGTAGCTGATCAATAAATGTTGTACCAGATAGGTTTCAACAATCGGACCAGCCAGTACGCCCACCACAAAGGCAAAATTCACTTCTGCGTCTTGCACTGATGATTGCTTCGACGGAAATAATATATAGCCAAATACAATCGATAGCGTTACCACCAGCAGATAAGCATAACCGATCAATTCGAATTTTCTGATTCGCTGTATCATAATTAATTGTATGCGTGAGGAAATACATCCCGGATAGAAAACGTGGCCCTTATACAAGGGCCACGGAAGAAGCCTTACTTCTTCAGGTTGGGGGGAAGCGAACTTTGATAGGCAGAAGCCTGGGTCACGAACTCATAGTAACACCTGGAGATCACTCCTGTTACATAAGCAATATCGGCCCAGAAACTACCTCCCTCTACGGCCAGCATTTCTACCGAACTGAGTGGCTGCATACAACTATTCGCCTGCTGCACCACAGATTTGTTTTTCATAACAATCGATTTTAAAATGATGAATTACTTGTCGGCAAAATGCCAACCACGCGAAAAACCCTGTTTGATATCATCCCAATGCGCCAGCGCATCAACGATGATGGTATCCCGCAGAAGCTTACCGAACAAACTCCAGATAGCGCCTCCTTCTGTTGATACCAATTCCGCCCTGCTCAAAAGCTGCCATTCCATGGCTGCAGGATTTGTCTGGATCTTTTTCATAACAGTTGTTTTGAATTGATGTCTCGTTTTAATGACCTGTACGGGGTCATGGGCATACAGACAATCATCCCATTCCGCGAACGGAGAATCTGATCATCATCACATACCGTTATTAAGGAGGATCTGCAGGCTCCTCCTTCGTTGCCGAATAACAAAATCCCAACTTGAAACAACCATCCTCCTCATAATAGTAGGTCTTCTTGTATTTATTGTACCGGATCGGCGCACCCAGTCGCTTCATGATACTCAGATACGCAAAGAGCGTGGTCTGTGATATGTCCAGCTTTAACGCCATTGCAGCCGGACTACCAGTACACCGCCGCAGGATCAGCTCATCCATCTTTTGGAGATTACTTATTGCCAGTCGGGTCATAACAGTGTGTTTTGATACAGCCAAATTAGTATGCCGACGGACCCCAAAAAATAGTAGAACTACCTGTTTTTGATACGACAAATACCTGTTTGTTGTACCTAAGATTTTATCCATTAACTTTAATTGATGCAAGCAAGAATGCTGATCTATAGCCTGTTGTTGTGCGTATACGGTTCCCTCAACGCGCAAATACCGCCCATTGGTCAATGGCGCGAACACCTGAACTACCAGCAAGCCATCCAGGTAGTGAAAGGCGGTAACCGTATTTTCTGTGCCACCAGCAGCGCCCTCTTCAGCCTCAACACCAGCCTGGATGTGCAGCGATACAGTAAAATCACCGGCCTGAATGAAGTAGGCATCAATACCATCGGATGGGATGAGCAGGGCAACCAGCTACTCATTGCCTATACCAACAGCAATATGGATGTGCTGAAAGATGGTATCGTACATAATATCGGCGATATTCAACGCAGTACCCTCCCCGGGGATAAAACCATCTTTCGCATTTTTACGGCGAATGGATTGGCTTATATCAGTACCGGCCTGGGTATTGTTGTTGCCGATCTTACCAAATATGAAATCAAAGACAGCTGGATCATTGGTAACAATGGCAGCAAAACACGCGTATTTGATTTCGCCAGTACTACCAATGCTTATTTTGCTGCAACAGAAGAAGGCTTGAAAACCTGTCTGCGCAATAACAATCCGGCCGATTACCGCAACTGGAACCTGCTGAGCAATAGCAGTAACCTGCCCGCTGGCAGCTGTGAGCAGGTAGCTATTTTCAACAATGAAATACTGGTACGCAAAAACGATTCCCTCTTCCTGCGCAACGGACAAAACTGGCAGTTATGGTATACCGATGCAGCCTGGCCAATAACCGCAACAAATGTTTCGGGTAATAAAGTGCTGGTTTCGCAGCGTACCCCCGGCGGTGCAGCCCGCGTGATTGTGCTGAATGCCAATGGCGGTATAGATCAGATCATAACACAGAACGGCGTTATTTCTTTTCCCCGTTCTGCTTTACAAGACGGCAATTACACCTGGGTGGCCGATCAGTTTGGAGGACTATCAAGATTTGGCAATGGTACAGAACGTTTTATTCCCAATGGTCCGCCCGGTACAGCCACCGGAGAAATGGTGAGTAATGGCAAACACCTGTATGCCACGGCCGGCAGCATCAATGAAGCCTGGAATTATTTATTCAACAGAGAGGGTGTATTTGATTTCAGTAATGAACAATGGAGCTACCAGGGTTATTTCAATAAACCGGTGCTGGACTCCGTGCTTGATTTCATCACCGTTACCATCGACCCGCGTAACGAACAGGTATGGGCCGGCAGCTATGGTGGCGGACTGGTTCGTTTCAATAATCAACAAATCACTATCTTCAAATCAGCCAACAGCAGCCTGCGTCCTGCTATTGGAGATCCCGGCAGTATACGTGTCAGTGGCCTGGCTTTCGACAGTAAACAACAACTCTGGGTCAGCAATTACGGCGCCGCACAAAACCTTAGTGTACGCAAAACCGACAGCAGCTGGAAATCCTTCAGCATTCCTTTTACGCATCTTGAGAATGCAGTTGCACAGATAGTAGTGGATGACCTCGATCAGTTATGGATACAGAGTCCTAAAGGGAATGGATTGTTTTGTTATAACCCCGGTAATAATATCGATTTGCTGAATGATGATCAATGGAAATATTACCGGCAAGGTGCGGGACTCGGTAATTTACCCAGCAACAATGTGTATTCGCTGGTGAAAGATAAGAACGGGTATATCTGGGTGGGAACCGACCGGGGTATTGGTATTATCCAGTGCCCTGAAAATGTTTTCGGGCAAGGCGGGTGTGAAGCCATTCAGCCCATTGTACAACAGGATCGTTTTGCGGGTTTATTATTCAAGGATGAACGGGTACAATCCATGGCTGTGGACGGTGCCAACCGAAAATGGGTAGGCACCAAAAACGGTGTCTGGCTGATATCCCCAAACGGAGATAAAATCATTTATCGTTTTACCGCAGAAAACAGTCCCTTACTCAACAATGATGTTCGTAAAATAACTATTGATCCCCTGACGGGTGAAGTATTCATTGCCACATTGAATGGCATCTGCAGTTTCAGAAGTACCGCTACCGAAGGCGGCAGTAAAAACCAGGATGTACAGGTATTTCCCAATCCCGTACCGCCAGGTTACAATGGTACAATTGCCATACGCGGACTGGTCAATAATGCTTTGGTTAAAATTACGGAACTCAATGGCCGGTTGGTATTTCAAACCCGCGCATTGGGCGGACAGGCGGTTTGGGATGGCCGGCATTATACCGGTACCAAAGCCGCCAGTGGTATTTACCTGGTGATTGTGCGTGATGATAGTGGTGCAGAACGCATGGTAACCAAACTCATCATCACACAGGGAAGATGAGTTTGGTTGGCAGTAATCGCCCTATCTATTAATCGTCGTCCTTATCCCGCTTGTCCAGTTGTCTGAAAAAAGCAGCCCTTCTTGGTCCCGGGAACGGAATCTTATCCCCCTTGATGGCATGCCATAATACAATATTGAATTCCAGATCGGGCACCGCATCTTCCTTGGCCAGGTTGAACAATTCGGAACGACGCTGCCATTCATTGGTTACGTTGTTTTTCTCGTTCAGGTTTACATAAGGTTGTATGGAGGCAAAAGCTGTTGTATTGGCTTCTTTGGAAAAGCAGCGCCACATGGGTGTAGCTGCGGCATCAAACTGTGTCATGGGAGGTATCCCCAATATCAGTTCCATGGTACGCAGCATGGAAGAAGTTGAATACGGTGTATGATCTACATAACGGCGTTTCACAAAACCACCCGCCACATAGGCTGTACTCCGATGTGCATCTACGTGATCGGCTCCGTTCTGTGCATCGTCTTCAATAATAAACACTGCTGTTTCTTTCCAGATGGGACTCTGACTTAAATGTTCAATGAACAGTCCCACTGCATAATCATTGTCCGCCACATGTGCAAATGGCGTCGGACGTCCCTTGCGCAAGCCTTCGGTATGGTCATTGGAAAAACGAACCGAATTAAACCTGGGTACCGCACCTACACGCAATAATGAATCGAATTCGCGCTTCCACTGATAAAAACGGGTTGTATCTTTCACGCTGTTGTTATAACCGGTATAATATGGGCAATAATGTCCTTTTAATACCGGAATATTGGGCTTATAGTCATCAGCAAACTCGCCATAGGTGCGATAGCTTACACCGGCCTTGCGACAATGATCCCAGATAAAGCCACCTTTATTATTAGCCGCTTCGCGATGGCCTTCTGCATCATAGGGACCGCCCCTGCCTCCATAACTGTTCACCCAGTTCTTTTCCAGGAAATCGGTTGCATAGGCGCCCATGGTCCAGTTATGCCCGTCTGCACTCACTTCCCCATCCACATAAAAATTATCGAGTAATACAAATTCTCTGGCAAGCTTGTGCTGGTTGGGTGTAATGTTTTCACCAAACAGTACGAGGGAAGGATCGCCGTTTCCTTCCTTGATATCACCCAGTACCTGATCATAGGTTCTGTTTTCCTTGATCACATAAAATACATATTTGATGGGACTGGGATCGCCCACTTTACGCGGAATAGGGTTACCTTCCTCACCTCCCGGTTCCATTTCAGTGGTTTTATTGTAACGGGTATTGCGATATACCTGGCGTGCGTACACCGACATCTGTGCAGCTGTAGGTTTATCAATAATACTCATGGTTCCCTTGAAGAGTCCCGCAATGTATTGCACCTGTTTGGGCAGATTGGGATCTCCCTGCTGGTAAATCACCTGCTGCGACTTACCCAATGGATCAGGACCAAAGGGATTGGCCTGTGAAGAAAACCCTTTTCCATTGGCTACATAAATGCGATTGGATACTACTTTCACCGCAGTTGGGTACCATCCTACCGGAATAAATCCGAGACTTTTACTGGCAGCCGGCTTGCTCACATCAAAAACAGCGAGACAATTATTATCGGCATTGGCTACATACAATGTTTTTTCATCGCCACTCAATGCCAGTCCGTTTGAAGTTGAACCCGGAGGCGCATCGGGATACAATGCGGTATTCAGTGTTTCAATAACTTTCCCGCTTTTGGTATCAATAACAGATACGTTGTTATCGTTGGCATTGGCTACATACAAACGTTTTCCATCTTTGGTAAGAACCAGATCGTTTGGATTATCGCCCACACGTGTTGTACGCACCAGTTGTTTGATTTTGGTATCAAAAGTATATACGAGGTCACATCCCCAGCAACTGATATAAAGCTTCCCGGCATCGGGTGAAAGTTTACAGGCATACGCTTCTCCGGCCAGCGGAATATTCTGCAGTATTTTTTTGGTGCGCAGATCAATGATGTATAAACTATTGTCTTCTTTGGTTACTACATACAGCAGTTGCGCCGCGTCGTCAATATCCATACCTGCTGGTCCGATCCGGTTGGGCCATTTTGCACCCAGCACCAGGCTATCGGACAAAGTCAGTTTACCGTCTTTAACATCGTAAACATTAACCTGATTATTATGACCACCGGATGCGTACAATTTCTTGGCATCGGCACTAAACACTAACCCATACCAGCTACGGTCAATGATCTTGGTATCGAGGATTGTTTCCTTAACCGGATCGATGAGCTGAATACTTTGTACACTCTGACCATTATTGGTAACCGCCATGAGTTTACCCGATTTGCTGACGGCAATATTCAGGGGCAGATCGCCCAGGGGCAGGCTTCGTCCGGCGGGCGACAGGCTCCAGCCATTGGGTAATACTGTTAATTCTTTGGTTTGTTTGGGTTGCGCCTGGAGTTGGACACCCACCAGCAGGGTTAGTACCGGAATGATTATTTGCTTCAACATGTGCATGCATTTTATGCAGGTATAAAGCTATGCATAAAAACACGCAACCTTGTAACCTAAACGTTATGAATTCGGTGAATACCGGTTTTATTGTTTATTGTAATCATACGAGCGCTGAACAAAGAACTTCAGGCTGCCGCGCTCGCCGGGACGAATGGTGTACATGACCTGCCGCATTTTCCCCGTAGGTGTTATCACCTGTGTGGTTGAGTCGGTGGTATACAGGGGGAAACGGCGGATCAGTTGTCCTTCCATCAGCATAAACTGGTCATAGCCTTTATACCCATCCCGCAATTTGGGATCGTCTATAATATCGGGGAAAAGTATGGGTTTAACAGAAGTGTTGGCATCGGAACTGATCCCAACCACATTTCCTTTGGGGATGGAATCATTGGTCACCAGGTAAATGACCAGGTCGGGAAAATTATCGCGGTTCAGGTCATCTACTTCCGCCCTGGCCACACGCCCCTTCACTTCAAAACTGAATTCGCGCATATTGGCATCAAATCCCAGCGGCTCAACAGTCAGCATATTTTTTTCCGGGTTATTGTTCCGGGTAGTAACCCGATAACCGGCTTTACCCACTTTCATGGTGGTATCAAATCGCTTGGATTGCGCCTGTACACCCAATAATGTCATCAGGGCAAATCCCAATAAGAACAGCTGCTTGCTTCCTGCCATGGATATTTTTGTGGTCAAGATAATTAAAATTAATTACATGTTCCGGCGATACTGTCCCCCCACTTCATAGAGGGCATGTGTAATTTGTCCGAGTGAACAGTATTTCACCGCTTCCATCAGGGCGTCAAACAGGTTTTCATTGCGAATAGCCGTTTGTTTGAGTAATGCCAGCTGTTCATTAACCTTGGCATCATTGCGCTTCCAGAACGCATGCAGGTTTTGAATCTGCTGCTCTTTTTCTTCTGTAGTGGATCGAATGACTTCACCGGGTAATATTGTAGGACTTCCTTTTTTATTGAGGAAGGTATTCACCCCAATCAATGGCAATTCGCCGGTATGTTTCAGGGTTTCATAATGCAGGCTTTCTTCCTGGATTTTATTCCGCTGGTACATACGCTCCATAGCACCCAGTACACCACCCCTGTCTGTAATCCGCTCAAATTCTAACAATACGGCTTCTTCTACCAGGTCTGTTAATTCTTCTATAGCAAAACTACCCTGGATAAAATTCTCTGTTTTGGCCGATCCCAGTTCACGGTTAATGATCAGTTGTATCGCCATTGCCCTGCGCACACTTTCTTCAGTTGGTGTGGTGATGGCTTCATCGTAGGCATTGGTATGAAGGCTGTTACAGTTATCATAAATGGCATACAAAGCCTGCAGTGTGGTTCTGATATCGTTGAAATCTATTTCCTGCGCATGCAAACTGCGTCCGCTGGTCTGGATATGGTATTTCAGTTTCTGTGAACGATCATTCCCCTTGTATTTGTTCTTCATGGCTTTTGCCCAGATGCGGCGTGCAACACGGCCAATCACACTGTATTCAGGGTCCATGCCATTGCTGAAGAAAAAAGAGAGATTGGGGGCAAAATCATCAATATGCATACCGCGGCTCAGGTAATATTCCACATAGGTGAATCCGTTCGCCAGTGTAAATGCCAGCTGCGTAATGGGATTGGCGCCTGCTTCTGCAATATGGTAACCACTGATGCTGACGCTATAAAAATTACGCACTTTGTGATCAATGAAATAAGATTGTACATCTCCCATCAGCTTCAAGGCAAATTCTGTTGAGAAGATACAGGTGTTCTGTGCCTGGTCTTCTTTCAGAATATCTGCCTGTACGGTTCCGCGTACCTGGGACAAAGCCTCTGCCTTAATGGCTGCATATACATCGGCCGGTAATACTTCATCACCACTCACACCCAGCAAGCGAAGTCCCAATCCATTATTACCCTCCGGCAATCTTTCGGGTGATGCGGGATTGTAATAAACCGGCTGTGGCAGGTGTTTGTATTTCTGACTAATGATGGCATTGACCCGCTCCCACTGTTTGTTTTCGTCGATCCATTTTTCACAAAGCTGGTCAATCGCAGCATTCATGAAGAAAGCAAGCAATATGGGTGCCGGACCATTGATGGTCATACTCACCGATGTTTTGGGATCACAGAGATCAAAGCCACTATATAGTTTCTTGGCATCATCCACAGTAGCAATACTTACACCACTATTACCAATCTTACCATAGATATCCGGACGCACAGCCGGGTCTTCTCCGTACAGTGTTACACTGTCGAACGCTGTTGACAATCGTATCGCCGGTTGTCCGAGTGATACATAGTGAAAACGCTTATTGGTTCGTTCCGGTCCGCCTTCACCGGCAAACATGCGTGTGGGATCTTCGCCCTGGCGCTTGAGTTCAAATACGCCTGCGGTATAGGGAAATTCGCCCGGCACATTTTCCTGTAATTGCCAGCGCAGGATATCGCCCCAGTCTTTGTAGCGGGGCAGTACTACTTTGGGTATACGGGTTTTGCTGAGAGAAGTAGTGGTAAGTGGCTGG
Source organism: Chitinophagaceae bacterium (assembly GCA_009996675.1). Classification (GTDB taxonomy): domain Bacteria; phylum Bacteroidota; class Bacteroidia; order Chitinophagales; family Chitinophagaceae; genus Sediminibacterium. Next base: position 16,089 of record JAACZQ010000009.1, read on the forward strand.
CGGATCACTTTGCCGCGCACTTCGTATTCAAAGAAATCGGCCTTGTATTTGGCCACCAACCGGGGCCATTCTTCAATCAGTGCTTTGCATTGGGGGTGTAACTGCGCTTCCAGGTCTTTCTTCACTGCGGCAACCCCTTCTTTCAACCCGTCTTTCAGGGTTTCCAGCGTACCGGTGAGTTGATACAACCGAGTAGCAATGGCTGATTGTTCTGCCACCCACGCATCATAGCTGCGGTTATTCTCGGCAATTTCAGCAAGGTAGCGCACCCGTTTGGGTGGTATGATCTGCGACTGGGTAGTGGTTTCCGAGCTATGGCCATGCAAAGCGATTTCACCAAATGAAACAGCGGTTTTACGCTGGATCGCCAGTAAGAGTTGTTCAAACAATTCATTCACACCTGCATCATTGAATTGTGCAGCAATGGTTCCTACAACCGGCAGTTCTTCATCTTTAGCCGACCATAAGCCATGGTTGCGTTTATATTGTTTGCGTACATCATGCAGTGCATCCAGTGCCCCTGCTTTATCGAATTTGTTGATACAGATGACATCTGCATAGTCGAGCATATTGATCTTCTCCAGTTGAGAAGCTGCGCCGTATTCGGGTGTCATCACATATAAGCTAACATCACAGAAATCGAGGATAGAAGCATCGCTCTGTCCCACACCTGCCGATTCGAGGATGATAAAATCAAAAGCAGCTTCCCGGCAGATATCAATGGCTTCCTGCACATGTGCACTGAGCGCTGTATTATCATCACGGGTAGCCAGGCTGCGCATATAGGCTCGGTGATGAGAGATGGCATTCATGCGGATACGATCGCCCAGCAACGCACCACCGGTTTTTTTCTTGGAAGGATCAACCGATATCACAGCAATGGTCTTATCCTGAAAATGCTGAAGATAGCGACGCACAATTTCATCGGTCACAGAACTCTTTCCCGCACCACCGGTTCCCGTAATACCCAATACCGGTACTTTTTGCACGGGTGAGCCCGTTGCAGGAGCAGCACCATTTTCTGCATTGGTGATCTTACGGGCAATGGTACGGATGTCTTTTACTTCACCCAGTGTCATAGGGGTCTTGTATACACCTGTTCCGTTTAATGGGAAGTCACACTGACGGATCACATCTTCAATCATTCCCTCAAGACCCATCTGGCGGCCATCGTCGGGACTATAAATCCGGGTAATACCGTAATGGTGTAATTCGCGTATTTCTTCCGGCAATATGGTACCACCGCCTCCGCCAAAGATTTTGATATGCCCGCAGCCATTCTGTTCCAGCAGGTCGCGCATGTATTTAAAGAATTCAACGTGACCGCCCTGGTAACTGGTGATGGCAATACCCTGAGCATCTTCTTCAATGGCACACTCCACAATTTCCTGTACACTACGATTATGTCCCAGGTGAATGATTTCAGCACCTTTGGATTGCAGGATCCGGCGCATGATATTAATGGCAGCATCATGCCCGTCGAATAAACTGGCAGCGGTAACAATACGAATCTTATGGTTTGGCGTATACGACATGTCCTCTGTTTAACTGGAGGTCAAAATTACAATTTTCGGGGCTAATGGTTAACGTTTGTTAGTTTTTAAATAGCTTAGGTTTACAGAAAGCATTATTTATGGCATTCCGGGTACTGAAAGAAGTGCAGGATGGAGATATTATTTTCCGGTTAATGGATACCGATACCGGCACCGAAGCGGTTATCTATGCCTGGGGGGCATTACTCAACGCATTCCATATTCCGGTATCGGGAACAGTACAGAATATCGTTGCCGGTTTTCACTCAGTGGCAGATGCCCGCCAACAGATGCATGCCGGTTTCAGCAGCGCCAAACTGAGTCCATATGTATGCCGCCTTCGCCAGGGGCAATACCATTTCCGCAACCAGTTATGGCAGGTTAATGGTTTTTACCTGGGTGAGCATGCAATACACGGGCTTTTATACAATGCACCTTTTGACCCTATTACGGCCGAAGCAGATAGTGAAGGCGCGAGGGTGGTTTTAGCATACCACTACCCCGGATCCGATCCCGGTTATCCTTTTCCATACACCTTAAAAGTTGGCTGGGAGTTGAAATCCGACAGAAGACTTACGGTAACCACGACAGCCAGTCAGAACGGCCAGGAAGCCATTCCTTTTTCCGATGGCTGGCACCCTTATTTTACCCTGGGGGGAACGATTGATGATTGTGCGCTGCAAACCAATACCAACCTGCAGGTGGAATTCAGCAATGATTTATTGCCCACAGGCCGCTTATTGCCTGATACGCGGTGGAAAGCGGGTCTATTACTAAAGGATATTACGCTGGACAATTGTTTTGTAACGGGCAATACAGAAAATGTATATGCAGTGCTCAGCAATGATACAATTCAACTCAGGATAGCAGCAGATGCGAGTTATCCGTATCTGCAACTCTATACACCACCCGACCGGCGGCGTATTGCTATAGAGAACCTGAGCGCAGCACCCGACACATTCAACAATGGTATGGGGCTGGTGATGCTGGAGCCGGGTAAACCCTTATCCTTCACCACCAGCTACCAGATAAGTCTTACAGATCCACCACGGCAATCATACTGATCTCCACGTTAACGCCGCGTGGCAGTCCCTTTACAGCTACGGTTTCCCGGGCAGGGAAATCACCTTTGAAAAAAGAGCCATACACTTCATTCATCTGGGCAAACAGGCTCATATCGCTGAGGAAAATATTGGTTTTTACAATATGCTCGAAAGTCAGATGGGCTTCTTCCAGAATAGCAGCCAGGTTTTGCATGACCTGGCGGGTTTCGCTTTGTATATCACCAGTAGCCAGCTCACCGGTTTCGGGGTTCATGGCTACCTGTCCGCTGATGAACAGCATACCATTGGCTTTAACAGCCTGGCTATAAGGGCCAATGGGAGCAGGCGCTTTCGCGGTTTGAATGATTTGTTTTGACATATACAACAGTTTAGTGGCGGCAATTTGCTGCTTTTCTATCAACCTGCCAACCTAAATTTGCGGCATGAGAATCCTCATCAGGGCCAGTGAACAACAACAGTCATACCTCCAGTCCGGTTTTCCGGAAGGAACCCTTGTATCCTGGTATCAGCCCGGATGCAGCTTTACCGATGCCGATGCATTTATAGACCTGCTCTACGACAGCGAAGGCCCGGTTTTCACCGATGGCAGTCTAATGCCCGTATTCCTGTGTGCCGTGAATGCCACCCGCCAGGAGTTACCGGAAGGCATACACCGCATCAATGCATGGCCGGGATTCCTCGAAAAAAAATCGGTGGAGATCGTACCCGGTACAGCCTGGGACCAGGCAGCACCAGTACTGAAAGCACTGGACTGGAATTTTGTGACAGTACCGGACCAGCCCGGCATGATCGCACCCCGTGTAGTGGCCATGATCATCAATGAAGCCTACTATGCATGGGGGGAAGGTGTAAGCAGTAAAGCCGATATTGATACCGCCATGAAACTGGGTACCAACTATCCATACGGTCCCTTTGAATGGGCCGGACGAATTGGTCTTCCCCGTATAGCCGCTTTATTGCAGTCTTTACAGGAAGCAGATGAACGTTATACACCCGCACCAGCCCTGTTAGAGGAGGCAGGTTTAGTATCCTGATATGGCCTATATCCTAAACATCGATACCGCAACCGATTTTGCCAGTGTATGTATCAGTGCAGATGGTACCATACTGGCCATGGAGCAAAATGCCACGCAACAGCAGCATGCTTCTTTTCTGCAACCGGCTATTCAAAAAATGACAAAAACCACCGGCATCAGCCTGTCTATGCTGGATGCCGTATCGGTTAGTGCCGGTCCGGGTAGTTATACCGGCTTACGGGTAGGTATGGCCAGTGCCAAGGGTATCTGTTATGCGCTCCAAAAACCACTGATTACCATCAATACCCTGCAGGTGATGGCCTATGCTGCCAGAGAAGCCAATACCGATGCCGATACGTTCTTTTACTGCCCTATGATAGATGCCAGGCGAATGGAAGTATTTACGGCTGTATACAATGCCAGCCTGGAGCCCGTATGGGAGCCACAAGCCATGATACCCACCGAAGAATCCTTCGAAACCCTGTTCAGGCAAGGCTTTATTTGCTTTTCCGGAAACGGTTGCGAAAAATTAAAGCCAATTTTAAGCAAGCCCCATGCCCGCTTCTCTGAGGCGCAACACCACGCCGGACACCTGGCAGCCCTTTCGCATGAAAGCCTTGCCAGGCAAGCATTTGCTGAGATTGCCTATGCCGAACCTTTTTATGTGAAAGCATTTTTCGATACCCGCAAATCCTGAAAAATAAGCCCCGGAGCACCTGCCAGGCCGTTGTATGCAAAAAATAACATATAAAAAGTAAATAGTTCTCCTATCTTTACGAATGGAATTGTAGTTTGTAAACCCCCAATTTATCTAGACATGAGTCAGACACTACAGGCCGTTGTATTATCCAATGGTAAATCACCTATTAAGGTAGATTTCCTGCACACGAAGAAAGCAGCCCTAATTCTTCGGTCTATCAACCACAAGCTGCGCCAGCAAATTGTAAAACTGCTGGACGAGCACCAGAAAATGACCGTTACGGAAATTTATGTGAAGCTCCGACTGGAACAGTCCGTTGCCTCACAGCACCTGGCCATTTTGCGAAGAGCCGGTATTGTAAGCACCAACAGAGATGGCAAGTTCATCTTTTATTCGGTGAATTACACCCGTCTGGCAGAAGTGGTTGGATTTGTGGAATCACTGGTAAACTGACAATTTGCCCGGATACCGGAGCTTTAAGCCGCTTGCGCTGGGTTGGCCTGATCCTTGACACTATCTTTGCTGCATAAATTAGTAAAGCATGTTTGTTAAGCAATTATATACAGGCTGTCTCAGTGAAGCGGCTTATTATGTTGAAAGTGATGGTATTGCTGCTGTCATTGATCCTTTGCGGGATATTGAAGAATACCTGCAACTGGCCAAAGAACGCAATGCCAGCATCCGCTATATTTTCGAAACCCATTTTCATGCCGATTTTGTGAGTGGTCACCTCGACCTTGCTGCTGCTACCGGAGCAACCATTGTGTATGGTCCCGGTACTGAAACCACATTCCCGGTACATGTTGCCCAAGACGGTGAAAAGTTTACCATCGGTAAAATATCACTCGAAGTGCTGCATACACCTGGTCATACGCTGGAGAGCAGCTGTTATTTACTGAAAGATGAAAACGGAAAGAATAAAGCCGTTTTCACCGGTGATACTTTGTTTGTAGGTGATGTAGGACGTCCCGATCTCGCCCAGAAAGGCAATGATATTACCATGACCGATCTGGCCGGTATGCTGTATGATAGCCTTCAGCAAAAAATCATGCCCCTCGAAGATGATGTAATCGTTTACCCGGCCCATGGTGCAGGCAGCAGTTGTGGTAAAAACCTTGGCCCGGAAACATTCAGCACGATTGGTGAACAAAAACAATCCAATTATGCTTTGCAGGCAGCCGATAAAGAAGCATTCATACAGGCAGTAACAGACGGACTTGCAGCTCCCCCGCAATATTTTCCCATCAATGCCCGTATCAATAAAGAAGGATATGAAAGCTTGGATGCGGTATTGAATCAGGGTATGCAGGCATTGGATATTGCCGCTTTTAAAACGGCCGCCGCCGACCCCGATACGCTTATCCTCGATACACGTCATGCTGGTATTTTCACACAAGGTTTTGTACCCGGATCCATCAGCATCGGTCTTGAAGGCAGGTTTGCCGAATGGGCCGGTAGTTTATTGCCCTTCACCAAAAATCTGTTGCTGGTAACTGAAGCCGGCATGGAAAAAGAATCCATCATACGCCTGGCTCGCGTGGGCTTCAGCCGGTTTGCTGGTCACCTGGCGGGTGGTTTTGAAGCCTGGACCAATGCCGGTGAAAAAACAGATATGCTGATTGATGTAGAAGCAGATGAAATGGCGATGGACTTACCCTTCGATCCCAATATGGTGATTGTAGATGTGCGCAAAGAAACAGAATTCGGCAACGGACATATCCGCGAAGCCATCAATATACCATTGAGTGAACTCACAGATCCCGGCAGTATGGCCGATCTCGAAGAGAACCACAATATCTATGTGCATTGCGCCGGTGGTTACCGCAGCGTAATTGCCTGCTCCCTGCTCAAACGCGAAGGCATCCACAACCTCCGCAATGTTACCGGTGGCTGGAGCGCCATCAAAGAATTGTCGGATAAGTTTACCATTGAGAAAGACGCAACGGTAGTGAATTGAGGGGGTAGTCAGTAGTGAGTAGGATGATTTTTGGGGGTACTGCAATCACTCAACCAAAAACCACAGACCAAAAACCAAAAACTCATTCCTTATATCATCAGGTGTTTATACTTTTCTGCATCTGCTGACCATTTCCAGCGGCGGTGACTCCAGAGATAATTATCGGGGCGTTTACGCACGGCGGCTTCTACTTTATTCACCAGTAAACGGGTGAGCGCACCTTCGGGATAGCTATTGGGATCGGTGGTTACCAGCTCCATGTCAACACGATAATGGCCTCTCTTCGTTTTGTAAAAATCAACATACACAACGGCCGTATTATTCATTTTAGCGCCTTTCTCGGGTCCGCGTGCAAATGGAGCAGGCTTGTCAAAGAAATTGGTCCAGTAGGCTTTGGCAGGGTTCCCTGGGTTCTGATCTGCTACCAGAATCAGCGCATAACGGTTCCTGGCATATTGGTTAAAATTGTTCTTGAACTCCGTTGCCGGAATCAGCAAAGTGCCAAATCTTGTGCGCAGACGATGAATGATGCGGTCAAAGACCTTATTCGTTAATGGCATATACACCACCACAAAAGGAAAGCGACAATCCAGTGCTACACCTACGTTTGCAAACTCCCAGTTGAAATAATGCCCGGTAACTACCTGTACATTCTGATGACCGGCATACAAGTCATTCAGCACATCGATATTAACGGCAAAACGCTTGCGTAATTCTTTTTCGCTGATGGAGAAGAGTTTAATGGTCTCAATAAAAGTGTCAACAAAATTGTGGTAGAATTTTTTGGCGATGGCAATGCGCTCAGCCTCCGTTTTTTCAGGGAAAGCGATCAGCAGGTTATTCATCACTATTTTTTTGCGATAGCCAAAGACATAGTATATCAACAGGTAAATACCATCTCCGATAGCGTATAACAACCACCAGGGCAGGAGTGATAATCCATAAAACAGGGCGAAAACGATATAATACATAAACACAGTACTTACAACAGGGCACAAGGTAGCGAAAAAGCCATTGTAGCGCTTAAGCAAGCGCCGAGCGCTCCTGTTCAGCATAGTTGTCCAGCACCATGGTCATACCCAGACAAAGCCAGAACAGGCTTCCTATTTTATCTGTTTCAACCATATCACTACTGGCATTAATGGTTAGAATCATCACCAATACCACAGCCGTTACCAGGGCTACTGTTCTGTGAAAAACACTCAGCAAACAGTGATAGCAGCGTTGCAAACGCATCAAGGCAAACAAAATCATCCCGCAGAAAATAAGTAGTCCGGGCAAACCCTGCTCCAAAGCCGTGAGCAGGTAATAATTGTGTACAGTGGAATGTTCAGGATTATTACTCACCCAGGTTTCAAAACGCTTAACGGTATAAGGACGGTAATGGTGGTAAAAACTGGCGGGACCAAAGCCTGTCACCGGTCTTTCAGCAAACATTTTGGCACCGGCTACCCAGCGATAAAATCTTTCGGCATTGGATACATCTTTACCCGATACCGTTGCGGATAAATGTTCCGTAAAATCGGTGTGAAAGATGGTCCGGTCGTGATCGGGAGCCAGCTTAAAATACCGCTGATCCGTTACCAGCCATACCACCGATACCAATACCGCACCTGTGAGGAGTACGGCTACCATTGCCATCCATTTTTTACGGATGATCCATACCGCAGCCCCGCCGGTTAGCAATGCCAGCCAGGCCCCGCGGGAATAGGCAAAGAGCAGCGCCAGCAATGTCAGAACCAGGGCGAGCAATATCCAGGACCTGCCCTTCCGGTACCGGGGCCAGAGATACCATACTGCCCATAAAACGGGCAACAGGCAAACCAGCATGGCAGCATAGTTTACGTGGTTACGGAAAAATGGGAAGAGGTGTTTATTGATACTGGCAAAACCAAAACCCGAGCCCCCATGCCTGATCATGGTAATTGCTACAACTGCACCCATACTCAGTAAAACGTATTTCGCCCAACGTGTTATTTGCAATGGCGTGTGCAGCCATACAGATGGTAAAATGGCAAAGGGAAAAATGTACCAGCACTTAGCCAGCAGGAATTTAAAAGCGGGTAATTTATCTTCCGCAAAAACCGTACTGATGCCAATCCAGGTTACATGCAATAATATCAACGTGAATAACGGATGCCGGCTAACAGCAACGGGAAAAGTATATGGCCGGTGACACCAGAGCAGCAAAGCCATACCCGTAAGCAGCAACATCAATATTTCATCGGGGAAATCAATACCCAATGCCGGTGTGATATTCAACTCGGTAGATAAGGGCAATACCATCCATAACAGCAAATAAAGTTTCGCAGGCGTATGAACCAGATTGGTAAGTGCCAAGGGAACAACTAAATAAAGCAATGGCAAAAGCAGGTACCACCATTCATAGGTCAACAGATACACAGCGCCCGAGAGCAGGAAGATAAGAAAGCCCAGTCCAATGCGTTGTGTATAGCTGAGGGTGGTGAGCACTCGATTATTTTTTGCGATCGCTTAATAATACCAACACTGTTCCGAACAACAGAGCCGCCAGTCCGGATGCCAGTATGACCATGGGTTTATCCGGACGCTCGGCACGTACTGCCGGTGACGCTGCTTGCAATACATGTAATAAAGCCGGTAACTGGCTGCTGATTAACTGCAACTCGGTCTGCGTTTTACGATACTGCTGTAAGTCCTGCAAAACAGATTGCTGGTGCGCCAAGAGCAGGGCTGCTTGCGGAGCATCGGCCCGCCGCATACTATCGGCCAGTGAACGATAAGTTTTTTCCGCTTCTACAATAGCATGGTCCAATTGTTCCCGGTTGGTCTGGTAATAGGTTAGCAATATAGCTGAACCCGTTTTTTCAATCAGCCGGATCATGGCATTTACAATATTGGCAGAGAGTTGCTTATCTTTTGTCCAGATATAAATTTCCAGCTGCCCTTCGTCGGTCCGGATAAAACGAAGGTCTTGTTGCAATCGTTTGGCTGCTTTGGCAATTTGTATGGGCAGGCTATCGCCGCTGGTCTGGTAATAGTTAACCAGATCAAATTCAGTAACCAGTTCCTGGTAATGATCCCCCAGCATACCCATGCCCATCAGGCGGTCGAGGTCATCCCCGGAACCGAACTGGGAATAGAGTTCACGGATGTTTTCGTGAAAGAGGCTGGCTTTATCGGCCAGTAAAGGATTGGCGGCCACCAGCCGGGCGGACGATTTATAATAGGGCGGAACAATAAATACGGCTACTGTTGCCAGCACCATGGTGGTGAGCACCAGGAACAACAATGTTTTCCACCTGGCTTTGAGTGTGGCGATGGCACCCACCGCGTTGAATTCAGCGCTTTGCATAGAACAAGTTACAAAAAGGAAACGGATGACTAACGATCGGTATCGGGTAAAACCACCACATTGCGGTCGAGGCTTTCCTCCAGTGAAATAAAGGTTTCGGTTCTTTCAATCCCTTTGATCTTTTGCAGTTCATCGTGTAAAACATGACGCAATTGCTGGATATCTTTACAAACGATTTCTGCAAAAATGCTGTAGTTACCGGTGGTATAGTTCAGCCGGACGATCTGGGGGATCTTTTTCAGTTCTTTGGCTACGGTATCGTAGAGGGAGCTTTTCTCGAGGTAAATGCCAATAAAGGCAATGACATCATAACCCAGGGCTTTGAGGTCAACCGATAATTTTTTACCTTTCACGATCTTCAGCTCTTCGAGTTTCTTGATACGGACATGAATGGTACCCCCCGACACAAAGAGTTTTTTACCCAGGTCGGCATAGGATATTTCTGCATCCTCCATCATTTCCTGGATGATCTGGTAATCCAGTTTGTCAAGATTTAATTTCAGGGACATTTTGGCAATCAATTTTAGAAATAATTCATTCAATAATCAAATTTATTGAACAATTTCTATATTTTCAAAATATTTGTTGAAATATTTGTAATAAACAGGCTATTTATCGTAATATTGTGTTGTCAAATAATGACAGTCCACCCGGACTTCAACGCTTGATTCAGTTCTTATCAATACTGTGGGGTGATGAAATTTTCGGCAGACATGCCCTCTTGTCTCGGGGGTGAGGATAACAGGATAAACTTAGCATAGAGCCCCCAACGGTTCCGTTGGGGTCCAGGGTCGACCACTGAACTTTGTGCTTCTGCTAACTGCCTCGTGGAGGTTCGATCCCTCCCCCTACAGCATTAAGCCACGCAGCAATGGGTGGCTTTTTTTATTGTCGTAATCGATGCTTCTGCTAACTGTCCGCCTCAGGCGGATTCGATCCCTCCCCCTACAGCATTAAGCCACGCAGCAATGGGTGGCTTTTTTATTGTCGTAATCGATGCTTCTGCTAACTGTCCGCCTCGGCGGATTCGATCCCTCCCCCTAAAGCACTAAGCCACGCAGCAATGGATGGCTTTTTTATTGTTGCAATCGATGCTTCTGCTAACTGTCCGCCTCAGGCGGAAAGGCTTTTCATTAATCAACACTCACCGCTCTTCTCTCCCCAGCCACAGCAATGCATTTAGCAATAACCGATTCTGCACCACACTGCTGAAGGAAGAGGATAAAGCCTTATTGGTTCCGCCATAATCCATATCGTTATGCCCCATATTCATATATATCATACGGTATTTGCTGTTCGTCCACACCACCGGGTAATAGCCACTATGCCATATTTCATGGGCTTTGGGACCGGTGCCCAGGGGAAAACTGGCTGAGTCAATGGATAAGAGAATACAGATATCTGGGTTATATCGAAGGTCTTTTTCCCAACGATACCATTCATTGGGTGCAGTGCGGAAAGTGTCCGGAATATTTTGTAAAACCGGGTGACCAGCACCCTCCTTCCGCAAGATGGCTGCCGTAGGCCGCCAGGTATTACTCAGGTATTGTCCGGTTCCGAGTAAGCGGTTATGATACCAGTCCCAGTCCTGCGGATAAGCCGAGGGTGTTAAGGCAAAAGCCGAAAAATGAAACCCGATAAACCCACCACCCTTTTCCATATAATCCTCAAAAGCAGCCCTTTGTTCCGGTGCTTCGGGGCGGGTATCCAGGAAAAGAACCACCTGGTATGATTGCAGGAAATCGGCATTAAGATGTTGCCAGTTACTGGTAGTATCGTATTGAAAATGATATTTCTTAGCCTGCTCCGGGAACCAACGATTCGCTTCTGCCACAAATGAAATATGCGCCGGGTCGTTTTTCCCCGTAAAAAATGCAATCACTTTAAATGGCTTTTGTCCCGCTACCGCAGTACAGTAAAGGGAAATAAAGAGCAGGGATTTGAAAGCAGCAGAACGCAGCATCGGGATTTCTGTTAATGGTCTTTTAAAGATAGTAAAACCAGGGCTTGTACTTTTTTGAAACAGGGTTCTTTCAGCAGATCGTTTTATTTTAGCAGCCCGAAGAACCCTGACATGAGCAGCTCCGCTAAATCTTTTACTTATACCCTGGTTGCATCGGTGGTCACATTTGGATTGATGTCGGCCCTGGTAACCCGGTCTTCCGTAACCAAAGGCCCCGGCATAGCATCCTTTGCCGCAACGGAAGAGCCTGTAAAAAAGAAATTACCGCTTAAATACATCTACCTGAGCTTCGATGATGGCCCCCTGCATGGGAGCGATCGGATCGACAGTATTGTCAAAGCCGAACGCATTAAAATCAGTGTATTCCTGGTGGGACGACAGTTGCAGGTGAGTAAACAGCTGGGGGAATACGTTAAAATGTATGAGGAAAATCCTTTTGTGGAATCCTATAACCACAGTTATTCGCATGCAAACAGTCATTACCAATCCTATTACAAAGACCCTGTTCAGGTACTAAACGATATCATCAAAAACGAAGAGGCTTTGAAGCTTCATTTCAAAATTGTACGTTTACCCGGACGGAATATCTGGCGTGTGGGTAACCGCAAAAGAGATGATGGTAATAGTGGTGCGGCGGCGGCAGATACCCTGGCCGCACATGGCTATACGTTATACGGATGGGACCTGGAATGGCGGCACGACCCCAAAACAGGCAAACCCACGCAAACAGCCGATTCCATAGCCCGTGCAGTGGAAAGTCGTTTAGAAGCCGGAGGCACATTCACCAAAGACCATATTGTTTTACTCATACATGATGAAATGTTCCGGGAAGAACTGGCTGGCAATGAGCTATACCAACTGATCCGGAAACTGCGCAGCCATGAGAATTATGTGTTTGAACACCTGCGTTTCTATCCCACCAAACCATAGGATAGCCGCCGGGTTTTAAATAACCAACCATGGCACTTACCAAAACTGCACGCATCCTGCTCACCGGTGCCAATATCTGGTACTTTGGCGAAGGCATGATGGGACCACTGTTTGCGGTATTTGCAGAAAAAGTAGGTGGCGATATTTTAGACATTACCTGGGCCTGGGCCACTTACCTCGTTATCACCGGACTGCTCTATATTCTCGTAGGCAGGCTGCTCAATAACAAACCCTACCAGGCCAAAGCCATGGTACTGGGTTACAGCCTCAATGCTTTGTTCACTTTCGGCTACCTGTTTGTACATTCTCCCCTGCAGTTATTCCTGGTGCAAGCCGGACTGGGTATGGCCGAAGCCATCGGAACCCCGGCCTGGGATGCACTGTATGCTAAAAGTCACAGTGAAGAGATGGACAGTTATGCCTGGGGGCTTTCAACCGGGCAATCACAGATTGTTACCGGTATTGCTTTTGCTATTGGCGGATTGATTACCCATTTTATCTCCTTCGAACTCTTATTCATCACCATGGGCACTATTCAGGTGATGGCCGCACTGGCAACGGCAAGGATTCTGTTCATCAATAAAAGCAGCTAAAGTTTGTACCATCATTTATCGGCCATTTTGTAATGGAAGAAACGTAAACATCCACTTTTGTACATTCTGCCAATCGCGCCCCTTGAATGAACCCATAGGTAATTTAAGCAATACGGTGTTCCATCCTTTTTTCAACTGTAATGGATAAGGTGAACGATACTCATATCCTTCGTCGATTAAAGGTATTTCAGAATGCCCTATTTGTCCTCCCCTTTTCCAGTCAGGTGCAACTATTTCTTTCCCATTCAGCCACACTTTGCTCGAACGGGCATCCCAGGCATTTTTAGGTGGTGAGTCTGTTGCCGTGGATCTTGACAGATTATTGAATCCAATCCAGAAGTTCTGCAGCTGATCCACATCACTCCAGATTTTTGTAGTGGCATAGTAAGTTTGATTTTCCTGCGGATTTTTCAATGCCCCCTTAATCAATGGAGCCCACCAATGTCTTAATACAACCGTCCCGCCAATTACAGATTGCTTAGGCTCTGCAAGAGATGAGCTATCCTGCCAGATGGTTTTTTCAATAGCAAACTGCTGGTTCAATTTTCCCTGATTATAATAAGGGCCATAAATTGACCATTGCATTTGTGTTTGTTGTGCATAAGGGAAGGGTTGTTTTTTAAAATATAGTGTTTGGTGGTCAAGTAATTTCTGTTCAAACAAGCGAAAGCCATTTTCGTCGCCGTCCGAAATATTAGCAACCCATCCTTCTTGTCCGCCACCCACCCAGCTTCTTTCGGCAAAACTAACCATACCTGGATATACCGGATTCATACGCAAAACATCTGTTTCAGCGGCTTGCCTTCTATCGTTCCATACACAAAGTATACCGCCAAGTGCCTTGTCATCACCAGCCTTTTTACCCGCTATACGTCTGTTATAAATAGTAACGACTGATTCCAGCGGATCCATATGATTTAGGTATAAGTGACGGGAATCGATATAGGCTATTTGTGTATCTGCTGTAATACGTTTTAAATCATCCATCCATAACTGCCTGATGACACTGGAACTAAAATTTCCACCAGGCTCCCAGCCGATTACTTTTTTTCCGCTGGATTCCAACAGTGCAATTACTTCCGGAACAAATTTAGGATTGGTAATTTTCACTTCATCGGCCCCAATATGTATGTAGGGAAGATCAATATAGGTATCACAGAACTCTGTTAGTATTTTTTTTACGATAGCCAAACCTGAATCTGTTTGCATATCTGTTTTAAAAGCCCGCTTAAATGCGGCGCTGTGGCCAGGCATATCTATTTCAGGAACAAACTGAATATGTCGTACCCGGCAATAGTCAATCAACTCTTTAATCTCTTCTACTGTATAATACATCCCCTTATCTCGCAACATGTTATCAGGTGCTGTCAGAGCCGGATATAATTTACTTTCAAAGCGCCAGGCAATATCCTCCGTTGCATGAAAATGAAAAACATTTAACTTATACAATGCCATTCTATTTATCATTTCTTTCAGCAGTGGGATAGAAATATAATTTCTGCCAACATCAATCATAAATCCTCGAACGGGAAACGCAGGATGATCTTTTATAGTACAGGTGTTGACATAAACACCATCTTGCATTAATTGTTTGAGTGTTTGTATTGCATAGAAAATTCCATTATTATCAACGGCCGTTATCAATATTTTTTTTGATGATACTGTTAACTGGTATGCACCTGTTGGTTGGGAAGGGACAACTGATTTTACAAGTGATATTTGAATATAGGGTGAAATAGTATCTATAGTTGTTACCAAGCTTGTCTTTATTCCCAATTGCTGCATACTCTGTTGCAGACTGATGGCTTCACCTATGACTGCCGAATCCTGTACTACTATATTATGGCTCTGATATAATGGGAAATACTCATTACCCCATTCAAGCTTATCAGGCGTTGGAATAATAGCTGGCTTAAGAGAAACATCATATACGTAAGGATATAAAACCGATTTCCAAAGCAAATATCCTTTTCCATTCAAGTGCAGTCCATCATTTGTGTATTCCGGGTTTAATTTGTCGGACTGTGCACAAAATCTGTCGTATAAATTAATAAACGAAAAGCGGGTTTTATCCGATTTCCTACTCAGCAAAGCGTTCGCTTCCTTGATTTCTGAAACGCGATTACTATGTCCATTGAATTTTTTAAAGTCGCCATTTACCGGTAAAATACTCTCTACAAATATCTGAGTAGCGGGGCTTTGTTTATTGATAACCTGAACGATCAGATGAATATTTTTCACCAAACTATCGGGAGTAATTCCTCTGGCAAGATCATTCACACCAATCATCAGAAACACTTTGTCTGGCTTATGTAAAGCAATCTGGTTGATCCGATAAAGTACACCAGCTGAAATATCACCACTGATTCCCCTATTTTTTATTCGAATGTCATCAAACAATTCACTCCATTCACCTCCCTCAGTAATACTATCTCCGATAAAAAAAATCTCCTGCCCGGTTTTGGGCAACATCTGAAACTGACTCGAACGCTGGTAATAATAAGTATTAAATAAGGTATTGGCTTCATCCCGAACAGGTTGTGCAGCCAGGTTAATAACCATGTAAAGAGAAATACAGAGAAATCGAAATTTCATCGGATGCTGATTTTAAATGTCGATGCTGGCAGGCCTTCCGAATTAATCAGATTACCAGTAGCATAGGGCTGCCAGGAATAGTATACCAGTTTAGGTTTTGTTTTATGATCTACTGTTAATATGACTTTACTACCGGCTATTTTTGCTGACTTGATTTTACTATCGGGAATTGAAAATCCGGCAACTGGATCATTGTTATTGGTTTTCAGTGATGAACCAACATATTGAAATTGAATAATGACCTTCCCTGCTGTATATTTAGCAACTGTAGGCAGCGGACCTGATACAATTTGCTTCTGTTTATATTCATTAAGCAGTGCCCATCTGGCCAGCCTTTTCCCCACTTCACGTTTATTGGTTGGATGTACATCATTCAACGCTCCAATATCGCTGGTAACAGCCATGCCGGTACGCGGAATATACGCAAGCATTTTTCTTTGTTCATTTCGAAATTCAGGCCAAAGCTGACTTTTGTACGAGGTAGTATCTATTGAAGACAATTGCACAAAATAAAAAGGTAATGAAGGGTTCTTCCATTTGTTTCGATAGTCTTGCACCATCAGTGCTGTTAACCTGCCATATTCTTCTACCCTTGCCATTTCTTGTGCATTGCTTTCTCCCTGGTAACAAATAATACCACAGATAGGCAGGTTAATGCGTGGATGTATACCTGATGCATATGCAAAACCAGGCTTATATGCGTGGTTCTTACCCATTTCATCGGAAATAACATTAGGCAGTGCCCCAACATTTTGTTCACCCCGATCCCGAACCCATACCGGAATGGAATTATTCTTTAGCCAGTTGCCAGTCACTTTTGTGGCGAATTGTTTATTTTGCTGTAATGCTCTGATATCTATAAAAGTTTCCAAAGGAGCTCCACCAATGGAAAGATTTATCAGTCCTACTGGCACACCTGTTCTTGTTATAATTTCCTTCCCAAAATAATAAGACACTGCGCTCATATTTTTCCGGCTATTACTGTCGCACTCTTCCCAACAGCCTTGATAAAACCGGGTCGTATTCAAACTTGCTAATACCGAGTCTGTATAAGGCTTAGCATAAATATTTTTACCGGCATAAACCGGATTATAAATACGCAGGTTTGGAGGGGCTCTTTCTGATTTTTCTTCACTGAAAAATTGTTCATTTATCAAAGGCCATTCCATATTACTCTGCCCTATGCAAAGCCAAACATCACCTACCAGAATATTTTGTACTGTAACAGAATCAATACCAGCAGTAACAAGCAAAGTAGCGGGGCTCCCATTGGCTGGCTGTGATTTTAATACCAAGAGCCAGGTTGAATCAGTTTTGATTTTTCCTGTTATTTTATCGCCATGAAAGCTCACTGAAACACTGGTTCCCGGATTACCTTTACCCCAAACTGTAATGGGCTTATTGCGTTGCAATACCATATTGGTTGAAAAGGCCGGATCAATTTGTAAAGACACCTGTGCAGATGAGGATGTCAGAAAAAATATACCTGCATGGAAGAGTAACAGCATTAAAGACCTGTTCACAACTAACGGTTAAATTGTCTTGAATTTTGTAAAACTTCTTGCATTAATTGTGCACAATACCATTCTTGCCGGGGCAAATGAAAAGGACCTTTGAATAAATTCCCCTTGGCTGTTTGTGCAATAGTCCCATCTCTGTGCAGATACCCGAACCATTCGCCATGTGTTTTATCGAGGAATTTTTCATAGGCATACTCATGTATCTGCTTATGCCACCGCGCATATTTTTCATTTTTTGTAAGCACATAAGCAAGCAGTGTTGCGATGATGGCTTCATTATGTGGCCACCAGAATTTCATATCTTGCCAATACTCCTGAACAGGCTTATTGAATACATCGCGATAATATAAAATTCCGCCATACTCCTGATCCCATCCTCGTTCCCACATATAATCCAGCATGGCACAACCTAATTTTATTAATCTTTGATCATTGCCTCTGCATTTAGCTTCATGCAGTATAAACCAGGCCCCTTCAATTGCATGGCCCGGATTCAGGGTCCTGCCATCGATATGATCAATGATAGATCCATCTGGCGCAACCTGCTCCATAACGCATCGGATATCGTGTTTCACAAAATATTTTTCTATCTCCGCAATAAACTCCATAATCAGTGCATCACAGTCAACATCCGGCAGATTGTAACGCAATTGCTGTGCAGTATTTAACAGGATCATAGGAACTCCTATTCCTTTCGACGGCCTGGTATTCGTGTATTTGGCGGGCAATAATTCCGGGTGCCTGGCATACTCGACGCATCGGCTGAATATTTTTTTAGCAAGAGCAGCAGCTTCTTTGTCCCCACTTGCTTTGGCATAGGCGGCAGCTGCGATAACATAAAAGGTTTCTGAAAAAAAATATCGCCGTTTACGAATAGGTTTACCATCACGGGTTACGTGAAAAAACATCCGTCCATCGGTATCAAAGCAATATTTATTAAGAAATTCAAACCCGATCCGGGCTGCTTCTAACCAGCTTTCTCTTGGTTCAATAGTATTGTAAAGTGTAGAAAGCATCCAAACGGCTCGCCCTTGTATCCAAACAGCTTTATCGTCGTCTATCAATGTTCCGTCAGCATCCCGCATAAACATAAATCCACCATATACTTCATCGACAGATCTCGGGAACCAAAATGCCATCGTTGAGTCTACTAATTGCTGATGATAAAATCGTTGCAATCGTTCAATATCTGTCAGTGAATAATGCATAACCCTTTAGTTTTACGGAAGTATTTCTTTAATTGGAACCGGCACAAATAACAGGCTCTTCACACCTTCGTACAATATTCCTATGGTTTGATTATCAATTCTGGTCAATGAAGAATAACCAAATCCTATACGCTCGTCGATCAACAATCGATACCGGTCTGGCCAAGTATTTCCTTTATCCAGGCTGGCTCTAATACTCATATTATACCTGCCAGATATGGTATTGGGATTACTGAAGAAGAGTACTTCCTTTTTGTTGTTTTTGTACATAATATTCTGTGTAATAATAGACGCCATACAAACAGGGTCAATTAATGTATTATAAGAACTTGGATGTTCCGTCCAGCTTTGTCCCAGGTTAATGGTAGTGGCAACACTTCGGAAAGCACCGCGGTTATCACGCATATTCAGCATCAGCTCTCCAGGCGCAATTTCTACCACCTGACTTTCGGTGGTGTTTTCCTTAGGTCCTTTGATATGGCCCGTCCAGTTCGCCCCATGATCTTTGCTGTATATTATCGTCGAATACGGTTTTCTGTTTTCGTCCCAGTACTGAGCGGCAAATACCAGCGTCCCATCTTTCATAGCTATGCCAGTTCCAGGACCGTTGAAAAATAAATGCCAACCAGGGTTTTTAACCACAGGTGTGATGGAAACCGGTTTAGTCCAGGTTAAGCCATCATCCTGACTACTTACTATTACCAACTGTCCGGTGGTATCGGGCGATAGACCTGGTTTTGATCCGGCGATTGATCTGTTACCTTTACTCCACAAAGCAGCTACCCATATTGTTTTTGTAACCGGGTCAAATAAGATGGCCGGATCACCCACTCCATTATTCTCATGTGGTTCGCCCATATCCATAATAACACGCATAGGCTCCCAGGTTTTGCCACTATCGACACTTCTGCTCAGGCCTACGTCGATATTACCTGGAAGATCTGCGCTGTTTTTATAACGGATATCATACACAGCCAGCAAACTGCCTTTATCTGTTTGCACGATTCCTGGAATACGATACGTATTTACAGCATCATCCCCCTCCTTGCGAACCGCAATACCTATTCGCTTTGTATAACCTTTACCTAATGCAAGTACCGGAATAAGTACTTTTTTATTCACCACTACCGATGTGCAGGTTAAGGTAAGGGTTTGATCAATAGAAGCAGAAGGCTTCAAAATCACATTAAGCCAGTAATTGCTTACACCTGTTTTCAATGACTTTTTAATTTCAATTGCAAAAGACTTTGCCCCGGGCTTTACCTTGGTTAACATGTTTTGCTTATGAAAAGGTTCTGCTCCTGTTTCATATACTTCGATAAATTCAATACTCTCAAAGCCATTTTTATCAAGCAAACATTGTATAGTCTGGAGATACTGTTCTGAAGCTGTTGTTAATGGGTTATATATGGACAACTGAATAGCAGGATTATTATCATAGTTTTTAAAAACAGGCATTACCTGGCTATACATCTTCGCAGTGATGGATTGACCCCCCTGTGCTTTTATTTTCGGCAAACACATTAGCAGTGTCAGCACTATATAAAATAGCCGATAATGAAGCACACGTATATAACTCGATACATAACTATTTTTCATAAAAAAGATTTTCATTTTTTCCCGGAGTCAAGAAAAACAATTGCAGCATGATAGCCACCAGAACTACCGCACCCAGTATAACAAAGTCGGACACGATATTACCAGCATCAATGGATTTGCCGAGCTGGTTAGTAATGAAAGCTCCTGCAAATACACCAGTCATATTCATAATACCATATGCCGTTGCTCTTTTTTCAGGAGGGACGATCTGACAAAGTATCGGCATATTATTAGCATCGAACACACCGTATCCAATACCAAAAAGTATTGCAGCCAACACTGAACTGGCTATCGATCCACCAACAGCAATCAAAATCAGTGCAGGTATTGTAAGTCCAAGGCCAATAGCACTGGTAAAAATTCTTCCTCTGGCATGTGTCTGTACCCATCGATCCGAAATCGTTCCGCCAACCAACACTCCGATAAGTGAAGAAACAGCAATAGTAATTGTTGCCAGCGGACCTGCCTGTGACATTGGTATCTGCAAATTTTGCGATAACAGTGTGGGCAACCAGTTTTTAATAGCCCAGCCGGGCAAACTTGGAGAAGCGAAATAAATAAGTATAATCCAGAAAGACATATTGGACAATAACACACCCAGTACTTTTCCGGTATGTGTGAATAATGAACTCTTTTTTTGTGCTTTGTCTATCAATTCATTTCTTCTGATCGCGCGTTTTTCCCGCAGCAGGAATCCCAATACCACTGCATAAGCAATTCCAATAAAGCCCAGGTAATGAAAAGTTTCTTTCCAGGAGAATATACCGGCGATGGTTCCTCCAAATCCACCCAGGGCCTGCCCCACATAGAATCCTGTCATATGTAAACCAATGGCCAGTGAAAGTGTTTTACTGCCATGATAGTCAGCAATCAGTGAAAGTGCTGCCGGAATATACAAAGCTTCACTAACGCCCATCAGAGCACGTAGTACATACAATTGATTAAAGTTGGTAGCAAAGCCCATAGAAAAGGTTACAGCACTCCACACAAACAAACTCACAACAATCAGCCACTTCCGGTTTATCCTATCAGCTATCAGTCCAGAAAAAGGACTCATCAGCCCGTATATCCATAAGAATACCGACATCAGGTATCCGAAATAAGTAGCTGTTTGTAATTCCTTAATATCTATTTCCATCGCCGGCCTCATTGTACTGATCATTTGTCGGTCGAGGTAGTTCAACAGTGCCACTATCCACAATAATCCAACAACGACCCAGCTATATGTTTTTGATATTGCCATAAGTACTTTTTTCGCAACTACTTTCTAAAATTGTGCTGCATATAATTTAGGTGATCTGATACCGGGTTTTGTTTCGCCACCAGCTATACATATCTTATTTCCTTTTTTAATCAGTATGGCTGTAACAGGAAAAGTGATGTTGGCATTTCCGATTTTTTCACACACATTATTTCGAGTATTGTACATTAACACTTCATTGCTAAAACCGGGATGTTTTAGTTGCAATTGCTTTTTTTGCGCACTCAATTTCTCTTTCTCAGCTGGGTCACTGATTGTACTAATTACCTGCATCAGTTTTTCTACTTCATGAAACACTTTCCCCTGATCGCCACCTAAAACAGCAATAGTATGGTCGTTGATAGCCACACCGGTTCCAGCAGAAAGAGCAAAAGGCAGTGGCGTCATTTTTGTCCATTCTCCCGCAACAAGATCATAGGAAATAACTGTATTAAACAAATCACTGACCCCGTTACTGTTTTTTTTACGGCCGCCCAATAGCAGGATAGCATCATGCCCCATTTTAGTTTTTTGCAGTGCCATAACCATATGGGAAACCGGATAGGGCGATTTCGCCACCAGCAACCAGCCTTGTTCTGGATGGTGCATATCCAACATAAACAATTTATCAGATACTGCCGAAAGGCCTTCTCCACCTGCTAAGTAAACACGATCATTGAAACAAATCATGCCTGCATTAGCCAGGGGTTCGGGCAATGAAGGCATTTTTTCGAAAACAATGCCCTGTGATGATTGATCTGCTTTCATCAGTACTACTTCGTTGGTAAGGCCCTGAGAATTTTCGCCTCCGGCATATATAATGCCTTTTGAAGTGACGCAACTGGCTGCATAGGCAATAGGCTGAGGAAGACGCAACATCAATTTTTGCATGAATTTTCCATCCTTCCCTGCTTCCCAAACATATACCTGATCGTAATACGCTTTTTTACCTCCATCCCAGGGCATAGTATTCGGAAAGTCAGATCCCCCACCAGCAATAATCAGTTCACCCAAACTACCACCCACCATACCGGCCAGTCCTTTTTTACCAAGTTCCAGAGGCTTGCCAGTTGTTGTCGTAAGTTCCCGCCACTGCAACAGTCCCGCCGGTAACTTTTGCGACAGGCCGGACAAAGAAGCAACCAATGCACACATAAATAATAATATTCTATTCATGATTAGATACTGCCTGATCTACTAAAATCTGGTATTGCTGAACAAAATTGAAAAAAGCCGATCGATTCAGCATCTTTTACAAAAAGTTCAAATTCTTTTATACTCATATTATTTACCGGCAATCTGAATTTGCCACAATCAAAGCCCAGTAGTTTCATATAAGATTTCCCTGTGGCGATACCACCATATTTACCGAGTAACCGAATCATTTCGATCGATTGTAACTGAAGTTGTCTGGCTTTGTCGAATTGGTTGTCATTAAATGCCTGTATCAGTTCATAATAGAGCGGTGCTGCGTAATTAAACGTACTTCCAACAGCACCCTCTGCGCCAACGGCCAATGCAGACAGCATATTTTCATCTCTACCCCAAAGCATGTCATATTTGCCGTTCTTGAAACTGAGACAGGATTGAAAGTCCATAAAGTCTTCATGTGTGTATTTGATACCACAGAAATTGGGCAAGTGCCCGTCGATTTCTTTTAATAAATCATACATTGGAATATCAACTCCATTCAATACTGGTATATGGTAATAATAAAACGGCATTTCGGGCACTACCGAAGCTACTTCCATACAAATTTTTGCCAGTGTTTGGGCATTGGATGGTTTAAAATAGAATGGGGCCGTGAAAGATATGGAGTGTATAGATAATTTATTCGCTTTGATGGCCAGCTCCTGGCACTCACCGATACTGGTTCCTCCCAGTAATAACATTATTTTAAAGTCAGGGTCCTGCCTGGTACAATCAGCCCAAGCTTCTGTTACCAGCCATTTTTCTTTGGCGGTCAATGAAACTCCCTCACCCGTAGACCCGCAAATAAAAGCACCTTGTACATTATTCTGCTTTAGCAAATGATAATACTTTGGAATCAGGTCGTACGCAACAGAACCATCCTCACGCATAGGGGTAAATGGTGCGGCCACTAACCCTTTGATCTTTTTTTCTTTCATAACGTATAAAATAAGTAAAAAAAGGGGAAAAACCAGGGGCCGGGCCCCTGGTGAATCTGACAAACAACACTACATAACTTAATAACCAGCTGTTTGTGTTAACAATGGATCATTGTTTAACATCGTCATAGATATTGGAAGTAATAATTTAGCCTGTGTAGTAGGTGACAGGTAAATGGGATTAATATTCGCATACACGTAAGCATCACCAGCCCTGCGCAAAGCCCACCACCTGCGCCCTTCTCCCAAAAATTCGCGAAGGTACTCTTCCAGTATAGCATTCATGTTATTGTCAACTGTACTATTGACATATACAGGGAAGCTTGAGCCATAAGCCCTTCTTCTGATAGCATTGATTTCATTAGAGGGATCTTCACCCAGTTTGGTTTTCGCCTCAGCCAACAGTAACAGAACATCTGCATAACGATAAATTGATAAATCGTTGTTGAATATCTGTGTTGTACCAGAAGTTGTACCAATCCATTTAGTGAGTAATACGCCACGTATGCTATACGGTGCTGATGTTGAATACATAATACTAATGGATTTGGAAATACGTTGATCAGCCGGTCCACCGGTAAGACGGTTAATCATATTCTGATTCAGACCCACACGATTGGATCCATTAACATATGGATATACAGAAGATACCGTAGGTGTAGGTGCCTGAGCCAGCGATAGTGTTGTGGCCTGTATACTGTTTACTGTAAAGCTGGAGAATGCAGTTAACTGCGCCTGCTGTAATTCAAAGTTGAGTGCAAAAATAATTTCCTGATTATTTGTTTTTTTAACCGGATCAAAAATATCCGAATAATTCGTTACCAGGTTCAGTGAAGCACCCTGAAGACGCTGTACTTCTTCCAGAGCTGTTTTAGCAGTGGTTAAATCCGGGTTTCCACCGTTCAAATGTGTGGCAGACCAAATAAACACATCCCCTTTTAAAACGAGACTCGCTACACGGCTCCAATATACCCGTTTATCAGTTGAGAGGACATTACTCGTACCAAACAAGGTTAAAGACTGATCAATATCTTTTTTAACCTGCATCATGATGCTATCTGCTGGCGTCCGACGCTTATAAGTTTCGGCAGCATTGTTAATGGTTTCGATAGGCTGCGTACTCAAAGGAACTGCCCCCCAGGTTCTGACCATATTATAATAGATATAGGCCCTCAATCCATACATTTCTGCCAATGCTTTGGTTTTTTCAGCATCCGGCAAGCTGGTTTTAGGATAAATATCAATTACATTATTGAGGTTATAAATGAGATTATAAAATCCAGCCCAGTCAGTAAAAGGCACATTCAGTGCGCTGATATTATGACGGTAAAGATTTTGTAAGGCAGGGTCTACAGACTCTGTAAAAAGTCCGTCAGTCCATATTTCAGAACGCATTTCACCCAATTGGAAAAGTGTACCTGCATAAGCCCTTAAGCGACCATATATACCATGATACAGGGTTCTTGCAGCGTTGGGGTCGCGTAATGCTTCTGCTTTACTGATGACATCCTGAGGAACTACTTCGTCAAGTTTCTTGGAACAGGAAAAAGCTCCAAGTAGAACCATCCCCATCAACAGCAGGGTATGGAAGTTTTTATATCTGTAGCATTTCATAATCGTACTAATTTGATGGTTTAACATTTTAAAGTATTGCCCGTACACCTATGGTTAATCTTCTGGGTAGTGGAAATTTACCCTGATCAACCCCACCAACTTCCGGGAAGTTTCCGCTGTAGCCTGTGAAGTATGCGAGGTTACTACCAGTAACATTTATACTTAGTTTTTTAACCTTATTACCCAGGTATTTACTGAGCAGTTTTGCAGCGAAATCGTAGCTAATGGTTAACTCACGCATCATTACATAATCTCCCTTTTCCCAAAGTTGTGCTGCCGGGTTATTACCGCTGGCGTCTGTAGCATAGTTACGACCATGATTAGCCCAGTAAAATCGTGGTAAGGGGGCATTGGGATTAGAAGGTGTCCAGGTGTTCAGTACTTCCGTGGTTGAGTTTTGAGAACCTTGTACCTGACTTAATCCCCTTACGATTTCATTATTGAGGATCACAAAGCCAAATGCATAATCGAACCCGGCATAAAAGTTAAATCCTTTATAGCTTGCAGAGAGGTTAAATCCGCCAATGTATTGTGGTGTAGTTCTGCCTACATATACAAACTGCCGGCTGTCGATTGTATCGTTTTTAAAAACCTGATACCAGCTGGCATCACCCAACTGCTTAATGTTTTTGTTGGAATAGGCCATAAAGGCATTGTATACGCCAGCATCTTTTGCGATATCGCCGGCTGATCTGTAAACCCCACTCCATTTGGGAGCCCATACCTCATCTAACCCAATCCTTTGTCCTTCAATCAATCCACCAACCTGCATAAGCTTTCCCGGATTATTTGGATCCCATACCTGAATAGTACCCTGCCTGTTGCCGGGCAATCCGTTATAAGGAAGCTTCTTTGCATAGCTTTTTACATTATAAATATTTACGCCAAACTCAAGACTCAGTCCACCTACTTTTTTGGGCTCAAGAATTTTAGTATTTACTGCAACTTCAAAACCTCTGTTTTGTAACTGTCCGAGGTTTGTAGAGAAGCCATTGAATCCGGTTTGTGAAGAAATACCCAAAGAAGCAATCTTATCAAATACATTGCGAACAAAATAATCGGCTGTTACCATTATACGGTTTTTCCAGAAGCCAATATCCGCACTCAGGTTAAAGCTGCTTGCCCTTTCCCACCTCACGTTTGAATTAATATAAGAAGCCACATAGGTTCCTCCGAAACCGTTATAGGTTCCTGCGTTATTAAATACCTGCGCTGTACTGAAATAACCCAGCGAAGCACTGTTACCATTCACCCCGAAACTAATCTTGGGCTTGAACAGGCTAACATATTTGCTTATGCCGGATTTTTGATAAAAGGGCTCACTGTGCACATTCCATGCCGCTGAAACGCCTGGAAATGTTCCATAGTAATTATTACTACTGAGTTTGCTTGAACCTTCTACACGTACAATACCGGTAAAGAGATAACGGTTCTTGTATGCATAGTTCATGCGAAGAATACCAGAAGTGATTCTCTCCCATGCATCAAAGTTAGAGGATGCACCAGCGGGATTTACAATAGTTGTACCCAATACACCTGGTGGTGTTGAAGCTGTTAGCCAGGGAATGAGATCAGTTGGTGATCCTTGAGCAAAGCCAGAGTTTACATAGCTTTTATAGTCCTGAAATTCTGCGCCTGCCAGTACAAACAGTGAATGCTGACCAAAGGTTTTATTATACTGCAAAAACGCATTGGTGGTATATTGTGTAATACGGGTATTATTGAAGCTCGCCGTTCTATTGGTATTGAATGCGCCATTGTTACCCTGCTGATAAGCTTTGGTAAAGAAATTATTATTGGTATATTGAAAATACCCTGAGCCACTAACCAATACTTTCAGGCTGGGCACGATGGAATATTCCAAGTTCACTGCCCCCATAAAACGTTGCTGGTTGGTTGTATTTTTTGTGAGATTACTCCAGTATAAGGGATTGCCAAGCGTAACATCATTGGGTCCGGGAAGAATAGCTCCTGATGTATCGTTTTTATAACGAACTGTTGGTGCTACTCCTATAAAGCGCTGCATCAAACCACCGGAAGCTCCGCCTTCAGGATCTACACTTTGAAACCCTCCATAAGGCAGGCCCTGGTCTACCATATACCCAGACATATTGGTAGTGATTTTAAAGTCACGACCAATATTCAATCCGCCATTAAAGTTGATATTGTTCCGGTTCAGTTTTGAACCGATGAGCATTCCATTGTCTTTTACTGTACTCAATGAGAGGGCAAAATTGCCCTGGTCATTGGCACCCGAAAAATTGATATTATGCTCTACTGTATTTACTTTTTGCAGGAGCATGGCTTCTCGTTCTTTCACACCCAGATCGGTATACAGAATACTGTCCATAATACCCGGATTGAAAGGGTTAGGATCTAACAAAAGATTCCAGCCGGCCTTACCCAGTAAATTTCTGTTTTGGTTGGTAACGAGTTGTGTAGAATATAAGCCAGAAGCAGAAGTCCATCCGCTATTCACAGCCCAGCCCCATGCACCAACCAATTGACCACGGTCTGTATTCATGGCATTGGTATTATTATCGAGTGAATCGGCTCTGAAACGAGCCTGTAAACCCAACCGGTTCATCCGGATATAATCGGCTCCACTCAGGTATTCTGATGAATTACCCCTGATAAAATTGGTGGTGTGACTAAAATTATACGCTACCTGCGATTTTCCTTTTTTACCTTTTTTGGTGGTGAGCAGTATCACCCCATTGGCTGCACGTGCACCATAAATGGCCGATGTAGCCGCATCTTTCAACAGATCGATGGATGCTACATCATTCATATCAATTCCGTATAGGGATGGAACAATAATACCATCTACAATAAACAATGGCGTACCGCCTCCACCAAATTCAGTACCCCCACGGAAAGAGATTGCGGGAGATGTTCCAGGCTGACCGGTTCTTTGCTGAATACGCAGGCCCGGGGTATTACCCTGTAAAACGGTTGCTACGTTAGTGGAGGGACTGTGTTCGAATGCGCGACTATTTACAGATGCAACAGAGCCGGTTAATTCTTTACGGGTCTGGGTACCATAACCCACCACAACCACTTCACCCAGCACATCTACTTTTTTGGTAAGCCGTACTGAATAATCAGTGGCTGATCCAATTTTTATTTCCAGATCATTAAATCCGGTATAAGATAAAATCAGTGTTGCACCCACTGGAGCATCCACTGAAAATTCACCCAGATTATTGGTTTGTGTGCCCTGGGTTTTCCCCTTGATCAGCACCGATACGCCGGATAGGGGCTGTGATTCCTCATCCGTGATCTTCCCTTTTACCCGTTTGGTTTGACCAAAGGTCGAGGAAAGAAGAAAAAGACATATAAGCAGCATACATGTCTTCACTAAAGCAGCTTTCATAAATCGTAGATTTGGTGTAAATGTATTATGTATGACATAATAAACATAGAAACTTGTTTTATCTTTGACAAATAAAAGTTTTGGCTAATAATTATAGCTTGATATTCAACGATTTGCAAGACTGGAAAGAAAGCCGGATATTGGTAAGGCAATGCTGTCGCAAATTTTACGCACATGAAATCATCGGTTAAAGACAAAATCATCGGAATTTCTATCGATAACAGCTCACTGGTGGATAAGGTAGAGAGTAGTCTGGTGGAGTTATTGCAACAGAAGAAACTGAAAGTTGGGGATTCCATTCCAAAAGAAATTGAACTGGCAGAAATGCTTGGCGTAAGCAGAACCGTGATCCGCGAGGCATTGCTTCGCCTGCGAATGATGGGATTGATCGAATCCAAGAAGAAAAAAGGATCCGTGATTACGAATCCGGATCTATTCGGCAACATGAGTAAGAGCATGAACCCACATATCCTGGATCAGGATACACTGAAAGATATGTTCGAATTACGCCTGGTACTGGAGGTTGGAATGGCTGACCTGCTTTTCAACAGAATTAAGAAAACAGATATAGAAGAACTGCGGCAGATTGTAGAGAATGAACCACCGGTTACACAATATCACTTATTCAATATTGAACATGAGATTGCTTTTCATGGTAAACTGTATGAAATTACAGGTAACAATGCCATGAAAAAATTTCAGAAAATGTTACTCCCCATTTTTGACTATGTACACCAAAGTGGACTACTAAAAAAACAGCCGCTGTTCGAAACCTTCGTATCCCACAAAGGCCTTGTTGATATATTAGATACAGGTACCGTAGATGATTTCAGAATGGGCATGCGCAATCACCTGGAAAATCATTTCCGCAGAATCTTTGGATAAAGTCCCGATCCGGCATTTTGCACAACAGACACAGATTGTGCAAAACATTTATATCGTGTAATAAACCGACAGTTTTTATTTACATACCCACCTTTCAACCAGCCTACGAAGGCTTTTGTACTTTATTGACTGCATATCTGCCTGCGACTTTGCACTTTTAGGTTGCATCATAAACAGCTATAAAACTATTCCCATGCGCTTTTTAACGCTTTTCGCAGCGCTATGCTTTGCTACTATGCAGGCATCCGCCCAGGCAGAAACTCCCCGCATTTCCGGTTCGGTTACAGATGGTCAGGGTAAGGGCCTGGCTTCAGCCACCGTTTCTTTATTAAACAGCAAAGATTCTTCACTGACCAAACTGGCTGTGTCCAATGAATCGGGGGCATTTGAACTGGTGAGTATTAAGCCCGGTAATTACCTGGTATCGGTATCACTGATTGGGTACCAGAAATATGTCAGTGCTAAATTCAGCTATACCGGGAACGAATACCGCTTGCCCGCCATTGGTCTCCAGGCCAGTGCCGGTAAGATCAATGAGGTAACCGTTTCAGCCCGTAAGCCTTTCATTGAAAATAAGATCGATAAAACCATCATCAATGTAGAAGCCTCTCCCACCAATGCCGGTGCCAGCGCCATGGAAATCCTGGAAAAATCGCCGGGTGTGAGTGTGAGCAATGAAGGCAATATCAGCTTGCGCGGCAAAGCCGGTGTGATTGTAATGCTGGATGGTAAACCCACTTATATGTCTGCCACAGATCTGGCTAACTTATTGCGTAATATGCCCGCTGCAGAACTGGATGTAGTGGAAATTATGACCAACCCCTCTTCCCGTTTCGATGCATCGGGAAACTCAGGCATCATCAATATCAAAACCAAGAAAGGTCGCAACAATGGCTTCAATGGTAATTTTACCCTGGGTGCAACGGCCAGCCTGTTCAAACCGGAAGATGCTCTCTATGTAATTCCCAAATCACAGAATAGCTTTAATTTCAACTATAAACACAACAAGCTTAATTTCTTCGGCTCTTACCTGCCAAATTTCTTCCGCGGCCGTCAAAATCTCAGCCTCCAACGTAATTTTTATGATAACATGGGTAATCCCAACGGTTCTTCGGAGCTCTTAACACGTTTCCGCTTCGGCAATTTCAACCAAACCCTTCGTTTGGGTCTCGATTACCAGGCCAATAAGAAAAATGTATTCGGTGTGGTGATCAGTGGCTTTTCCTTTGAAGGACGCCCCACACCCTATACCAGCTCCACCATTAAAGACAATAATGGTAATATCTTATCGCAGCTGATATCCAATACCAAAAATATTTCCAGCTTCCGCAATTTCACCGGTAACCTCAACTGGAAACACAGTTTTGATTCCACCGGCCGCGAGCTTACAGCCGACCTGGATTATGTAACTTATAACAATACTTCTGATTTAACACTCACTACTGATGCATTCAACGGCAGTGGCAACCAGATAGGCTCTACTATTTTGCTTAAAGGACACCTGCCCTCTTTAATTAATATCTGGTCATTGAAGTCAGATTATGTACAGCCCTTTAAAAATGGCCGTTTGGAAGCAGGAGTTAAAAGCAGTATCGTAACCAACGACAATGAAGTACAGTATACGCGTCAGTTGCCTGATAAAAGCTGGATCCCCGACAACAGATCCAACCATTTCATTTACAAGGAAAATATCAATGCAGCCTATATAAACCTCAATAAGCAGATCGGTAAATGGTCGCTGCAAGGTGGACTGCGTATTGAAAATACCATTGCAGAAGGCAAGCAGGTGTCGAATGACTCCACTTTCAAACGCAATTTCACCAACCTGTTCCCAACCGCTTTTGTGAGTTATGCTTTTGATAAAAAGAACCAGCTCACGCTTTCTTATGGCAGGAGAATCACCCGACCCAATTACCAGGACCTGAATCCTTTTACTTTCTTCCTGGATTCATTGACATACCGTGTAGGAAACCCTTATCTCTTACCCCAGTTCACCCACAATGTGGAATTATCCTATGCATATCAGTCACGCTTCATTGTTACCTTAAATGTGAACAGCACCAACAATGTGATTTCACAGATCCTCCGGCAGAATTCGGTGGATAAGATCACGTATAATACCAGTGAAAACGTAGCCCGTTTTTCCAATGTGGGTATATCCATCACGGCGCCGGTACGTTTCAATGCCTGGTGGTCGGCCAATTTCTTCACCAATATTTTTAATAACCACTACAAAGGCATTTATAATACCGAACCACTGGATGTATCCTATACTTCCTTTGCGGTAAATATTTCCAACAGTTTTGTATTGAATAAAAAGACCGGATGGAATGGCGAAATCAGCGGCTTCTATCGACACAAAAATGTAGATCAGCTTACCGTATTCGACCCGGTTACATTCCTCACGCTCGGCGTACAGAAGCAGGTATTACAGGGTAAGGGGTCACTGCGTTTCAATATACGTGATCCCTTTGCCTGGCAGCAGTTTAAAGGACAGGTGCGTTACAGCGATGTGGATGTAAGGCCCCATGCCAAACCAGATGCCCGTTCGGTAACCCTAACTTTCTCCTACCGTTTTGGTAAGAATACCCCCGGTTCTCAACCCCGTCGCCGTAACAATGGGGCACAGGAAGAACAGGGACGTGTAGGTCAGGGCAACTAATTAATTTTCAATTATTAAAAGCCGGTTGGATGAGTTGTCCAACCGGCTTTTTGATTCATTTTATCGTTTTTTTCACATTCCCGGCTTTATACGGCCTCATAATTGCGTGTCTTAGTTTAGAACCAAACACTGAACCGATGCAACATTACACACTCCAGACACGTTTTGTGACCCGCGAATCCATGGGTAACCGCCTGCTGAATATCCTGCAACAGACTTATAATATCATCGCTTATGCCCATGGCTGTCATTTATACCTCATCAACCAGGATTCGGAAGACAGCGACTACATACTGGTAACCGAACTCTGGGATTCTCAGGAAAGCCATGCGATTTCACAAAGCCTGGATCGTTGCAAAGAACTGATGTCGCAGGCCAGTCCGCTCCTGGCTGCCGAACCCGAAACCAGGGTCCTCCGCGCCGTAGCCGGTAAGGGGTTGATTTGAGATGGCAGATTTCGGATGTCCGATGTCTGATCTCAGATGTCAGATGTCAGAACTCAGATTTGGGGTTCCGTAATCTGTTATCAGGCCTCATTAACTCCAACTTCAAACCTCCAACTTCAACCAAAAACCATAAACTATAAACTATAAACTATAAACTATAAACCACCCCCTCATACTTACCTTTGCAGCATGGGGCATAAAAAGTTAATTCGTTTTGAAGCCATTCGTCAGTTCGGGAATGTACTGGAGTATCCGAAAGACATGCCGGGTAACTGGCCCGGATTCTTTGGTAATCATAACCCGATTACCCTGGAACTGGCCTGTGGGAAAGGAGAATATGCAGTGGGACTGGGTCGCATGTACCCCGATCGTAATTTTCTGGGCATGGATCTCAAGGGTAACCGTATCTGGCGTGGTGCCAAAACGGCCCTGGATGAAGGTTTGAAAAACGTAGGGTTTGTGCGTTCGCATATCGATAAGATCACCGATTATTTTGCGCCTGGTGAAGTAGCAGAGATCTGGATCACTTTCCCCGATCCGCAACTCCGGCTTTCCCGTGCCAAAAAAAGATTAACCCATCCCCGCTTCCTGCGCCTGTACCAGCAGGTTATGGGCACCAATGGACTGGTACACCTGAAAACCGATAGTCCAGATCTGTACCGGTTTACATTGACCGTTATTCAATTGTTCAAGCTTGAACTCCTCGATCATTCAGATGATGTATACAAACGAGCTGTTGTAGCACCGGAATTACAAATCAAAACCTATTACGAGTCACTCGACATTGCGCAGAGCAGCCGTATCCATTATATTTGTTTCAGGCTCAACCAGGCATTACCGGTGGAGCAGGATGAAATGCTAAAACAACTGATCAGTGAGCAAGCAGCTGAACAATCTCCCACTGAATGAGGGCGTAGATTTTTACTACGATGAACATGGTTATGTTGTGTTCACAGAACAGTATCACCTGAATAAAGGTTACTGCTGTGGGCATGGTTGCCGGCATTGCCCCTATGATTACGAATCGGTTCCCGAACCCCGTCGCAGTCAGTTACTCGATCAGAAGCGTAGCACTTCCACCCCAAAAGCGTAAATTGGTTGAATAAATAATAGACTTTGCCCAAAAAGCCATCGCGAAAAACCGGAACCGAAAAGCCACGTACCGTATTACCCACCGGAGCCAGGGATCACTCCTTTTTTGAACAGGTATATGAAGTAGTGCGACTCATTCCCAAAGGACGTGTAACATCTTATGGCGCTATTGCGGCCTACCTGGGTTCCCGCATGAGTGCCCGCATGGTAGGCTGGGCTATGAATGGCGCATCACATATCAAACCCAAAGTACCCGCACACCGCGTTGTAAACCGCAATGGCATGCTCAGCGGCAAAGCCCATTTTGCTACGCCTACCTTAATGGAAGAATTACTGGCCAAGGAAAAAGTTAAAGTCAAGGACGATACAATCGTCGACTTTGACAAGAAGTTCTGGGATCCAGCAGTAGAGTTAGTGCTGTGAGTTATAAGCTGTGAGCTATGAGTTAAATAGTTGTTTTGCTCACAGCTCATTGCCCGAAGCCCATAGCTTAGGAATAATAAGGACTAATCATCCAATACACCACTGGCCCGGTAATGGCAACATACAACCACAGCGGCCAGGTAATTTTAGCCAGTTTTTTATGTTGGGGATATTCACCGGTGAGGGCACGGTAGGCTGTAAAGAGAATAAAAGGCAGAATGATGGCAGCCAGGAAAATATGGGTACTCAGGATGATGAAATAAACGGTCCGTACACTGCCCACAGCAGCTTTCTCCATATCAGATACAATACCATCGTGATCGGTATCACCAAAGCGTGCTTCTCCGGCCAGTAAATGGTGGGCAATATAAGAAAGCAGGAAAATCACCGATAAAATGAGGGCTGTAAACATCAGGCGCTTATGCAGCAGGTATTGCTTTTGTTTAACAACGATCAGTGCCGCCACCAGTAGAACAGCAATAGTGGCATTGATGAATGCATTGGCTTTGGCAAAAATATGCACATCGAAATTCAATCCCAGGTCAAGTTTCACCCGCCCCAGAATCACCACTGCGGTAAATACCACTACAGAAAATATACCAATCAGCCACTTGGCTTCTTTGTCGTTCTTGGCAATAGAGGGTTGTAACATATCGGTTCTTAGGGTTGGGTTTCAGATTAATAATGCAGTTGTATCAATCAGCCATTGGTTTTTTTACGTTGACGCAGGTAGAGTACAAAAAAGATTACCAGCATAACAATGATCAGCCAGAGCCAGGTGAGATCAATGATCTCCATGAATACAGTGCTCTTCTTTTTGGTATCCTTCTCCAGCATCAGCAGGCCAATATCGCGGGCCAGTTTGGTGAGTGAAGCAGAATCCAGTCCATTATAGTATCCCCGAACATACCGGTCCTTATCGAGTAATACAAAACGGGAAGTATGTACGAAATCCGGACTGATGGGTTCATCACTGAATTTATCTACCCGCAGTTCTTCAAAAGCAAACCGGTAAATAGAATCCTTATTACCCGTGAGCATCCACCAGTTATCATGATTTACGCCAAAACGATCGGCATAGTTTTTCAATACAGTAACCGAATCGTATTCGGGATCAACCGTGAATGATACAAACTGAACAATGGAAGTATCAATTTTGTTGCGGACTTCACCGCCCTTGATAAAAGACTGTTGCAGTTTAACCATATTACGCGTCATCTGCGGGCAGATGCTGCGGCAGCTGGTGAAGAAGAAATCCACCACCATAATTTTACCCGGCTTACCATATAAATGCACGGTATCTCCGAGTTGATTCTGCAGGGTAATATCCGCCGTTTTATGCCAGATACTGTCGGTGATCATCTTGCCATTCTCCACACGGCTCACCACGGTATCCAACAGGTATTTGCGCGGCATATCCACGGCATTTTCACTGCTGTATTTCAGTGCCAGGTAACAGATCACCGGTACCAGTACTGCCAGCATCAACCCGAGTATCGCTTTTTTATTCATGGTCTCAGTATAAAAAAACCATCGCCATGAGCGATGGTTAGTAAATAAAATTATCGGTATCAGTAACTGATATTAGTGTTTGCTTTCCACCGCTCCTTTATTCTCCGCTGGTTTCTCTCCGGCACCATGGGTAGCTGCACCATGTTCTTTCTTCTCTACTTTGATGGTGCTCTGCTCACGGTAATGCGGATCGTAAGTATTACGCAGGTTGCGGAATGAATTACCATCATACAGGAAGGCAATGATAAACCATACAAACAATGCCAGGGGCACTACGATGGTCATGATCATGTTGCGGATCTCATGTTTCAGGTGCATGAAATAACCTACAATATAGAAAGCCTTGGCTAACATGAGAATAACGATGGCTCCTTTAATGGCATTACGCAGGCCATCATGTTCCATGCCAATCATCCAGAAGCCCAAAGCCAGTTCAACAATTGTTAATACGGTCAGTATGATCGTAACCTTCTTGATCTCGCTGGTACCGTTGCCGTGTGTTTCGTGTGTGGTAGAATGTGACATACAATATCTTGATTAACGTAAACGAATGGTAATGGTTAAATTAAAGCAGGTAGAAACAGGTGAATACGAATACCCATACCAGGTCTACAAAGTGCCAGTATAAGCCGGCTTTTTCAATCATCAGGTAATGGCCACGCTGTTCAAACTTATCCATCAGGGTCATGATCAGCATAACAATATTGATCACCACACCGGAGAATACGTGGAAACCGTGGAAACCGGTGATGGTAAAGAAATAGTTGGTGAAATTGGTTGAAGAAGCGGTACCATCAGCATTCAGGAAAGGATTACTACCCCACCAGGCACCTTCGTGGAACAGGTGAGTCCATTCCCAGGCCTGACAACCCAGGAAAGCCAGACCACCAATGATGGTCCATATCAGGTTACGCACTACGCCTTTTTTATCCATCTTATGACCGGCATGTACCGCCAGTACCATGGTAACGGAACTGATGATCAGGATGAACGTCATGATACTCACAAACACCAGTGGTGCATGAACGCCTTCCGGTGCAAAAGGAAAACTTCTGAACACTTCGTTGGGGTCAGGCCATCCATTGGTAGAGAAGCGGATGGTACCATAAGAGATCAGGAAAGCACCAAATGTAAAAGCATCACTCATGAGGAAATACCACATCATAAGTTTGCCATATTCTACATTGAAGGGACTCTTTCCGCCGCCCCACAGTTTGCCGGTTGTTGCAGTTGTTGTAGTTGACATGATCGTTCTGAAAATTTCGTTTACAAAAATATTGGCTGTTGTTCAAAAAAGGTGCATAAAACCCATTTTTTTCTTGAACTAGCCGATCCAATTATAGAATACAAACAGGTATATCCATAAAATATCTACAAAGTGCCAGTAAGTCGCTGCCATTTCAACAGGTACACTGGAATACGACTTCACCCGCTTATTGAATGCACGGGCAAAAATGACCAGTAAAGCTATTACACCACCCAGCACATGCAGCATGTGCAAACCGGTGATCACCAGCAGGAAGGAGGCAGCTGAATTGCTTTTAGCGCCTACCAGGGCAATATTCCGGGCTTCCAGGTCGCGGAACCCCAGGTATTGCAGCAGGATAAACAATACACCCAGGATCGCCGTAATGGTAATCAGGTTGCGGTAACGCCCCATTTCCCGGGCTTTGAAGGATTTCACAGCCAGGTGTATGGTTATACTGCTGATGATAATCACAGCAGTGGAATACCAGAATAATACAGGCAGATCAAATTCCAGCCAGCTACTCTGGTTCTTCTTCACAATGTACGCACTCGTTAAGCCTGCAAACGCCATCACAATACTCCCCATTGCCACCCAAAGGGTGAACTTATGCGGATGGATGCGTTTGGGTTGGTCTGCGGAACTTGTCATCATTTTTTACTATTTAAGTTTCCCAACGGGAAGGGAAAGGTGAAACGGCTAATTTAACTTTTCACTGCTCTCATTCCCTACGCCCCCTTATCTGCCAGCAAAGCCAGCAAAACAATGGGTAAATAAATATAACTGCTGAACATCACGCGGCGGGCGGCTTGTACATCCATGTCTTTGTACAGACGCAGGCTCTGTACAACCATGAACAGATTACAAGCCAGCACAATCCACATACTCACTTCGCCGGTGAGTCCGAAATAATACGGCAATATGCCCACAGGTATCATCAGTACAGAATACATAACGGCCTGCATGGCGGTAAAACGCGTGGGTCCCTTATCGGAGGGCAGTAACTTGAATCCGGCTTTGCTGTAATCGCTGTGCGCTACCCAGGCAATAGCCCAGAAATGGGGAAATTGCCAGAGAAACTGTATGCCGAATAAGATCCATCCGCCCGCACTGAAATCATCATTACCCGCAACCCAGCCAATCAAACAGGGTAATGCCCCGGGAAAAGCCCCCACCAATACCGCTACAGAATTGATTTTCTTCAGCGGTGTGTAGATATAGGCATATAAAAACAAACTAAAAGCCGAAAGCAATGCGGAAGACAGGTTGAAAAAATACCACATCATCGCTACGCCAATCAAACCCGCAATCAGTGCAAACATATAGGCTTCCTGTTGCTTCATCCGTCCATTCGCTACCGGCCTTTTACCGGTACGCTTCATCATGGCATCCGTATCTTTTTCCACGGCCTGGTTAATGGCATTGGCACTGCCGGTGACCAGCATGCCCGCAATAAACAGGGCCACAATCATACCCATGTCATACGCCACCACCTTGGGTGCCAGCAAATAACACACCACACAGGAAAACACCACGGTAAAGCTCAAAGTGAACTTCACCAACTGGAAGTAATCCCGCAGTTTCGCCGCAAGCGAATAGGAAGTTGATGCTGGTGTGTCTGCTGCCATATAAAGTACCGGTAAACGCTATGCGCTGTACACGGATATTTTACGCGATTAAAAACAATGCTCCCGTTTTCGGGAGCATTGAGCTATGTAATCAGTTCCTGTTTAAGAGAACTGTATATTGATTAGTGATGGCTCTCATCAGCTCCCACAGGTGTAGTTTGCGGAATGAAATCCTTGCCGTCCTTACCATAATCATAAGCCCAGCGGTGTACTTCCGGAATCTCACCTTCCCAGTTACCGTGACCAGGATGGATGGGGGCAGTCCACTCCAGTGTGGTGGCATCCCAGGGATTCTGCTTGGTAACTTTTCTACCCTTGAAAATAGAATAGAAGAAGTTGAACAGGAACAGAAGTTGTACTGCAAACACAATCATGGCTACGGTACTGATAAACCTGTTCAGCTCAGCAAATTGCTTGAAGCTTTCCCAGATGCTGTAATCGTAGTAACGACGGGGCATACCGGCCAGACCCTGGTAGTGCATGGGCCAGAAAATCAGGTAAGCACCGGCAATGGTTACCCAGAAGTGAATATAACCCATGGTATTATTCAGGTAACGGGCATACATTTTAGGGAACCAGTGGTAGATACCGGCAAACATACCGAACATAGATGCCACACCCATTACAATATGGAAGTGCGCAATTACGAAATAGGTATCGTGCAGGTGAATATCCAGCGCAGAGTTACCCAGCCAGATACCGGTCAGACCACCGGAGATAAACAGGCTCACAAAACCAATCGCAAACATCATAGCCGGTGTGAAGCGGATATTACCTCTCCACAAAGTGGTGAGCCAGTTGAATACTTTGATGGCAGAGGGTACGGCAATCAACAGGGTCAGCAACACGAAGATGGAGCCCAGGAAGGGGTTCAATCCGGTTACGAACATGTGGTGTGCCCATACCAGGAAGGCCAGTACCGTGATCGCAAAAATAGATCCGATCATGGCGATATAACCAAAGATGGGTTTGCGGGAATTGATCGACAATATCTCGGAAACCATACCCATCGCCGGTAACAGGATGATGTATACTTCAGGGTGACCCAGGAACCAGAACAAGTGCTGGTACAGGATGGCGCTACCACCCTCATTGGGTAATGCACCTACACCATTGATGAAAATATCAGAAAGGTAGAAGCTGGTGCCAAAATTGCGATCAAAGATCAGCAGGATGAAACCAGAGAACAGTACAGGGAATGACAATACACCCAGTACAGCCGTAAAGAACAGGGCCCAGATGGTCAGGGGCAAACGGGTCATACTCATACCCTTGGTACGCATGTTCAGTACAGTAGCAATATAGTTCAGACCACCCAGCAGTGAAGACACTACGAAGAGGGCCATGGAAATCAACCAGAGATCCATACCTGTTTTCGAACCGGGAGAAGCATCACCCAGGGCACTCAGGGGAGGATAAGCCGTCCAGCCACCGCTGAAGGGACCGGTTTCCACAAACATGGAAGACAGCATAACAATACTGGCAGCAAAGAAGAACCAATAGCTCAGCATATTCATGAACGGAGAAGCCATATCACGGGCACCAATCTGCAGGGGAATGAGGAAGTTGGCAAAAGTTCCGCTCAAACCGGCTGTCAGTACAAAGAATACCAGTACAGTACCGTGCGTGGTTACCAGCGCATAATAAGCTTCAGGGGTAATACGGCCACCTTTGGCCCATTTACCCAGGATATCTTCCAGCCAGGGGAAAGTAGCATCCGGATAACCCAGCTGCAAACGGAAGAGTACACTCATCAAACCACCCAGTACAGCCCAAACCATACCCGTGATCAGGAATTGCTTGGCAATCATTTTGTGATCCTGACTGAAAACATACTTGCTGATGAATGTTTCGTGATGATGATGCTCATGATGATGATCACCATGCACCTCGTGCGCGGCTACCGCTCCATGGGCATGCACTACTGCTTCGTTACTCATACGCTGATTTTAAAAGTTCTCTCAGTTTTATATAACAACCCGACGGGCGGGACTGTTGATCAATGTTTATAATTTAACAACCGTTTTTTTGTCAGCCACGGCTGGTTTTACCTGGGCTGTTTTGGTGGTGCTGTCTGCCGCCGGTTTATTGGCCGGATCCTTATCGGGGAATTGGGTCAGATAATACGCTTTCTGCTTAATCATCCAGGCATCAAATTCATCCTGATCAACCACTTCAATCACCCCTTTCATGGAATAGTGACCATTACCACACATCTGATCACAGCTGATCTCATACTGGAAATTGGGGTTACCGGTCATTTCCTTCATTTCCTTGGTAGTATACTTAGGCGTAAACCAAAGTGTAGTAGGAATACCCGGTACCGCATCCATTTTCATGCGGAAATGAGACAGACCCACATCGTGGATCACATCGCGTGAACCAATCACCAGTTTAACCGGTTTGCCTTTTACGAGGTACATGGTTTGTTCCATTACCACATCATCATGCCCCAGTTCATCTTCCCAGATCATACCCAGGCTATTGGTGGCATTATCAATGTTTTTGTAATATTTTTTACCGAAAGCACCATCCTTACCGGGGTAGCGGTAAATCCAGCCGAATTGTTTACCGGTTACTTCCACCACCATCGCATTCTGGGGAGGCTCGCCGGTGAACAGGAACCAGTTACGCAGACCAATTACCACCAGTACCGTCAGGGCAATAGCAGGGATAACAGTCCAGATCACTTCCAGTTTATTGTTGTGGGGGAAATAAAACACTTTGCGGTTTTCATTCTCCTGGTATTTGTAAGCAAACCAGAACAGCAGAATCTGGGTAATGATGAACACAATACCGGTAACAGCCAGGGTCACCCACAGCATGGAATCCACACGGGCACCCTCCACACTGGCTGCATCATGCGGCAGCAGGGTCTTACCATAGTACAGTTTGTTACAGTACCAAACACCGATCAGTCCCAATACCAGGAAACCAATCATCAGAAAGCCGTTGATCTTGTTGTTCTGCTTACGGCTCACTTCTTCGCCCTTCAGTACAGCCACATATTCGCTGGCTTTTGCAATCTGGAAGATCACAACAAAGATCAGAACGATTACCGCTATTGTTAAAAACATTGTCATAATGCTATCAGTATTTAATCAATTTGATCCGCCTTGGGTGGACAAATTTCCAAATTTTCAAATGCTCAATTTTTCAAATGCTACTACACCTGGTGAATCACACTCTCTTTCAGGAAAGGATGATGTTTTGAGATCAGCGGCTTACTGGCCAGTGCACGTCCCACAAAGAAAATCATCAGACCGGCAAACAAACTCAGCAAACCAAAATCCAGCCAGCCCAGGGTTACATGTTCCTTCGACAGGCTACCCATGACCATCTGGTAAAAATCAATCCAGTGACCAAAAATGATCAGTACGGCCATGAATGTTACCAGTGTATAATTTCGTTTGGTAGAACGCTTCATCAATATCAATAAAGGACACACAAAATTGATGATCAGGTTCAGGAAGAATATGCCTTTATACGGCCCCTGAACACGGTGCTTGAAATACACGGTTTCTTCCGGAATATTCGCATACCAGATCAGCATATACTGCGAGAACCACAGGTAGGTCCAGAAAATAGAGAACGCAAACATAAACTTACCCAGATCATGCAGGTGCTCCTGTGTAGTAAGCTCCAGGTATCCTTTGTTCTTCAGGTAAATAACCCAAAGGGCAATGAGCGACATACCGGATACAAAAGAAGAAGCAAATGTATACCAGCTGTACATGGTAGAATACCAGTGTGCATCAATACTCATCATCCACAACCAGGGAATGGTAGAACCTACGGTGAGGGCAAACCATACGATGAAAAGAGCAGCACGGATGGTATTTCTCCAGATATAGGAAGCACCTTTTTCATTGTCCATCGGTGCTTCATCTGCTTCCTTACTGATCTGGCGCATTCTCCAGCCCAGCAGACTCCACAAACCAATGGCCAGGGTAGTCCAGATGATGAAAAAAGTAGGATTCAGGAAACCGGCTTTACCCTTCAGAATGGGGTCATTAGCCACGGCTTCACTGTCCAGCCAATGGTAAATATGGTGTTTATGTCCAACAACAACATAAATCAATACAGCAAAAGTAATGGCACCAAAAATGGGAACCATGGTAGAAATGGCTTCGGGAATACGGCGGAACGATTGCTGCCAGCCACCCATAGCCAATGTGGTAACACAGATAAAGAACATGCTGGCATTACATACCAGGGTCCAGAATATGGTATTGTACATCAATTTACCCCAGAATTGTACCTGCTCATGCTCATCGGAACTGAACCCCTTGGTAACCAGGCCGGCGATCAGGGCAACCAGACCGATTCCGATCAGGGCCAGCGACCATGTTTTCATTTTTCCAGGTACTTCAAATTGTGTTTTGATAGATGCCATCTTGAATCTTTTATATCAGTGTTTGTTTCCTCAGTACCGCCGGGGCGGATACAATACTTTCAGTTTATTTGGCTGCAGGAGCAGGCGCTGCGGCACCGGCTTTTGCTTCTTTTTGTTTGTCCTTGATAAAACGGATCACCATCCAGCGCTGCTTACGGCTCAGTTGTGATGCATAAGAGCCCATCAGATTCTTACCATAAGTAACAGAATAGAACATCTGACCATCCGGCATCACCGATACAATCGGATCAGCAATCAGGTTCTTGGGAGCAGATGGATATGGACCATCCCCATTCTTCCACAGGGGACCATTGCCATCCAGTTTCTTACCATGACAAATACCGCAATTGATCTGGTACAAACGCTCAGCTTCCACCAGGTCGGCAGCGCTCAAAGAATCGTAAGGATTCTTTACGGCACGGGATGCATAGTAATTGGTGGTATCACCAGGCTGATCCTTGGCAATATGGAAAGGCATTTCCTCGCCACGGGCAATCGTACCCGCAACAGGCATAGCGGTATAGTTAATGCCTTTCTCCGTCAGGTTACTGTGATCGGCATAAGTTTCATACGCGCGGCTATAAGCCATATCCGGCATATAAATCGTACCAGGTTTGCGTTTTACATCACTGCAGCTCACGATGGTGGCTACAGCAGCAAATAAGGCTATGACAGATAATTTCTTCATCGTTCTTCGGTTCAAAAGTTAAGCAGCAACGGTTTCTTTGGTTTCA
This sequence comes from Chitinophagaceae bacterium, assembly GCA_009996675.1. Classification (GTDB taxonomy): domain Bacteria; phylum Bacteroidota; class Bacteroidia; order Chitinophagales; family Chitinophagaceae; genus Sediminibacterium. The sequence goes on from JAACZQ010000009.1 coordinate 59,483, forward strand.
AAAGGCATTTCATCTTTGTCGTAACGACCCAGCCACCAGCCATCTTCCGCTACCTGTACATTGGTTTCCACAGCACCATTGCTGCGCAGGAAAGCCTGCAGGTCTTCGGTATTGGTTTTATCCGTACACTCAATCACCATCACAAACAGGTCATCAGTAGCACGGGCATGGAAATGATGCTTCTTTACAAAAGGGGCCAGCTGACACAGGTAACAGAATGTAAGCACCATACCTACGGCTGCAAACAATACCGTTAATTCAAACATGATGGGCACCCAGGCCGGTAAGGCAAAATGAGGCTTACCACCAATATTCAAAGGCCAGTCACGCGTAAAAATCCAGCTGATACAGCTCAACGCAGTGGTGGTACCGGTAATACCATAGATAAAGCCCGCTGTATGCAAACTGGTCTCCCGTAATCCCAATGCATGATCCAGTCCATGTACCGCAAATGGTGTGTACACATCATGGATCTTATATCCCGATGTACGTACTTTCTTCACCGCAGGAAACAGCACTGCTTCATCATCAAAACAGCCTACTACGAATTTCTTTTTTGCCATTTTTAAAGCTTTTAGCTTCTAGCTACACGCTGCAAGCAATTCATTTGTTTACAGCTTTCGCTTTTCTTTTTTATGATGCCTATTTCAAGACCGTAAAACAACCATTCCCGTTTCACGTCTTTTATTTTTTTGATCCACTCACTACTGACCACTCACCACTCACTGCTCTCAATGATGCGCATTCGCATGCACAAACTCTTCCAGTTTCTGCTCTTCAATATTGCTCATATTGTCCTTATAGCTCTCACCGGATGTCTTCAGTACATACTTGATCTCAGCAATCGCAATCACAGGGAAATATTTCGCAAACAGGAAGAAGCAGGTAAAGAACAATCCGAATGTACCGGCATAGAAACCAATTTCCCAGATAGAAGGACTGTAGTACACAGACCAGCTGGAGGGCAGGTAATCGCGGTACAGGGAGGTTACGATGATCACAAAACGCTCGAACCACATACCAATATTCACGATAATACTCATGAAGAAGGTAACAAACAGGTTACGGCGCATTTTGCGGAACCAGAAAATCTGCGGGCTCAGTACGTTACAAGCCATCATACCCCAGTAGCTCCAGCCATAAGGACTGAACAGGTAAGCACGGCTGTACCAGAAGGTGTAACCTTCGTATTTGTTCTGGCTGTACCAGCCCATGAACAATTCCGTTAAATAAGCCACACCCACAATCGAACCGGTTAATACAATCACCTTGTTCATCGCTTCAATGTGACCCATAGTAATATAATCCTGCATACCAAATACCTTACGCACAATCACCATCAGGGTCTGCACCATGGCGAAACCGGAGAAGATCGCACCCGCTACGAAATAGGGCGGGAAGATGGTGGTATGCCAGCCAGGTATTACAGAAGTAGCAAAGTCAAAGGATACGATGGTGTGAACCGACAGTACCAGGGGGGTACTCAAACCGGCCAGTACCAGGGAAAGGCTTTCATGACGCTGCCAGTGTTTGGTAGAACCGGTCCAGCCGAAAGAAGCAATACCATACAAACGCTTACGCAGCTTGGTGAAAGCACGGTCACGTACGGTAGCAAAATCGGGAATCAGACCTGAATACCAGAACAACAGGGAAACGGTAAAATAAGTAGAGATCGCAAATACATCCCACAACAGGGGTGAGTTAAAGTTCACCCACAAAGGACCGCGGGTATTGGGATAAGGCAGTACAAAGAAAGCCATCCAAACACGACCCATGTGGAAGATGGGGAACTGACCCGCACACATTACCGCAAAGATGGTCATGGCTTCTGCCGCACGGTTTACACCCGTTCTCCAGCCCTGGCGGAATAACAACAGGATCGCAGAAATCAGCGTACCCGCGTGACCAATACCAACCCACCATACGAAGTTGGTGATATCCCAACCCCAGCCGATGGTCTTGTTCAGGTTCCACTGGCCAATACCATAGGTAACCTCACGGTACACACTGTACACACCAAATAACAGAAGGGCCACTGAAATATAGAACCCGATATACCAAAGCCTGGAAGGCTTGGCTTCAATGGGGCGAACGATGTCCTCGGTTACCTGATGGTAATTCTTCTCACCGTACACCAACGGTTCCCTGAGCTGTGATTCGTACTTTAAATGCATCTGGTCTTTATTTGATAGATCATGACCGCTAAGTCATGGTCCATAGTTTTTGAGATCTTTGTCAGTAGTGTGTAGTGAGTGCTTATTTACTCACTGCTGAATACGCACTATTCACTTTATGCGTGCTCCGCCTGTTTTTTCGCTTCATGCTTTCCTTCACCATGCGCCGATTCTGTGTTTCGCACTTTCGCCAGGTAAGTAACACCCGGTAACACGTGCAGTTGCTCCAGTACGTAGAACTGACGGTTGGGGTTATCGGTACGTACCATGGTAATCGCACTGTGCTTATCATTGGCATTACCAAACGTAATGGCGTTGGTAGGACAAGCCTGCTGACAAGCCACTTTCACATCGCTGTCGCTCAGCGGACGGCTGTCTTTCTTCGCTTTCAGCTTGCCTTCCTGCAGACGCTGTACGCAGAAGGAACATTTTTCAATCACACCGCGTGAACGAACCGTAACATCCGGGTTCAGTACCATACGGGTGAGGTCGTCGTTCATGTTCAGCACCACATCATTCACCTTGCCTTCCTGGTTATTGGGGAAGCTGTCGGCGCCGGTGTAGTCGGCCCAGTTAAAGCGACGAACTTTATACGGACAGTTGTTGGCACAATAACGGGTACCAATACAACGGTTGTATGTCATTTGGTTCAGACCTTCAGAACTGTGGTTGGTAGCAGCCACCGGACAAACGTTCTCACAGGGAGCATTGTCGCAATGCTGACACATCAGCGGCTGGAATACCACATTCGGGTTATCCATATCGCCGCTGTAATAGCGGTCGATACGCAGCCAGTGCATTTCATGGCCACGCATTACTTCGGGCTTACCAACGACAGGAATATTGTTTTCCGCATTACAAGCCACCACGCAGGCGCCGCAACCGGTACAACTGTTCAGATCCACACTCATACCCCATTTGATACCGGGACGGTCGTATACGGGATAGATGGTACCCTGACTTTCAAATTTCTCCAGTCCACCCCAGGGTTTCAGTTCCGCTTCACGCTCTTCACGGATTTCAGTGGGGTGTTTTTTATAGTCGGCCAGGGTCAGTTCCTTCATAACCTCGGTACGGTTACCCTGGGTAGTATCATAACGGCTATGCGTTTGGGTGAGGGCTACGGGGTATTTCTCACCGGTTACCGCGATCTCTGCATTGCTGTTGTGGAAGCTTACGCTGGAACCATTGAGGGAAGCCAGGGGGAAGGCATTTTTACCAACACCTTCAGCTGCTTTACCCATTTTAGCGCTGCGGCCATAACCTAAGGCAATACCAATGGTTTCGGGATGGGTACCGGGGATGATCAGGGCAGGTAATTCAATGCTCTTGCCATTCACGGTTACTTTCACCACTTTCTTGGGCGGATTTACTTCATAAGCATCTGCCTGACCACCATTGTTGAGGTCGATATTCAATAAAGTACGTGCCAGTGCGGGGGAAACAATAACATAGTTATCCCAGGTAGCACGGGTAACGGGATCGGGCAGTTCCTGCAACCAGGGGTTGGCAGTACCCTGACCGGCACCAATACCTACTTTTTCATAGAGAACCAGTTCATAAGCACCTACTTTTTTGGTAGCTGTGGCAGCCGTTACCGCATTGGCAACAGCAGCGCCGTTGAAGCTGCCGGGTTTGGTGGCAGACTCACCCAGGCTGATCACACCATCCTGCAGGGCTTTATCCCAACCTGCCTGTCCGCCCAGTTTGGCAGCCCAGAAATCCTTCAGGAAAGCCAGGTAGTCATTCGCAGCACCGCTCCATTTGAGCAGGCTGTCCTGCCACTGACGGGTTTTGAACAGGGGATAGATAGTAGGTTGAATGAAAGAGAAATGACCGGTTTGCGGCTCGGCATCACCCCAGCTTTCCAGGTAATGATGATCGGGTACCACATATTTACACAGTTCAGCAGTTTCATCTACTTTACCGGCAAAAGAAATGGTTGTTTTTACTTTCTGCAGACCAGCTTTGAACTTATCCGCATCAAACCAGGTATAAGCAGGGTTGGCACCGTATACCAGCAGGGTATTCACGGAACCGGCATTCATATCGGCTACCAGTTGGGCGAAATCGGCATCCACACCCTGACGGGCATTGCTCATTACACCCCAGTTAATGGTTGTACCACCGGCACCCACAGCATTGTTGATGGCATTCACAATGATCTGAACATTCACATCATCGCTACCGCTCACCACCAGTGCAGCACCTTTATTATCGTTCAGGGCCTTGGCCGCTTTTTGAATACCGGCTTTCAGCTTTTCATCTTTGATACCGTTCACACCCTGACCATTCACTGCGCTCAGCAGGGCTGCAGCGATGGCGCCGGTTTCAGAGGGACGGTGCAGGTATTTCTCATCGGCATTGGAACCGGTTACAGAAGCCACACTTTCAAAATGAATGTGCTGACTCATGCTGGGATTCTTCTCGTCGATTTTCTTACCGGTAGCATATTGTCTGGAGAACTCCACAGGACTCAGCCAGGTACCCAGGAAATCGGCATCCAGGCTCACAATGGCTTTGGCGTTCTCGAAATGATAAGTAGGAATACCCCGTACACCATAAGTGGCTTCATTGGCCAGCAGCATGGCGCTGTGGGAAACCGCATCATAGGTCACATGACGACCACCCGGATATTTGGCCAGAAACTGGGCAATAACCGCTTTGGTGGAAGGAGAAGTAACCGAGCTGGTGAGTAATACCACGGTACCGCCGATCGCAGTAGCCAGGGCTTTATCAATGGCTTCGAATGTTACTTCTTTACCATCAATGGTAGGGAAGCGCAAACGGGCAGTATCGTAGAGGTCCAGCACAGAAGCCTGCACACGGGCAGAAGTACCGCCTTTGGTCAGGGGACTGAGATCGTTACCCTCTACTTTAATGGGACGGCCATCACGCACTTTGGCCAGCACACTTACCACATCACCATCCTGTACATAGGTAGTAGCGTAGTAATTGGCCACACCAGGCACAATATCTTCAGGTTTATTGGCAAAAGGAATGGCCTTTTTAACCGGCATCTCACAGCTGGCAGCTACTGCAGCAGCAGCTGTACTGAAACCCAGGTATTTCAGGAAATCACGGCGGGGTGCTGCGGTCTGCAGAAAACCCTTGCTTTCTTCACCTGCAAAAGGCAGATCTTCCTTGAACTCGTCCTGAACATCCTTGCGGTAGGCTTCTGACTGATTCAGCTCTCCAAAACTTTGCCAGTACTTTTTTTCCATTGTATTAATTTGAAAATTTGAAAATCCGGACCTGCGGAATTATAGTTCCTACCATCCAGGACTTTCTTTCGGTACAATATCTAGATTCGTTGTATTGATAAAGATCTAATCGGGAAACAGGGCAAATGCATGCTCACTGCACCCAATGGCCTATTTATTAATAGTGACATTTCTGACACTCCGTGCCACCAATCTGCTCTACGGTTACCCCTTTCTTGCTATCCATCTTACCACTCTTCAGATCCTCATGGTATTTTTCATAAATGCTGTAGAAGCCATTGTCTTTGAACTGAACCTGGGTTTCGCGGTGACAGTTGATACACCAGCCCATGCTCAGATCGGCCTGCTGTTTTACTTCATCCATTTTCTGGATTTCACCGTGACAGGTCTGACAAGCAACCTGACCGGCTTTCACGTGCTGGGCGTGGTTGAAGTAAACATGGTCGGGCAGGTTATGGATGCGCACCCATTCAATGGGTTTTGCTTTGGAAGGATCCCAGGGTTTACCGGGCTCATAACCTGCATATTTGAACAATTTCTGGATCTCGTGGGTACCATTTACTTCTTCACCAGACTCGGTATAGATCTTCTCGCCATTGTATTCATTGATGGCCATGTGACAGTTCATACACACATTCACAGAAGGAATGGTGGCTTGCTTGCCCTGGTAAACACCGGTATGGCAATACTGACAGTTGATCTGGTTGATACCTGCGTGTACTTTGTGGGAATAGTAAATGGGTTGTTCGGGCTGGTAATCCTTGCTGCGTCCCAGGGCCATAGCACCTTTGGACGTGAGGTAACCACCGATAATAAAGAGTATTACCGTCAGGAACGCGATATAGGTTTTATTGCGCCAGAAAGGAACGGGCTCAACAGCGGCATGACCTTCGCGGTCATCAGCCAGTTTCTTCAGGTTGGCGTTCACCTGCAACAGGATCAGGGCTACTACGGCCAGGATCAGGGTGAGGATACCAAATAAAAGGCTGTTATCGCTCTCATCCGCAGCGGCAGCGGCAGAACCGGCACCAGCAGCAGCAGCGCCGGCAGCACCGGGAGCCGGTACAGAATTAATGTATTTAATAATGGCATCTATTTCCTCATCCTTCAGGTTGGGAAACAGGTTCATCGCAGTCTTATTATACTGATTGTACAGGTCGTTCGCATACTTATCGCCTGTTTTCAGGAAAGCCGCACTGTTGCGGATCCAGGCATGCAATTTGGCTTTGTCGGGCCAGCGATCTTCCACACCAGCCAGGGCAGGACCTGTTGAGTTTTTATGAACCTGGTGACAGGAAGCACAATTGGTATTGAACAAAGTCTTACCATCTTGAGCCGAAACTGTATTCACCGCAGAAAAAACCAGTAAGAAGAGTGCACTGAACAGGCAGGTCTTGGTTATGCGTCTAAGAGATATCATATTCACAAACGTGGTTCTAGGTGTGGAAAAATATCCGCGAACGGCTGCAAAAATATGACAGGATGCTGACAAAAACCAAACCTTGTATAATTTTTTTTATCCTTATCAGGCTTGTGTTTCAGCAGATTGATGAATGCTTTACGTAATAATTGTCATGCTTTTTTTCGGTATTTAGTTCGCAAGGCAGGAAACGCTTGATACCAGTGCGTTTCAGACAATTGCATTTTCCGGATTTTTTACAAACCAACCGACATAATTGCAGTTATTGCATTGGAATTTTTCGCATTGCCATGTCTGGTTTGTTCGCGGCTGCTGTTTTTATTGCATTTTTGAGCCATGTTTCAGCGCTTGAAAGAAAAATGGCATCTCAGCTGGCCCCGTTTCATACTGGTCTTCTCCACTTTTGCACTCGGCGGTAGTCTCTGTGGCTACCTGGGAAGGATGGTTATGGGTCTTAGCGGACTGGAAAAAAATGTCCTGTACTATATCTTATATATCATACTGGTAACCCTGTTCTGGCCTTTTTGTGTGATAACCATCAGTATTCCGATGGGACAATTCCCCTTTTTCAGGAATTATTTAAGGCGGATGTGGGGTAGAATGGTGAAGAAGGGCCGGGAGTCGGGCTTGCGGCATGAGGGGTCTGAAAACCAACTCCAAACCACCAACCATAAACATCGAACCACCCTGGCCATTTTTGCTTCCGGTGCTGGTTCCAATGCCCAAAAACTCATGGAAAAGTTTACCAATCACCCCTTTATACAGGTAGGATTGGTGGTATGTAATAAACCCGGGGCCGGTGTAATTGATATTGCCTCCCATCACCAGGTGCCCGTATTACTGATCGAAAAAGAGCGTTTTTTCCGGGGAGATGGTTATGTGGAAGAATTACAACGACAAAAAATAGATTTTATTGTGCTGGCCGGCTTTTTATGGAAAATACCCGAAGCCCTGATCCGGGCCTACCCCCATAAAATCATCAATATCCACCCCGCCCTCCTGCCCAACTATGGCGGTAAAGGCATGTATGGCATGCGGGTGCACGAAGCCGTTTTAGCCGCCGGGGAAACCCAGAGCGGTATCACCATCCATTATGTCAACGAACATTTCGATGAGGGTGAACCCATTTTCCAGGCCACCTGTCCCATCACCCCGCAAGACACACCCGAATCACTGGCACAGAAAGTACATGCCCTGGAACACAGGCATTTTCCGGAAGTAGTGGAGAAACTCCTGAGTGAGGTTTGATCTCAGATCTCAGATGTTTGAATTTTTGAATTTTTGATCTTTGATTTTTTGATTGATGGAAATTAGCCAACGGCCAAAAGCCAATAACCAACGGCTCCCTAACACCTAATACCCAATGCGCCAACGCGCTAATGCGCCAACAGCTACCTCCAAGTCAGATCTTTGATTTTTTGATTGAAGGGCCTTCCAGATACCCCATTCTCAAATTTTCAAATTCTCAAATTCCACCCGCCCTAGCTTTGCCGCGGTCTTATCACTAAGACAGCTTGAAGCGAAGGCGGGATGCTTGCATTTCTCAAAAATCCCTCCTATTTTGTTCCTTTCCCCCCCGAAGCACTGTGCGGTAGAAACCATTTCCGGCTCATAATAACAAGAATCCAAGGCCTTCCGGTTTCAGTACCGGCTGCCAACCCATAAACCAAAACAACCCTTAGCATGGAACATCGCTCACTGCGAAATGCCTGTATTGTGGCAACAGTACTGGTATTGGCTTTCTTAACCTTCTGGGAACTGCGCATCCGATCCACGAAAGTGGGTATCTCCTACGATGATGGCGCCGAACTCTGGTCGCATTACCGCGCAAAAGTTTATTTACCGGCCGACCAGGCCACTGTTTTCATCGGCTCCTCCCGCAATAAATACGATCTCGACCTCGAGACCTGGGAAAAAAGAACGGGAGAAAAAGCCATACAACTGGCTTTTGAAGGTACTTCACCCGTACCCGCCCTGCACGATCTGGCCAATGACAGTTTATTCAAAGGCAAACTGATGATTGATGTTACGGAGGGACTGGTGCTGACTACCAGCCCGTATAATTTCAAAGCCATTGACGGAGCAATTGCTTATTATAAAAAGCAAACCCCTGCACAAAAATTCAGCTTTCAGGTGAATCGTGTACTGGAATCGCAGTTCGTATTCCTCGAGCGCGATTATTATTCCATCAAAGCCCTGCTGAACAGAATACCCCTGAAAGAAAGACCCGGCATCCAGCATGAACCCTATTTCCCGATTGATTTTGGTCGCATTACATTCGGCCGGCAGGATAAAATGACCGATCGTTTTGTACAGGATACCAATATACAGAACCAGGTAAAAGGCATCTGGGCCTATTTTACCAAAATGGCCATGAAGGAACCACCCCCGCCACAAAAATCCATCGACTCCATCTTTACACAGATCGCCGCCGATGTGAAAAAAATAAAAGCCCGTGGCGGACAGGTTTTATTTGTACGTACCCCATCCACCGGCCCCTTTTATATGGGTGAAACAATGGCTTTCCCCCGTGCGCAGATCTGGGATCATATCCTGCAAATAACAGAAGCTCCCGGTATTCATTTCAGCGATTATCCTTCCTTAGCAGGATTTCAATGCCCGGAATTTTCGCACCTCTCACCGAAAGATGCTATCACATACACCAATAACCTGATAGACATTATTGAAGCCGGAAAATGGTGGCAGTTCCCGCATAAAAGCGCCGGTAAATAATTCCCATTCCCCACTATCAAAACTTAAACCATGGTATTCAACTCCTATACATTTATTGTTTTTTTCCTGGTGATGATGGGATTATACAACCTGCCCATCTCCTGGAAATCACGAAAGATTATTCTGCTGCTGGGCAGTTACCTGTTCTATGCAGCCTGGAATCCACCATTCATTTTATTGTTATGGCTGTCAACCGTGATCGACTTTTTTGTTGGCCGCGCACTCTATACACAGGAAAACAAGGCCAAAAAGAAAGCCCTGCTGGTGATCAGCCTCATCGGCAACCTGGGCATGCTCTGTTTCTTTAAATACGGCGGTTTCCTGCTGGAGAATTTTGTGTCATTGGTGAATGCGCTGGGCATGGATTTCCATCCCGCCAAACCCAATATCATCTTACCCGCCGGTATCTCTTTCTACACATTCACCACACTCTGTTACACGATTGATATGTACAAGAAAGAAAGCAAACCGGTGAAATCACTGCTCGATTTCTCCCTCTTTGTTACTTTCTTCCCGCACCTGGTGGCTGGTCCCATTGTACGACCGCCCCAACTGGTGCCGCAATTCGAATCACCTAAAAAAGCCACCCGGCTTCAATTATACCAGGGACTGTTTCTACTCTCACTCGGCTTATTCATGAAAGTAGTATTGGCCGATACATTCTTATCCGGTCCGGCCGATACCGTATTCAGCGCCAAAGCAGCCTTACAAACCCTGGATGCCTGGATGGGCGTACTGGCTTTTTCGGGACAGATATTTTTCGATTTCGCCGGTTATTCTACCTGCGCCATTGGTGTGGCTGCCTGTATGGGTTTTACCCTGCCCGAGAATTTCCGTTATCCCTATGGTGCAACAGGATTTTCTGATTTCTGGCGCAGGTGGCATATTACTCTCTCGGCCTGGCTGCGCGATTATCTCTATATACCCATCGGCGGTAACCGCAAAGGACCCGTACGCACATATATCAACCTCATGATCACCATGCTGCTCGGCGGTTTATGGCATGGTGCCAACTGGACTTTTGTCGTATGGGGCGCATTGCATGGTTTATACCTGAGTATCGAAAGATTTATACAGGGCATGAAACCCAATGCAGGCCTGCAAAATGCACAGGTAGCCGGGGTGTCGATGCGACTGGGTTTTGTGAAAGCCCTGTTTGTATTCTTCCTGGTGAACGTGACCTGGGTATTCTTCCGCGCGCCGGACTTTACATCGGCCTGGCAATTGCTCACGGCTATGTTCACCCAGAACAGTAAGGGGGAGATTGTACTGTCTACCCTGCAGGTCATCAGTGTATCGGTAATCATTGTAGGTATGGTGCTTTGCCATTGGCGGATGCGCAATACCAGTGTGCTGGCCACAGCCGGAAAATTACCATCCTGGTTACTGGGACTGGTATGGGCCATACTGCTCATCCTGCTGATCCTCAGCCAGGAAAGCAGCGGATCTTTTATATACTTCCAGTTTTAAAACCCCTATTGTTAAAAAGCCTCCCTGTTGCATAACAGGGAGGCTTTTATTTGCAGGAACAGCAGACTATTTGTATCTTACTCACAGGCAATTGTACCGTACAATTGGTTTTATTCCAGCCAGGCATTTTCCGCTCGCATCAGGTAAGCAGAACTCTTCTTCTGACACTAAAACCTATCGATATGGAAACAGGAACTTCCCCCTACCAGTACTCCATGGCTACCCGTGGTATCCTGGGCGGTTTATTTGTGGGCATCGGCACCACGGTTATCAACCTTATTTTCGACCTGGTATACCGCAAGATCACCGGTTATGAGTTTGCCGAATACGTAAACATCAATTCCATCATTTATTTCACCATACCCACATTAATTGCTGCCGGTATTGTGTATGCTGCCATGGTTGATTTCTTTAAAATGGGCGGCCTGCTCTATACCCTGCTCTGCATTTGTCTGATTACCATTGTGGCGTTTATTCCACTCGGTCCGAATATGATGCCCACCGGACAGCCCATGCCTGCCAGCGCCCGCGGATTAACCCTGGGTGTGGAAATCATAACCGGACTGGCCGGCTGTTTTGCGCTACCCTATTTTGCCAAACATCCGGATGTGTGGGGGTAGGCTTCTTCTTTTTAGTGTCTCCGCATCGTCTCCCAAGGAACGAGGGGACGTTGCGGATTCTTCAATAAAAGCAAATTCAACACCCTGCTGTGCGGCACGCAGGGTCCCTTCCTGCCTCAGGAGACCCTGCGGAGAAGGAAGTCTTGCTCCCATTCTCAAATCCAACCGCCACCGGCGGCTACATTATCAAATTTTCAAATTTTCTTCTTACAGGTATTGATCCCCAGCAAAGTATAGAGGGGACAAAAACCAATCAGCGAAGTGGCCAGGAATACACCGCCCAGCACCAGTAAAATCGTGCCCAGGGTACCGGTAACGGTTTGGGTAAAATACAATGCCGCAAATACAATGGCCAGTACAATGCGGATTCCGCGATCCATGGCGCCCATATTAACTTTCATATAGAAGGGGTTTTGTTGGCTACTAAGTTAACCGCTTGCTCCAAGCCCACATATGACATTTGTCACGATTCAGCACGAGGCACCCCATAGTTACCTGTGTTCCCTATACAAGTACAGGGTCTTTTCCTGCAGACGACAGGGCTTTAAGCCCGTTGTAAGCCCGTTGTGAGCCCGTATATAGCCCGATATAAGCCCGCTCTAAAGAGCGGGAACAAGACGGGTTTTGAACCGGATTTAAAGGGATTTTGCATCGTAAAACAGAAGATTGGAACAGGTGCGGTACTGGATGTCGGCTTTAGTACCACTATCAGCTCCGGTTGTGTCACTCACTTCAACGGCTGGTGCGCTATTCGGCTTCCTTCTCCGCAGGGTCTCCGCATCGTCTCCCGAGGCACGAGGGGACGTTGCGGGTTCTCAATAAAAGCAACTTACATTTCAGGTGCGGGCTATACACATTCACGGGCAAAAAAGAAATACAAAAGAAAATTTAACACCCTGGCTGTGCGGCCCGCAGGGTCCCTTCCTGCCTCAGGAGACCCTGCGGAGAAGGAAGCCTATTTTAGCTTGTTTATGGCTATTTATGGGTAATTTTATGGATATTCACTTGATTTCCTTCTCCGCAGAGTCTCCGCATCGTCTCCCGAGGAACGAGGGGACGTTGCGGGTTCTCCAATAAAAGCAATTTACAATTCAAGTTCGGGCTATTCACATTCACGGGCAAAAAGAAATACAAAAGCAAATTCAACACCCTGGCTGTGCGGCTCGCAGGGTCCCTTCGTGCCTCAGGAGACCCTGCGGAGAAGGGAACCGCCAATGGTGATCTGCAGCAAGGCATGGCCACTTTTTATGGGAAGACGGTTTTCTATTACAATTGTAAATAGTGAGTAGTGAATAGTCAGTAGTGAGTAATAAGGGGTAAGCAATGCTTACCCCTTATTATTTATCTCGTGACAATGCCAACGGCCAATGGCCAACAGCTAACGGCTAACCCCTAACCCCTTCTCCATATACACCACCCCCTCCAACGGATTATCATAATAGGCCCCGACTTCCCGGAAACCGAATGATGCATATAACTTAATGGCGGGTTGTAATTTTTCCAGGGTATCGAGGCGCATGGTATGGTACTGTTTGATACGCGCTGTTTCCAGTAACTGTGTTACCAGCAGGCGTCCAAGTCCAGTTTTCCGGTAAGCAGGCCGCACATAGAGTCTTTTCATTTCACAAACACCTGCTTCTGTCAAGGGCTGCAAAGCTATACAGCCTGCAGCTGCTGTTCCATCAAAAGCCAGGAACAAAGCGCCCTTCGGTTCGCCGTATTTCTTAAACGGATCGGCCAGTTCGGCTTCAAAACTTTGAAAGCAAAGATCCGCATCCAGCTCCTGCTCATATTCGCGGAAGAGGGTTTGGATGATGGGAAGATGCTCAGGACCAGCAACAACTATCTGCATACTGAAAAGGTTTGTAGTTTATAGTTTGTGGTGTATGGTTAGAGATATCGTTTTCAACCATACACCACAAACTATAAACCATACACAAAACACAAATTTACCACTTCCAATACAACGACAAATTAATAACCCTCCCATCCAGTGGCGCCCATATTTCGGGGAAAGAGGGGTTTTGATAGGGCGGGAAAACAACGGACTGCTTTTTATTCTGACGATAATCAAACAGGTTCTCCCCATTCAGCACCAATGCTACTTTCCCGATATTATAACGCACCATGGCGGCGGCAAAGAGGTAGGGTGAAGTGGTAGTCCCATCATCCAGGAACTGCTTGCCCGTATAAGCGGCTTCAATACCGGCGCGGAAACTTTTGCCGAATTGATATGCTACAACAGAAGCAAGCTTGTGCCTGGCAATCAGCGGTAACTGCGGGTTCAACACATCGTACCGGCGACGGGCATGGGTGTATACATAACCCAGGTATAGTTCCAGTGCTTGATCCGACAGCTGTACATAAGTTTCCATACCCGCTGAACGGATACCCGCCGGTGCATTCAGGTAAGTGGATTGTCCGTTATTAACAGGGTCGGTCTCCAGTAACAAAGGGCGGCGGATACTGTTGAAGAAAAAAGTCTGGTTCAGGGTTAACGTCAATTCATCACCCAGCCGTTTTTTATAGTTGATATCCATATTCACACCCATGGACCCTTCAGCTTTAATACCCGGTGCAAATCCGTTGAGGTAACGGTATGAACGCTCGTCTACTTCAGCATTAAAGAGCGTGGGGGTTTTATAACCCCATCCCGTACCCAGCCGCAGGGTAACGGTCTGTGAAGCCTTCCACATCAAGGAAACACGCGGTAATACAAACCATCCGTAACGGTTATGCCAATCGGTCCGCAATCCCGTTTGCAGGGTAAGCCGATCAAACCATTTCCAATCGCCCTGCGCAAAAAAGCCCACTGTATGACCGTTGGTATTGGGCAGTAGGGTACTGTCGGGCTGTTGCTTGCGGAAGCGTTCGCCACTGAGGTTCATACCCATGACCCAGGTATGATGGTTCACTTTACCGCTATAAGCCAGTTCACTAAACCAGTTGAGTTGAACGGCTTGCATACCAAAACCATTGGTAAGTACATCCCGGTTCATCCAGCTGGTACTGGCTTTCAGGGTAAGTTCCTGCTGGTCGCGCAGAGGTTTCTCCCAAACCAGGTCGGCGGTATGACGTTGACTTTTATTCCGGATAAAGAAAGGATTACCGCTATGATTTTTATCCTTCACCACCTGCATATTGCCACCATTACGGTCTTCCAGGCTCAGGGTATAACCCAGGGCCAGGGTCGACCGGTCCTTGCCATACCAGAAGTATCGGGGATGCAGGAAAAGCTGGTGAATCAATGGCAGATCAGAAAACCCGTCTTTGTTAATATCCTGCGGTAACTGTTGGGTACCTCCGGCAAAAAGGGTATACCCATTACGCTCATTGCGGGCGGAGAGAAAGAGATTGAGATTGGTTTCGCCGAGGGTTGACTGGTTCAGTGTAAGGCTTCTTTCCGGCTTATGCAGTTTCGGTTTTTTAGACACCAGGTTCAGCATACCCGCAATAGCACCACCACCATAGAGCGTAGAACTGGCTCCTTTAATCAGTTCAATCTGCTGCAGATCCAGCGGCGGGATCTGCAGGATACTGAAGCTGCCCGAATAGCCACCAAAGAGTGGAATTCCATCACGCAGTATCTGGGTGTATTTACCCTGTAATCCCTGGATACGCATATCCACGTTACCGGTAGACACACTGGTTGGTTGAATCTGTATACCCGCAATATCACCCAGCAGGCTGGCGATATTACCGGGCTTGATGCCATTCTCTTCCTGCACTTCTTCGGCACCCAATACTTCCACTTTGGTGGGTAAATCTTCAATACGGGAATTGGTGCGCGAGGAAGCCACAATAATCACTTCATCCAGGTCATTGGTTTCCGGCTCCAGAAAAATAACCAGACCGGTTAGAGACGATAAACTATTGAATACCGTATCCCGTACACCATACCCGGTAAGAGTCCACTGCACGCGAAAAGGGCCCTTACCACTCACCGGTAAGCGAAACCAACCGGCACTATCAGTGATAACCGTTTTGCCACCTGTTAATAAGCGTACCGTAGTACCGGCCAGGGGTTCTTTGCTTTGCACATCCCGTACAGTACCGCTGATGGTCTCCTGTGCAAGTACCACATAATGGGTACCCAAACAGCATAATAAAAATATAATGATTCGTTTCATGAATAATAATAGTAGGAAGTTACCCTGCAGCACAGGATAACCAGGGTTCAAAAAATAAAAGCGTAACAATACCAGGCGAAGACTAACAGGCAGGCGGATGAAAGATACCGGGATGGTACATGGGCTTGGGAATAGCACTGGTTAAAGCCGGTGGTACCGAACAACGCAAAACCGTTGGAATGGGCAGTAATGCCTGTTGGGTAGTGGGAAACCAAACAATGCTTTGTATTTGTACAACAGCGTGAGCATTGGTAAAGGGAGCTTGCGCCTGATCGGCCGGTCTTTCTTCGGAATCTTCCATTTCAAAGCCAGCTACCAGTAATTTATCCCCCACAAACTCCAGCAAATCCATATCGGCATCGGACTTATAACACTGGTTAAACACCGCCTGCAAAGAAACCACATCATCGTAGTTGCCATAAGGCATCACCAGAGTGCTTAAAGCAAACAAAGGCAACCAAAGAATGAGCAAGACGGATTTCACGGTATGAAGTTAAAGAAAGATGTCAGATCTCGGATGTCGGATCTCAGATGTCAGATCTAGGATCTTTGATTTTTTGATTTACGGGAATTAGCCAACATCCGCCACAGACGGACAACGCCTAATACCTAATACCTAACACCTAACCCCTTAACATTTCCAGATCACAAACATATCTGACATCCGAGATCTGACATCTGACATCCTACCTACATCAAAAATCAAGAAATCAAACATCAAAAAATCAAACATCACCCCGGTATTCTGGAGATATAGCGTTCCACTTCCTTGATCTGATCAACCACTTGTTTGGTAGTGGGTTTACAGGCTTTGGCTTTGCGGAAGAAGTCTTTAGCGGCACGGAATTCGCGTTTGTTCATGAAGATCTGGCACATGGTGAGGTAGGCCACGGCTTCGCTTTCTTTATCGGCAAAACCAGCGCGGATAGCGGCGCGGATATAGTTTTCACCCTGTTTGAGATCACCTCTTTGCATGGCCATCATACCCAGCTGCAGTTTATTGGCGCCTTCTGCCTCGGGCATGGGAGAGCCCAGGTCGGTGCTTTTCTTCAGGTGTTTCTCCGCAGCAGTAAAATCCTGTTTCATCATGGCCAGGTTACCCTTGATGGTATAATAGGTAGACCGAACAGGTTTATACAGAAGGTTGGGAAACCAGATGGTATTGAGAATTCTTTCTACTTCATCCACATTACCGCTTTCCATAGGTTCCTGGATCAGGCGCAGGGGGCCAATGAAAAAATGACTCAGCAGACCAATCAGCCCCACAAAATACAGGGGAAACACCGGCCAGAAACCCGTACCGGTCAGATTCAAAGCCACGGCCGCCGCAATCACTACCAGGCTCAGCCAGAAACGATATTTGATAATAGTATTGTAGAATTTCATAACCTGTTTTGAGGGGGCAAAGATAGGGAGAATGTAGGATTGGCAATGGCAGATGGCAGATGGCGGATTTCAGATGTCAGAAGTCAGGTGTCAGATAGCTTTGATGGGGGAAGAGGTTAGCCGTTGGCCATTAGCTATTGGCTATTAGCGCCTTAGAGCTTAGGGCTAGTGAATAGTGAGCAGTCAGTAGTGAGTATGAAGATATAAATTACAAGCATATCTGACTTCCGACATCTGAACTCTGACATTAATTCAAAAAATCAAAGATCAAAAAATCAAAGATCTGAGATCTGAAATCCTACATCTGCCATTTCCTTCAGTTTTTAGCATCATTCACTTCAATCCAGTAACCATCCGGATCGCGGAACCAGATTTGGTGAACGCCGTCGGTACGAGTGGTGATGGCGGCGGCTTTGCCGGTTACGTCTTCATAGATGATATTGGCAGATTGTAAACGCTGGACAAACTGGTTGAGATTGGTTACACTGAAACAGATATGGTTATTCTTGTAATATTCTTTTTTTACCGGTGCATCGGCGATAACATGTAATGCCATAGCGGGACCGATTTTAAACCAGGCATGTTTCCCGATCCGGAAAGGTTCGGGAATAGAATCGAGTCCGATTACTTCCCGGTAAAACGCTGCTGATTTTTGCAGATCGGTTACATAAATCGCTATATGGTTGAGTTGAATCTGTGGCTTATTGTCTTGTGCCATAGCAGAGAAGCTGCCACACAAAACCAGCAGGATAAGCAATATTTTTTGCATTGGGATTTGTTTGTTTTACTAAAATACCCTCAAAACCTGTTAACGCAAAGGCCGAAAACATTATTTTTGCGCACTGCCATTGCAGTGATGGTCCCGTAGTTCAATGGATAGAATAGAAGTTTCCTAAACTTTAGATACAAGTTCGATTCTTGTCGGGACTACATCGCCCGCCCTAGCTTCAGCCAAGGCGGGCTCTTTTATTATTCAGCCTGGTCCCGTAGTTCAATGGATAGAATATCCCCACAGTACTGTGGGGACTAAACTCAG
>JAACZQ010000010.1 GCA_009996675.1 Chitinophagaceae bacterium
CTTCCGGATGAACCCGCTTCACCCAGAAATAATTATCCTGAGATGCTTCCCGCGAATCATAGCCAAATAATACGCTCAGCCCATCTCCTGAACGAGTAACTTCTCCTGTTTCCATATTCCAGTCCCAGATAGCGTCACTGGTTGCCTTGGCTACCAGCTCATATCTTTCATTGGTATTCTTGATCTCTGCTTCAGCCTTTTTACGGTCAGTAATATCTCTTATAAAGGCGCAGAAAAAAGATGCTGTTTCCTGTTGTATCGGCAGTACGGTTAATTCAACCGGGAAGACCGTTCCATCCCGTTTCAATGCATTTAATTCGAGTAATGCATTCAGGGCCGGTCCGCTATGGGTAGTTTTATATTGTTCCATCCCCGCATCATGCCGATGCCGCATATCTTCCGGAATAATGATTGCTGAGAGTCTTTTTCCCATCACTTCTTCCTGCTTCCAGCCAAATACCAGTTCCGCCCGCGGGTTCCAGAAAGTAATCATGCCCTCTGTGTCAATACATATAATGGCATCCAGTGCCGCATTCATGATCAGCCGGCGTTTCTCCTCACTGTCGCGCATGAGGATTTCCTGGTTTTTCCTTTCGGTGATATCTGTTCGTATGGCCACATACTGGTAAGGCTTTCCCTGTTCATTCAGGAAAGGAACAATCGTTGTATCTACCCAGTAATAATTGCCCTTTTTGGTTTTATTACGCAGCTCCCCACGCCAGACTTTCCCATTCGCAATGGTTGTCCATAAACCACGCAGGTATTCTTTGGAATGGTGACCGGAATTAATAATCCGGTGGTCCTGTCCAATGAGTTCTTCCGGTGAATACCCCGATATTTTACAGAAATTGTCGTTCACAAACTGTATGACACCACGCTGATCGGTGATGGCCACTATACTGGACTGGTCCAGTGCAAACCGGTAATCTGATATTTCTTTTATTGTCTTCTGCAGTTTTTCCTCTGCCCGTTTCCGCTCTGTAATACTGCGGCCATAACAGGCAATACCCGTAATACGCCCCTCTGTATAAATGGGATTGAACCTGATTTCCGTCCACTCTTCCGATGTATTGATCAGGTCCGGTGTATGTATTTGTTCAGTAAAACTTTCGCCCAATAATGCACGGGTATATAATTTCTCCCAGGTATCGATGAATGCATCCGGAAAAACACCGCGCATCAATAAAACGCTTCCGGTTTTTACCAGGGTGCCGGTTGATCGGTAAACACTTTTCAGGAAAGAAGTATTGGCAGCAATGAGTTTAAAGGAAGTATCCACGCTCCAGATCAGATCATCGGTACTGTTGATCAGTGCTTCTTTATTGATGCGCTCGTTGGCTTCATTCCGTTCCGCTTCAATGCGTGCGGTAACATCATTAACCATGACCAGTACAGATTTTTTGCCCTGGTACTGTATGCGGTTGGCGGTTATTTCAACGTTAATGATACTTCCATCTGATCTGATATGCCGCCACATGCCCTTGGTTGGTGCCTCTTCATTATTGGTATCCTCACGCAAAGCATCGAGTTTCTCCTGATCTTCCGGCGGGCGTATATCGCGTATTGTCATGGCCAGAAAAGTTTCCCGGCTATAGCCATAACGCTGGATGGCAGCATCATTTACTTCCAGGAACTGAAGAGTATGCGCATCAAAAATCCACATGGGCATGGGATTACTGTGAAACAGCATCCGATATCGCTCTTCCGATAACTGCAGGTTATTGATCGCTTCTTTTTCCCGTGTAATTTCCCGGGCATTGATCATGATATTACGTACCGAGCCATCGGCATCATAAATGGGCGCACATTTCATGATAAAACTGGCCGGTGTGGTATTGGCCGATTCGGGAATGGTATATTCATAGGAAAGGGTCTCTCCTTCGAATACTTTGCCATACAGCAACCGGATATTTTCCTGTTGCAGGGGTTCGTAATACGTCAGTATAGAAGCCCCTTTTTCCATGGGCATATGTAGAAAAGTACCCGCCGCTGCGTGGGCCGCTTTATTAAAGGACACCATCTGGTAATTATGATCAATAACCAGAAAAATCTGTTCCGTATTATCCAGAATCACCCGCATGGCATCTTCAGATGCTTTCAGCTGCAACTCTTTTTTCTTGATTTCGGTGATATCGGTAAAAAAAATAGTGATGCCACCATCGGGTGCGGGGTAAATCCGGTTCTCAAACCATTTGTCCCAGGGAGGATAATACTCCCGCATGACAACGGGTAATCGTTCCTTCATTACTTTTTCGTAGTTCTGATGAAAAGGCTGGCCAACGCCTTCCGGGAAAAGCGTCCATATATGTTTACCAATCAGGTCGGCCGGTTTGCTTCCTTTCAAAAAGAATGCCCCTCTTTCGTTGGCATAGGTGTAATGCCAGTTACTATCCAGGGCTATAAAACCATCTGAAACACTACTCAGTACATTATCAATCAGGGATTGTTTACTGCCGATTAACGCAGCCGTCTGCTGTTCTGCCAATACCTGCCGGGTAATATCTTCCACTGCATTGATGATGTAGATGATATTGCCCGCTTCGTCCAGCACCGGTTTATTCAAGGGTCTCCAGAATCGGGTTTCTGTCCGGCCTGGTTCATCAGGCGACTCCAGGTCATACCGCAGCGGATCCATATACTGCTCCTGCTTGGTTTCCATAACACGGGAGAGTGAAATACGCAGGGCCGATAATTCCTGTACTCCTTCGGGGGTTTCCTGATCGGGGAAAGCGACAAATACACCCTTACCCATGATATCTGCCAGTTCGCGATGGGTTGCTTTTAGGTATGCCTGATTGGCCCCCGCAATAGTAAAATGTGGCGCGTCGGGTCTCAGTAATAAATACAGACCGGGCAGATTATCAAAAACAGACATGAAGCCTGTAACATCCATGGGGATCGTTTATGGGTGTAGACAAATTACTTAAACAATCCAATTGGGTTTATGAATATACGCAAAATGCCATTTCAATACAATAAAATAAGCTAATGTCTGTGCTTGCCCTGAATACGCCTGATATATAATAGTTTTGCCGCATGAAAAATTTTGATACAATAGCAGCAGTAATTCGTGAGAGAAGGAATCGCAAAACAGCTGCCATGAATGGGCAACCCATTGACCATCAACAAATAGAAACTTTATTGGCTTTAGCGGACTGGGCACCCACCCATGCCCGCACAGAACCCTGGCGTTTTGTGGTATTCGAGGGAGAATCCCGGAAAAAGTTCTGCAGCGATCATGCTGCCCTCTACCAGGCACATACTCCGGAAGAATCATTTACCACTGCCAAATATCAAAACCTGCTGCAACAGGCCGATCTGGCTTCACATGTAATAGTCGTATATATGAAACGACAGGAACTGAAGAAAATTCCCTTAGTGGAAGAAATCGCAGCTACCGGTGCTGCCATTCAAAACCTCTTACTGGGTGCTGAAGCAATGGGACTGGCAGTTTTCTGGAGCACGGGGGGTATGACGTTTCACCCATCCATGAAAGAATACCTGGGTATGGCAGAAGAGGATCAGGTGATGGGAATTTTATACCTGGGTTATTCTGATGAACCGGCGCCACCGGCCAAAAGAAACACCCCTTTATCAGAAAAAATCAGCTGGCGGTAACAACAACTATAAAATCTGTTTCTTTGCAAATGCAAGCGATCAGCAAACCCATCATCATCATTACTGCGCCATCGGGTTCAGGCAAAACCTCCATTACCCGGTACCTGCTGGCGAAATATCCGCAACTGGCTTTCTCCATTTCGGCTACGACACGCTCACCCCGTGGTTTGGAACAGGATGGGATAGATTATTATTTTCTCTCCGCAGATGCATTCCGTGAAAAAATACAGCAGGATGCATTTGTGGAGTGGGAAATGGTGTACGAAGGCAAATATTATGGCACCCTCAAGGAAGAATTAAACCGCATCTGGGATAAAGAACAGGTTCCTGTACTGGATATTGATGTAAAAGGAGCCATTCATGTACAGCAGCAGTTTCCCGGTCGCGTGCTGTCTATCTTCATCCAACCCCCCTCTGTTGATGAATTGCGCAGAAGGCTGGAAAGCCGTGGCACAGAAACACCGGAAAGCCTGGCTACCCGTGTCAATAAAGCCAGTTATGAACTCTCATTCAGCCATCACTTCAATCAGGTTATTGTAAACGACGTGCTGGAGACTGCCTGTGCCACTACCGAACAGGCTATTAAAAATTTCTTAGGCTGGTAATGCCCTTTTCCTGAAATTTAGGTTCTAACCATTTGCTTATGTCATTCCGGAACAGAACCATATTAATTACCGGCGCCAGCAGGGGTATCGGCAAAGCCATTGCACTGAAACTCGCTAAAGAGGGTGCCAATATTGTTATTGCAGCCAAGAGTGTGGAAGAAGACCCCCGTTTGGGCGGGACCATCTTTTCAGCAGCTGCAGAAGTGGAAGCTGCCGGTGGTCATGCATTGGCAGTACAGGTCGATATCCGTCATGAAGACCAGATTGAAGCCATGGTAGCACAGGCCATAGAAAGGTTCGGTGGTATTGATGTTGTGATCAATAATGCTTCTGCTATTCAATTAACCCCTACCGACAAGACCGAAACCAAACGTTTCGATCTGATGCAAAGCATTAATGTACGCGGCACATTCCTGGTAGTAAAGCATTGTCTGCCATGGTTACGCAAAGGCAATAACCCACATATCATTACCCTTTCGCCTCCCATTAACCTGGATCCCAGATGGCTGGGTGGACATATTGCGTATACGCTTACAAAATATAATATGAGTATGCTGGCGCTTGGCTGGGCCGCTGAGTTTAAGAGCGAAGGCATTGCATCCAATGCGCTCTGGCCCCGCACTACCATTGATACAGCAGCAGTACGCAACCTGCTGGGAGGTGAAGCACTGGCCCGAATGAGCCGCACACCCGATATACTGGCCGATGCCGTACACATCATATTAAATAAAAAAGCTGCTGAATGCAGCGGGCATACATTTATCGACGAAGAAGTATTGGCCATGGCCGGTGTCACGGACCTGGATCATTATTCGGTTGTACCCGGCGCTACATTGTATAACGATCTATTTGTATAAGCTATTTAAGTTTTCGCAAAAGCTTGTATTTATCTACATAGTTGACTAATATTGCTTACCCCTAATAGCAATGAAACCAACCCTGCTCTACCTTTTAGTGACTTTATTGTCGCTACACAGCCATGCACAATCACGCGGCCGATGCGGCAGCAATGTTTATGAGATCAAAGGCGAAAAAATCAGCCGGCTCACACAAACCGATTCCGTTACACACACGATAACCACTTATGCTTTGCTCGATGAAGCCCGGGGTCATCTGTGGGTGTCCAAAGAAATCAGTGCAGCCGAACGTAGCCGTATTGCCCGTTTTGAAAGCCAGTGGACCAATATTGCCGAACTGGATACCAGTTCCCTGCAGGTTGGCGGAGGAGAATATCCCTCAGTCCTGATCAGGCTTAAAAGCAGTCAGCAGTTTTTCTTTACCACGATTTATACGGATACAAAAAACGGACCCCTGTTTGAGGTCCGTAAATCTGTTCTGTTGCTGTTTGAAAACCAGGATGCCGCCGGAAAATTCATTGCCGCTGTGCGTCAATACCTGCGTACACATCCCTGGTAACATTCATTCATCAATCCTGCTGACGCTCGGGACGCATTTGCGGGAACAGCAATACATCCTGGATGGAAGACTGATTGGTCATCATCATACACAAACGATCGATACCAATACCAATACCCGATGTAGGCGGCATACCATATTCCAGGGCCCGGAGAAAATCATGGTCAATGAACATCGCTTCGTCATCGCCACGCTCCATCAGTTTTAACTGTTCTTCAAAACGCTCCCGCTGATCAATCGGATCATTCAATTCTGAATAGGCATTGGCAATTTCCTTTCCATTCACCATGAGTTCAAATCGCTCCACCAGTCCGGGTTTACTGCGGTGTTTTTTGGTAAGCGGACTCATTTCAACCGGGTAGTCGATGATAAATGTTGGCTGTATATACGTATGCTCACTGGTAGCGCCAAAGAGTTCATCTATCAGTTTGCCCTTGCCAATATTGTTGGGTACATCAATTTTCAGTTGTTTACATACATCACGTAATCCTGCTTCATCCATACCGCTTACGTCGATACCTGTGTTTTCGCGGATGGCATCCAGGATACTGATGCGTTTGAAGGGTGCTTTAAAGCTGATGATTTTGTCACCCAGGGGAACATCAGTAGTACCGTGCAGGGCTATGGCGATTTTTTCAAAGAGCTGCTCGGTGGTTTCCATCATCCAGAAATAATCCTTGTAGGCGGTATACCATTCCAGTACTGTGAATTCGGGGTTATGGGTACGGTCCATACCCTCATTACGGAAATTGCGGCTGAACTCATATACCCAGTCAAACCCACCCACAATCAGTCTTTTGAGGTAGAGTTCATTGGCAATACGCAGGTAAAAGGGAACATCCAGTGCATTGTGGTGCGTAATAAACGGACGGGCTGCTGCACCGCCGGGAATGGCCTGTAATACCGGTGTATCTACTTCCAGAGCACCCTGTGCATTCAGGAATTCACGAATGGTATTGATGAGTTTTGTTCTTTTAACAAATGTGTCTTTAACATCGGGATTGATGATCAGATCGGCATAACGCTGGCGGTAGCGGAATTCCGGATCTGTTACGGCATCAAATACATTGCCCGCTTCATCACGCTTCACAACCGGCAGGGGTTTCAGTGATTTGGTGAGCAGGGTGAGGGTTTGGGCATGGATAGATGTTTCACCCGTTTTGGTGATGAAAGCAAAACCGGTAACACCAATAATATCACCCAGGTCGAGGCCATGTTTCACTACTACATCCCAG
Source organism: Chitinophagaceae bacterium (assembly GCA_009996675.1). Taxonomy (GTDB): domain Bacteria; phylum Bacteroidota; class Bacteroidia; order Chitinophagales; family Chitinophagaceae; genus Sediminibacterium. The sequence goes on from JAACZQ010000010.1 coordinate 6,875, forward strand.
AAACTGGTATCGCCTTCCGGACAAATATCATCGCGACGTACATATAATTGTATGATACCCTTGCTATCCTGGATCTTGATAAAAAACACTTTTCCCTTGTCATTAATACTCATGATCCGGCCGGCTACGCATACCGCAGCATACTGGTCCTTGGTTTCTTCCGAGAAATGATCTTTGATATCGGTAGAATAGTGAGATACGGGATACAGGGGGGCGGGAAAGGGATCCACACCGGCTTCCTGGATCTTGGCCAGTTTTTCGCGGCGGATCTGTTCCTGCTCCGACAAATGTGCTTGACTCATATTTTTCTGATTGCGTAAAGAGCAACAAAATTAACGCTTACAGGGCAGTTCAGCAAAGCGGGTATGGCTTATTCTCCCGCCTGCCGGGTATATACATCTGGATCATGCCGCTGCATGACCCGATCGGCCAGCGCATCGGGAACCCGTTCCCAACCATAGCTTTCATATAAACGGTGGGCGTCTAATGTCATCAGCATCCACCGGCGCAGTCCCTGTAAAGACGGATGGGCATGAATTGTTTTGACCAGCTCTTTCGACAAACCCTGTCCGCGGTGTTCAGGTATAATAAAAACATCCGCCAGGTAGGCAAATGTGGCATAATCGGTTACTACCCTCGCAAAGCCAACCTGTGCCTTGTTCGCATAAACACCGAAACAAAGCGAGTGTTCGATCGCACGCTTCACAACCGATATGGGTATTTGTCTGGCCCAGTAGGATTCCTGCGAAAGGAAACGGTGCACCAGGTCCAGGTCTATTAGAGCAGGGTCGGTGCTGATATGGTATTGCGTATGCATACGATTGATTTAATACAGTTCCGGGAATAATGCCTTGTACAGGGTTGACTTATCCAGCTTAACCATATCACCTGGTTGCATGCCTTCAACAGTTAATGACCCGATCCGGTAACGGATCAAACGCAGCGTTGGGAAACCCACTTTGGCCGTCATCTTACGCACCTGTCTGTTTTTACCCTCTGTTAAAATCAAGCTGATCCAGGGTGCAGGAATGGATTTACGAAAACGTATGGGTGGTTCACGCAGCGGCACCCGGGGTTCAGATTTCATTTTTGTGGCAATGGCTCTTTGTGTGCGATAGGTTTTACCATCGACCTGAATGTTCACTCCAGCTTCCAGGGAAGCAATAGCCGCATCGGTAATAGCACCATCAACCTGTACCCAGTACTCTCTTTCATGACCACGTTTCGGATGCAGCAATTGCTGATTAAGCTGTTTATCGTTGGTGAGTATCAGTAAACCTTCACTGTCAAAATCCAGCCGCCCAACCGGATATACATCTTTGGGCACATCAAAAAAATCATGCAATGTTTTCTTTCCCGCTTCGGGAGAAAACTGTGTTAACACGAGATAGGGTTTATAAATAAGATAGTATTGATGCATGGAAAACAAAAGTCCCGCAGTAGCGGGACTTTGTATATGGATGGGTTAGTAAGTACCGGGAAATAAATTTCCCTACACAATATTAAAAATAGTTTTACCGAAAGCAAAAAATTTTTTAAACAATTTTATTAACATTTTCCGCCGTTTTGTGAATTCAGCAAGTTGCGGGCTTTGCAAGTATGCACTGTTAAGCAGTGCTTTTTTTACTTGTTGAACAGTACGATACAAAACATAGCATCTGCTGAAACATTGATGAACAAAGGGTTTCAAACGATTGCATATTGAATGCATTGTTTGTATTACAGCAATAAAACACAGAAAAAAAATTGCAAAAAGATGGTCCGGAACACCATAAAACCGGCTTAAAAAAACGGCTGGCAAGCGGGTGGTTAGTACCTTTACATTCACATCAAAAAGCCCTTTATGAAGTTCCCTGCACCTGTTTCCGCTACCTGGATGGCCGATTTCATCGGTGCCGAATTACATGGTGAGCGCAATGCATTGATTCATGGTATCAATGAAATTCACCGGGTAGAAGCAGGAGATCTTGTATTTGTAGATCATCCGAAATATTATGATAAGTGTTTGCAAAGCCCCGCTTCTTTCATCATCATTAACAGTGATGCGGTAACCATTCCTGCCGGTAAAGGCATCCTGGTTTGTGATGCACCTTTCGAAGCTTACCTGAAAATTGTTCAGCACTTCAAACCCTTTACTCCATCCGCTGAGAACATCAGCAAGAGCGCTGTGATTGGTGCAGGATCTGTTGTTATGCCCAATAGTTTTGTTGGTAATAATGTTGTGATTGGAAAAGACTGTATTATTCACCCGAACGTATCCATCCTCGATGATACCATCATCGGAGATCGCGTGGTGATACAGGCTGGTTCGGTTATTGGCTCCGATGCTTTTTATTATAACAGCAAAAAAGACCGGCCCAACTGGTACCGGAAAATGCTTAGCTGCGGACAGGTGATTATAGAAGATGATGTAGAAATCGGCGCCGGTTGTACCATCGACCGTGGCGTAACGGCTGATACCCGTATTGGACGGGGTACCAAAATGGACAATATGGTGCATATTGGTCATGATACACAGGTTGGACCCAATTGTTTGTTTGCAGCACAAGTGGGCATTGCCGGAGGAACCATTATTGAAGAGGGTGTTACTTTATGGGGACAGGTTGGCGTGAGCAAAACCCTTACCATTGGCGCGCATGCGGTGGTTCTTGCACAAAGCGGCGTACCCTCATCACTGGCCGGTGGTAAAACCTATTTCGGATATCCCGCAGAAGAAGCGTCTACCAAACGGCGTGAGCTCGTATGGATCAAACGCATCCCTGAATTATGGAAAAAAGTAATGGACTAAGGTATCAGCAGGATTTATAAACCGTACTGTTGCTTCAACTCTCCGCAAACCCTGGTAATGGTTTCATCGATACTATGGTACGAGAAATCAGGTAATGCTTTCAGCAATTTGGTATTGTTAAAATGCACTTTGGCCTGCGCCGTATGCGCCGTTTCTTTGGTGAGCAGGGGACGTTTACCCGTAAAGCGTGATTTAAGTGCTTCGATCCGCCAGACGATGGCAGCCAGGAAGGGTGTTACTTTTTTATGCGGTGGTTTTTTGCCAAAAGCCAGGGCTGCTTTGGTAAATATCTCCCGGTAAGGCAGGTTGGCACCACTGAGTATGAATCGCTGTGCGCTGATATCACTGTTCATCAGCCTCACCATGGCATTCACTACATCTGCAACATCCACAAAACCACTCACGCCATCGGTATACCAGGGAAACTCATTGAAGGCCGATTTAAAAATGGCAGATGAACCATTGTCCCAGTCTCCCGCACCAAGAATGATAACCGGATTTACAATCACCGCATTCAATCCTTCACCAATCCCCCGCCATACTTCCATCTCTGCGAGGTATTTGGTTTTACCGTATTCACTGTTACTGGTTTCCGGGGTCCAGTGCATGGATTCATCTATTGCCGTATGCTCGCGAATGCGTCCCAGCGCTGCTACTGAACTCACAAAAAGCAGTTTTTGCACACCGGCCTGTAAAGCAGCATTCACCACATTGGCGGTTCCCTGAATATTGGTCAGATGCAGCTGCCGGCGGGTATCAGGACTGAAAGAAACGATTGCGGCACAGTGATAGACCTGGTCTATTCCCTGCATGGCTTCTTCCAGTGAAAGCACATCCAGGATATCTCCCTTTACCCAGTCAACCATACCGGGCAAAGCGAGTTCCGGTTTTGTTTTCCGGTAAATGGCCCGTACAGGTTTACCGGAAGCTACAAGTGCTTTCAGCAGGTGTTGGCCCACAAGGCCTGTTGCGCCGGTAACAAGTATCATGTATTAGATATAAGCAGTGGATAATGGCGTGTGGCGGGATTAGTTGTTGCATTTACTACAGATACCACTCACCACCAGATCGGTTTGCTGGGCCTTGAACCCCGCCGGTAAACTAATCCCCGGAACAGTAATATGATCCAGGCAATACGTAGTGCCGCACTGGTCACACATAAAATGCACATGATCATCGTGGTGGTGACCGGCATAACAATCATCCTTGCACAAAGCATAACGCACCGCATTGTCAGCTGTAGGAATGGTATGTATAATGCCTTTGTCTACAAAAGTCTGCAGGGTTCGGTAAATCGTAACCCGGTCGAATTCCGTACCACTCTGGTGCTCAATATCGGCATGGGCCAGGGCACCATCCGATTCCAGGAAATAGCGAAGTATTTTCTTCCTGCTATCGGTTACGCTCAGGCTGTTCTTTTTAAGTATGTCTACAATTCTTTCCTGCGTTTCCATGACACTATTGGGGGTTGTTCGTAAAGATACCATTGGCAAAACCACCGCTGTTTTTTTCATCAAGCAGGGTTTTGATATCCTTTTTTAGTTTGTCCAGTTCTTCGGCTTTCAAGCCATCATATACCTGTCCGCGTACTTTACCGGATTTGTCTACCAATGCAAAGAACTGGGTATGAATAAACTGGTCCTGAATTTTTTCAAAATTATTCTTGGGATCATCCAACAGGTAAGAAGAGCGGGCCATCTGGTAAAGACTGTCTTTTCTGCCAGTCAGCAGGATCCATTTACGGGTATCAATTTTCATGGAATCGGCATAGAACTTCAAACGGGGTACCGAATCAATTTCGGGGTCTGATGTATGCGCCACGATCTGTACATTGGGATTATCTTTAAATGCCTCATAAATGCCTTTCATACCTACATGCATTTTGGGACAAATACCCTTACAGGTGGTAAAAAAGTACTCCACCACGGTCACCTTGCCCAGCATATCTTTTTCGGTAAACGGCACACCATCCTGGTTGCGGAACATAAAGGGCTTTACATAACCCAGCACCGGCATTTTGGCCTTCCAGTTATCGGTTCCCTTAAACAGGAAAAAATAAAAACCAAGCACCAGCACGGCAAAAAACAACAGATAACCCAACGTTTTTCTACTCATAATCCATATCTATAGTACAAAGGTACACCCCTTTCCGTTCATCCGGTCGGATGGGCTTTTATTCAACAAATATTTTGCAACATTGTTGCATTGCATTATTTTTGCCTTCCGATGAAATTCAGGATTAACTGGGACGCTTTTGGAATAGCCACTTCGCTGGCCTGTGCTATTCATTGTGCAGTACTTCCCTTAATGGTAAGCAGCTTACCCTTATTTGGGGTGAATATTATTGAAAACAACTGGTTTGAATACCTCATGATTGCACTGGCCATGGCCGTGGGCAGTTATTCATTATACCATGGCCGCAAGAAACATCACCACAGCTGGCTGCCCTTCATCATTTTCATGACGGGTATTGTACTGCTGCTGGTAAAAGTCACCTGGCACAACTGGCGACTCTGGCTGCTGGCACCGGCCGTGCTTTGTATTGTGGCCGCACACCTGCTCAATTACCGTCTCTGCCGGGTGCACAACCATGCGCATGCCGACGATTGCAATCACTAATTTTTTCTGCGCTTTTTCGGGGCGGGTTTCCGTTCGCAGTCGTCGCACACTATAATGATGTTTTCTGCGAAACGCTGTCCCACACTGGCTTTTTTGCCATTCACTTCAATTTCCAGGATATTATCATACGGCTGATGTGCCAGTATTCTGATATGGTTGTGCATACTCAACCCAAGCTGGTCCACATACCGCAGAAAAGTAGCGCTATTATCCTTTACCCCTACCATTTTACAGGTATGCCCCACTTCTTCTTCCAGCAGTGTTTTCCGGTAAGGCATTTTCATTTCACCGGAAGCTGTTGGAATCACGTCCCCATGCGGATCATACGTAGGATAATGCAATAAACGATCAATACTGTCGATGAGCTTCTGGCTCTGTATATGTTCCAGCTGTTCGGCTACTTCGTGTACCTCATCCCAGGAAAAGCCCAGTTTTTCATACAGGAAAGTTTCCCATAAACGGTGTTTACGAACCACGTCAATAGCCAGTTTACGGCCCTGGGTAGTGAGCGATGATTTGCCGTATTTCTCGTAATGAATCAGTTTTTTCTCGCGCAGCTTCTTCAGCATATCATTGGCCGTAGCCGGTTTAACACCCAAATGGGTGGCCAGCTCATTGGTGCCCGCCTCCGGCTTCAGCCCGTCTTCCATGGTCAATTGCAGGAGGGCTTTCAGGTAATTCTCTTCAGTAGTAGACAGCATACAACAAAGATAGTTTTATTTGCAGTGCTCATTTGTTAGATTAGCCTAACTTTTATACTTTTGTAAACCGAACCCATCAATATGATTCGTCTAAGTATTTGTTTCCTGCTGATCAGCCTGGGTATACAAGCCCAGCCATCTACCCTTTCCGGTCATATCAGGAGCGAATCCCGTGCGGTAGACGGCGCTGCTATACAGCTATCCGGCACCCGCTTTTCGGTACTGGCAGACAGCCTCGGCAGTTTCAGCCTGGGCCCGGTTCCGGCAGGCACATATACACTCGTGATCAGGGCTACCGGTTATGAACCTTTCTACCAGAAAATCATACTAAAACCAGGCACACAACACCAGCGTTTTGATCTTCTCCCACGCAATAATCAGTTAAACGATGTAGTGGTCTCCGGCACCCTCCGGGAAGTTAAACGAGGTGAAAGTCCCGTACCGGTGGAAGTATACACGCCCGCTTTTTTTAAAAAAAATCCCACCCCCAATATTTTCGATGCACTGCAACAGGTGAATGGTGTTCGTCCGCAGCTGAATTGCAATATCTGTAACACCGGTGATATACACATGAATGGACTGGAAGGCCCCTATACCATGGTACTCATTGATGGTATGCCCATCGTGAGCAGTCTGGCCAGTGTATATGGTTTGTCCGGTATTCCCAATGCACTGGTTGAAAGAATAGAAATTGTGAAAGGGCCCGCTTCTTCCTTATATGGCAGTGAGGCGGTAGGCGGACTGATCAATATCATTACCCGCGAAGCAGCGCGGGCACCAAAGGTTTCAGCCGATCTGATGTACACCAGCTGGGATGAATGGACCGGTGATCTCGGATTCCGCACGAAACTGGGGAAGAACATTAATCTCCTTACCGGCTTACACGCTTTTCATTACCAGCATCGGAAAGATGAGAACAACGATGGCTTCACCGATGTTACCCTGCAGAAGCAACAATCCTTTTTTCAGAAATGGAGCTGGCAGCGTCCGCAAAACCGAATTGCCAGCCTGGCTGCAAGGTATTACAAGGAAGATCGCTGGGGCGGTGATCTTCGATGGAGCAAACGCTGGGAAGGCAGCGACAGCATCTACGGAGAAAGTATCACCACACACCGCTGGGAAATTACCGGAGCCTATGCTTTACCCGTACCGGAAAACATGGTATTACGCGTTTCCTTCAACGATCACCGGCAAAACAGCTGGTATGGTATTGTTCCCTTTCAGGCCAGTCAGCAGATTCTTTTCGGTCAGCTTACCTGGGATAAAAAAATAAGCCGTCACAATATCCTCGCCGGTATTGCAACACGTTATACCGGTTACGATGATAATTCGCCAGCGACGGCCAGTGCCGATACCAGTCGGTTCATCAACCAGCCCCAACGTAGCTGGATACCCGGTGTATTCATACAGGATGAGTGGAAGAGTGGCAGGATCACCCACTGGTTACTGGGTATGCGGTATGACCATCACCCGGCACATGGGGCCATCATTACACCCCGACTGGCCATTCAATGGAAATTTAAAGAAGGGCAGACACTGCGACTCAATGCAGGAACAGGTTTCCGGGTTGTGAACTTGTTTACAGAGGACCATGCGGCCCTCACCGGCGCCCGCAAAGTGGTGATACTGGATGAACTGAAACCGGAACGTAGTTATAATATCAACCTCAATTACCTGCACCGTTTCATGACAACAGGTGGCACCATTGTTTCTCTGGACATGACGGGCTGGTATACCCATTTCAGCAACCGCATTATAGGTGATTACACCACAGACCCCAACCAGATTATTTACAGCAACCTGAAAGGGCATGCCACTAGTGTGGGCTTAAGTCTGAATACAGAACTATCTTTCATGAATGGCATTAAAACCATGGCGGGGTTTACCTGGCAGGATGTAACCAAAACCGAACAGGGAAAAAGAACACGTCAGCTATTAACAGAACAATACACCGGCACCTGGTCGGTATCCTATACCATTCGCCGCTGGAATATGTCAGTGGATTATACCGGCAACCTGTATGGCCCCATGCATTTACCCTTACTGGGACCATTAGATCCCCGCAGTCCGCAATCGCCCTGGTGGAGCATACAAAACATTCAGCTGGTATTCAAGGGCAGGGGTACGGTAGAATGGTATACTGGTGTAAAGAATCTCCTGAACTGGACGCCTGCCAAAAGCACGCCATTCCTGATTGCCGGTGCGCAGGATCCTTTCGATAAAAAAGTGCAATTCAACAGCAGCGGGCAGGTAATGGCTACAGCCGATAATCCGTATGCATTGAGCTTTGATCCCAATTATGTGTATGCCCCCAATCAGGGTATCCGTTGGTTTGTTGGTATGCGGGTTCAACTGCGATGAAACTACTGGATAGAATAACTAACGCCACCGTCTTTTTCATCTTTCAGTTGTATACCCAGTGTACCCAGTTCGTTGCGGATTTTATCGCTGGTCATAAAGTCCTTACGGGCTTTGGCTTCTTTCCGGATATCAATCAGTAATTGCAATACGCCATCGAGTTTACCATCATCTGCCTGACGTTCGCCGGTAAGGCCAAAAATATTTTCAATATATACTTTGAACTGCTGTTGTAATTGCAGGAAACTGCTTTCACCAATGGCATTGGCAGGAATATGTTTGTCTTTCACGGAATTGATGATGGCAACCAGTTCAAACATATTGGCCAGTACTTTCGCTGTGTTCAGGTCATCATTCATAAACTCATCAAAACCGGCTACCAGTTTCTGTACTTTGCTGTCGAGCACCGGATCAACCGCATTTTTTGCAGCTGGTGTTTGCTTCATCAGCCATTCATACGCTTCCCATAAACGGCGCAGGGCTTTTTCTGAAGCCTGCAGTGCCTCATTGCTGAAATCAAGTGTACCGCGATAATGGCTTTGCAGGATGAAAAAACGGATGGTCATGGGGTGATAAGCCTGCTCCAGCAAAGGATGGGTTCCATCGAACATTTCACTCAGCTTGATCACATTATTATAGCTCTTCCCCATTTTGCGGCCATTGATCGTAATCATGTTATTATGCAGCCAGTATTTAACCGGGGTCTTATGATTGCACACCGTACTTTGTGCAATCTCACACTCATGGTGCGGGAATTGCAAATCCATACCACCACCATGGATATCGAATACTTCTCCCAGGTATTTACTGCTCATGGCCGAGCACTCGATATGCCAGCCCGGAAAACCTTCACCCCAGGGACTTTGCCAACGCATGATATGTTCCGGAGGTGCTTTTTTCCAGAGCGCAAAATCGCTTCTGTTTCTTTTCTCTTCCTGGTTATCCAGTTCACGGGTAGTATCTAACTGATCATCCAATACCCTGCCACTGAGCATACCATAGGGCAGGCCCTGTTTGGAAAAATCAGTATTGTATTTCTCTACATCAAAATAAACAGATCCATTCACTTCGTACGCATATCCATCGGCGATGAGTTTTTTGATCATCTCAATCTGCTCAACAATATGACCTGTTGCGGTAGGCTCAATACTGGGCGGAATATTATTGAGCCTGGCCATTGCCCAATGGAAAAGGTTGGTGTATTTCTGTACCAGCTCCATGGGTTCCAGTTTTTCCAATACGGCTTTCTGGCTGATTTTATCTTCTGCCTCACGACCTTCTTCTTCAAAATGTCCGGCATCGGTAATATTCCGCACATAACGCACTTTATACCCGAGATGTCCCAGGTAACGATACAGTACATCGAATGTGATATAAGGCCTGGCATGGCCGAGGTGACTTTCGCCGCTTACCGTAGGACCGCATACATACATCCCTACATAGGGAGCAGTAATGGGTTCAAATACTTCTTTCTGGCGGCTAAGGGAGTTGTATACTTTCAGTGACATGTTATGCAGGAAAAATTAGCGAAATGGTAAAAGACGGGTATGCAGTTCAACCGGTTTGATACGGGACTGGGCATTTATCAGCAACAACAACAGGTATTCTGCAGGCGAATCATACCACAAAGATATTTATTTTTTCAATTGCAGGTCAGAAACCAGCATGATATGGTCACTCAGGCCCTCATCTACCATATCAAAGGTTTTAACCTCAAAGGCCGGAGATGCCAGGATATAGTCGATCCGCAGCGTTGGCGCCAGGGAAATAAAGGTCCTGCCCACGGCGAAACCCTTCCGCAGAAAAGCATCCTGCCAGCCATCCCGGATATGGGAATAGGTAAAAGAGCCGGGCACATCATTAAAATCGCCGCAAATCAAAGCGGGATAAGGGCTTTGATCCAGGGCATTCCGTACCAGCACCGCCTGCCGGCCCCGCCGCTGAAATGCCAGTTTCATCTTCCGTACAATATTGCGGGAAGCCGCCAGGTTCTCATCTTCCTGCGACCGTATTTTATCCAGATCGGAATAATCTTCTTTTTTGAACTTGAAGGACTGCAGGTGCGTGGTGAAAATCCGGATGGTATCTTCCCCCTTCAGCACATCGGCGAAAATCAGGCTTTCGGCCACCGGATATACCACCCGGCCGGTATCGAGAATGGGATAGCGTGAAAAAATAATACATCCCGACTGATATGCTCCCTTGCTGCGGCGATAGTCTCGGGAGAAAAAATAATAGGGATACTGCTTTTTAAACAAAGAGAGGTTATCGGCCTCTTCCCCGCTTTTATCGGCATGATTAAATTCCTGTAAACAAATGATATCGGGACTCAGTTTCAGAATACTGGCCGCTACTTCGGTACGGACATGTTTTTTGGTTTCCCGGTTTTTAGACAGGCCATTGAAACTTTGGAGGTTCCAGTCAACCACCCGTAACTGGTTTTCCCGTTTACGCTCTGTCAGCGAGGGTCCGGGGGTCCAGGCAAAAATTACTTTCAGTTGCTGAAAGCCCAGTAACAAACACAATAAGGGTAATAATGCAATAAGTGGTTTGACGATGCCCCAGAAAATCACAAATAAAATCAGGGCCACAACGAGGTAAGGAATCATGAGGGCCAGAAAGCCCAGTATCCACCAGGTTTCGGTGTTCAGGTAAGGTGCAATGCAGGCAAGCAGGAATAAGACCACTACAATCAGGTTCAGACTTACCATGACGATTTTAGCGGTTCGGCGTATGATGCTCCTGGCCATGCACTAAAATACAAAGAAAATGGGTAGCCGGAGGAGGATTAGAACTCTTCTTTGCTGGCTTTCTTCAGGAACTCTTTTTCTTCATCGCTTAAGAACTGGTAACCCTGCTGATTAATCTTATCCAGGATCTCATCGAGACGTTGCTGGGTGAGGTTGGGTTTTTTATGATAGGGATCACCATTACTGCGGTAAAATTGCTTTTTACCGGAGCCGGAGGACCTGTGTTTTTTTTCGGGGTTGAAGAGATCATCCAGCCAATTGGCAAACCGGTTCATCCATAAGCCCCAGTCGCGCCCTTTGCGTAACTGCCAGGTATACATAAACCCTGTTAATCCGCCCGCCAGATGTGCTATGCCCAAGCCAGTATAAGCGCCTCCCATGGTTGCAAAATCAATGGCCACAAATATGAGCGCAATAACCCAGAGGGGGATACCGCCATTGATCAGGGGAAATATCCGGTAATTGGGAGACAGGGTTGTAGTGGCAATAGCAACAGCCATTACTGCCGCACCGGCACCCAGCATGGGTGGTAAAGTGCTTACCTGACCTGCCAGAACAGGTACCGTATTATTCAGCAGGAGGAATGCCAGTGCACCCGCTACCCCCCCATAGATGTACAGGGGAATCAGCTTGTTATTACCCGCCAGGTCCTGCAGGATATAACCAAAACACCAAAGCCATAACATACTGCTGATGAGTTGCCAGATACTACCGTGAGAGACCATATAGGTGATAATCGTCCAGGGACGTGTAATCAACACATCCGGTGCCGCCGGCAAACTCAGCCAATCCAGCACCTGCCGGTAGAAATACATTTCGGGTATCTCCGACAAAAAATACACAACACGGATGAAGTTGATGATCACAAACATCAGTGTATTGATGGCAAATAATAATACCAGCGCATTATTATCCTGCCCTAATAATATTTTTCTGTTTGTTTTGTACGCCGACGACATAATGAATCAGTTCTCCTGCTTTCTTAATAAAACGTTTTCTTATTGGTTTTGTTCCAGGTTATCACAATCAGTAATCCAACAATTGCCCCGCCAATATGTGCCCAGCGCGCCACATGATCGCCCGCTGAATTTTTGAGGGCAAAAAACAACTCATAAGAAAAATAGAGCAATCCCAGCCATTTGGCTTTTACCGGCACCAGGAAATAAAGGTAGATATAGGTATTCGGGAACAGGTATACAAAGGCCGCCAGGATGCCAAAAACAGCACCACTGGCACCCAGGGTTGCCGTATTCAGACTGTTATTATAGTAGAGATTAATGAGCTCCAGTATTTTGGTAGCGGTAACCGGGTTATCGGGATTGAGCTGCAGGTAATTCACAAAATCACTGCTGCCGGCAAACTCCATATTGTATTTCCGGCCAAACTGGATCATGGCATTCATGAAATCCTGTGGATTGGCCTGCGACTGCATCATTACCTGGTAATCGCGGGCCAGGGGAGCCAGTTCCCAGGAGAGAAAAAGTAAGTGCATCAATGCCGCACCCAGTCCGCATATCAGGTAAAAAGTCAGGAATCTTTTGGAGCCCCAAAGGTTTTCAAGAATCGAACCAAACATCCACAAGGCAAACATATTCCCCAGGATATGGTAAAAGTCGCCATGCAAAAACATGTGCGTAATCAGTTGCCAGGGTTTGAACAGATCGCTTTGCCAGGCATGAAGAGCCAGCACATTTTCAAAAGAAAAGCTCGCCGTAGCGCTATTTCCGAATGTTTGCTGCGCCAGGAAGAACAGGCCATTGATGATCAGCAGGTTCTTAACAATAAACGGTAATATCTCAAATCGTCCGGGCCTGAATTCTGTCATACCAAATAGCCTTTGTGGTGAATGAATTTAATTTATACCTGTCGCAGTTTCAGCTGCACTACATTTTCAATATGCAGGGTATGCGGAAACATATCAACGGGTTGAATGTTGGTCACATCGTACTTCTCATGCAGCAATGCCAGATCACGGGCCTGTGTAGCTGGGTTACAACTCACATATACCACCGTTGGTGCCGCAATATCCAGCAACTTACGAACCAGCTGCTCATGCATACCGGCACGGGGCGGATCGGTGATCACTACATCCGGACGACCATGTGTGGCAAAAAAAGTGTCGTCACAAATATCAATCACATCCCCGGCAAAAAAAGCCGTGTGGGCGAGTCCGTTTAATGCCGCATTTTCTTTCGCATCTTCAATAGCATCGGCCACCACTTCAACACCTACCACTTTTCCGGCCGCTTTACTCACAAAAATACCAATACTGCCTGTACCGCAGTATAAATCATATACTGTTTCCCGGCCGGTGAGTCCTGCAAAGTCTCTTGTAATGGTATATAATTTCTCTGCCTGGCGGGTATTGGTCTGGAAAAAGGATTTGGGGCTGATCTTAAATACAAAATCTTCCAGCTTTTCATGGATATATCCTTTGCCGGAATACACTTGTGGCTCCAAATCGGTGAGGCTGTCGTTTTTCTTGGTATTAATGGTATATAACAGGGTAGTAATCTGCGGGAAAGATTGTAAAAGCATTTCCAGCAGTGCTTCCCGTTGTTCCCGGTCTTCATAACCCAGTACTACATTCACCATCAGCTCCCCAATGGTACTATTGCGTACAAACATATTGCGCAACCATCCCTGGTGCTGTCGGATATCATAAAAAGGAAGGCCTCTGTCTTTCACGAACTGTACCGCTGCTTTACGGATCAGGTTAGTGGGTTCTTCCTGCAGGTGGCAGCTGTCTATTTCCACCACTTTATCAAAAAACCCCCGCACATGAAAGCCGCCTGCACCGGGAAGGGTATTCGGATCAATGCCGTCTTCCTTAAGTTGCCGGAATGCTTCTGCCGGTATGAACTTGCGGGTGGCAAACGTATACTCCATTTTATTCCGGTAATAACGGGTATTGTCGGCCCCGATAATGGGCGCTATCGCCGGTAATGGTATCCGTCCGATCCGGGTAAGATTATCCGTAACCTGTTTTTGTTTATACTGCAGTTGCTTGTCATACGGCAACATCTGCCACTGGCAACCACCACAAATACCAAAATGTTCACAGAAAGGGGTTACACGATCCGTGGCATATTGGTGAATATGTACCGCATGGCCTTCAGCCCAATCGCTCTTGCTCTTGGTAATCATCACATCCACCACATCACCGGGCACTGCACCTTCAATAAAAATCACTTTTCCATCCACCCGGGACAGGGATTTACCCTCTGCTGCATAATCCTGTACGGGTACCCTTTCCAGTATGGTTCTTTTCTTTTGTTTTCTCACCGGGCAAAGGTAACCAGAATGAACAGGAATACCCGCAGAAGCTTGGTTTTGCTCTCCGGTTATGCGTATTTACAGTAGATTAACAGCTGGCGCTGAGTATTTCATTAAATTTAGGGCCAATTTATTGCTATGAGGTATTGTTTACTCGTTTTACTGCTCACCATGGGTTTTGCCGGAACGGCTCAGGTTAAAAAAACTACCGCACCCAAAGCCAAAGTGCCCCTGCCCAAAAGCAGTGCCGGAAAAGGCGGGCATCAGATTGATATCACACTTACTCCTTTAAAAAATTGTAAGATTTACCTGGGCAGCTACCTCGGTTCCGGGAAAGCCCTGGTAGATTCAGCCATGCTGGATGCCAACAGCAAAGGCGTTTTTAAAGGACCCAATAAATTTACCGGTGGTGTATATTTCATTGTGAGCCCCCAACTCACCATCCAATTCGAATTACTCATGGATGATGTGCAACAATTCAGCATTGTGGCCGATACCACCCGGAAAGACAGTCCATTGATCACCGGTTCTAAAGAAAACGATATTTTCAAACAGTATACCCAGTTCTCCGCCGAAAAAGGTGCTGAATTACAAAGACTGGAAGAAGCATTCAAAAAAGCAACCAACCCAACCGATTCACTGAACCTGCTGACAGCTATTAACAGCGCCGACAAAGCCCTGCAGGATTATCGTGCCGATATCATGAAAAATCAGTCGGGCTCCCTGCTGGCCATGTTGTTCAATACCATGAAACGTCCATCGGCGCCAGCCATACCCGTTGTAAACGGCAAAGCCGATTCCACTTATCCATTCCGCTATGTAAAAGAACATTTCTGGGATGATGTACTGTTCAACGATGATCGTTTATTAAGAACCCCTTTTTTCGACCGGAAACTGGATGACTATTTTAAATATTATGTTTCACCGGAAGCCGATTCCATTATTGAAGAAGTAAAATACATGTTGCTTTTTGCCCGGACCGGTAAAGAGATTTATCCCTACCTGCTAACCAAGTTTACCAATAAATACATGACTCCCGAGTTCATGGGGCAGGATAAAGTATTTGTATACATTTTTGAAAACTTCTACGCAAAAGGCGATACCACACTGCTCGCACCCGCTTCCCGCAAAACCGTTCGGGACAGGGCCTATAGCCTGATGGCCAATCAGCTCGGACAACCGGCACCCATATTGGAGTTAACCGACACCCTGGGCCGGGCGGCATCGCTGTACAATACCAAGGGGGCATTTACCCTGGTGGTCTTCTGGGATCCCAATTGCGGACATTGCAAGGAAGAAATACCCAGGATCGACTCCTTTTACCGGGCCAAATGGAAAGCAGAAGGCCTGGCTTTATACGGGGTGAATATTTATGAGAATGAAATTCCCGCCTGGAAAAAATTCATCCAGGAAAAGAAACTGGAGGGATGGACCCATGCTTACCAGACCCGTGAAGCCAAAGAAGCCGATGCCCGCGCCAACCGGGCCAATTACCGGCAGTTATAT
The DNA here is from genome assembly GCA_009996675.1 of Chitinophagaceae bacterium. GTDB lineage: Bacteria > Bacteroidota > Bacteroidia > Chitinophagales > Chitinophagaceae > Sediminibacterium. The sequence continues at coordinate 22,873 of JAACZQ010000010.1, forward strand.
GATATTTATAAAACCCCGACACTGTATCTGCTGGACAAAGACAAACGAATTCTTGCCAAGCAGCTAAGCCTCGAACAGTTCGATGACCTGATCAACTTAAAACTCAAACAAAGCCATTAACAAAATCCCCCATCCGGAAAACCTGATGGGGGATTTTACTATAATCAGCTACCGGCTTCAGACCAGCTCTTTCACTACATTCCAGATTACTTTGGGCTTGCCAAGCGTATAATAATGTAATACCGGCACACCGGATTTTTTCAGTTCCTTACTCTGCTGGATCAACCACTCCGTACCCACCTGCTCACATTCGGCATCGGTCTTGCATTTCATGAGGGCATTGGACAGATCGGTTGGAATATCTACATGGAATATGCGGGGTAATACAGATAACTGCTTTTTATTGGTAATGGGCTTCAGACCGGGTATAATGGGAACCTGAATACCCATATCGCGACAGGCTTTCACAAAATCAAAAAATTTCTGGTTGTCAAAAAACATCTGTGTCATGATGTATTCCGCACCTGCATCTACTTTCTGTTTCAGTTTATTGAGATCGATCTCCAGGTTAGGGGCTTCAAAATGTTTTTCCGGATAACCCGCCACACCAATACAGAATTTGGTCTTGCCACCGTTTTTAATATCCTCATCCAGGTAAATGCCATTATTCATATTGTTTACCTGCTGCAGCAATTCTATGGCATAGTGGTTACCGCCTATTTCCGGTTCAAAGGCTGCTTCGTTTTTAGCAGCGTCACCACGCAAAACCAGCACATTATCAATACCCAGAAAATCCAGGTCAATCAGTGCGTCTTCTGTTTCACGTTTGGTAAAACCGCCACAAATAATATGGGGTACTGCATCTACCTGGTAATGGTTCATGATGGCCGCACAAATACCAACTGTACCGGGTCTTTTACGCACTTCCACTTTTTCAAAAGTACCGTCGGCCTGTTTTTTGAACATGGTTTCACTTCTGTGATAGGTAACATTGATCCAGGAGGGTTTGAACTCCATCAGCGGATCGAGGTGATCATACAAAGACGTAATGGTCTTGCCTTTCAGGGGGGGCAATACTTCAAACGAAATCAGGGTATCTTTAGCCTGTTGTATATGTTCTGTTATTTTCATGTTACGGTTTTGCCGGGTATCAATGAGGCTGCAATATACATCAGATAAAGAGTTGTTAATATCCTGTTGCTGCGCTGGGCTTGACAGGATACCTTATTTTTGTAAAAAACCAGCCATTTGAGCCTGACCATCCATACCAAGGAGCTGAATAAGAGTTACAAGGGTCGCACCGTTGTAAACCAGGTAAGCATTACCGTTAACCAGGGAGAGATTGTGGGTTTACTCGGTCCGAATGGCGCGGGTAAGACCACCACTTTTTATATGGTAGTGGGATTGATCAAGCCTGATCAGGGTGCTGTATTTCTCAATACCCAGGACATTACCCGGTTACCCATGTACAAGCGGGCACAGATGGGCATTGGTTACCTGCCCCAGGAAGCCAGTGTTTTCCGTAGTCTGAGTGTGGAAGACAATATCATGTCTGTACTGGAAATGACCAAGCTCACACGAAAAGAAAGACAGGATAAGCTGGAATCATTACTGGATGAATTCAACCTGCACCATGTACGCAGGAACAATGGCGACAGCCTAAGCGGTGGTGAAAGAAGAAGAACTGAGATTGCCCGTGCTCTGGCCGTGGATCCCAAGTTTATTTTACTGGATGAGCCATTTGCGGGAGTAGATCCTATTGCCGTAGAAGATATTCAAACCGTGGTTGCGAAACTGAAGTATAAAAATATTGGTATTCTCATCACCGATCATAATGTGAACGAAACCCTTTCCATCTGCGACCGTGCCTACCTGCTGATTGAGGGCAAAATTTTCCGCCATGGCAGTGCCGAAGAACTGGCAGATGATGAAAAAGTAAGGCGATTATACCTGGGTACCAATTTCAAGTTGCGCCGCAAAGACTGGATACTGGAGCTGGGGAAAGAACATCCCCAGGACTAAACCCGCAACAGATTCGATACCGCCGCCATTAGTAAATATGGCGCCGATTGCTTATTTTGCTTGCATTCAACCATGAAACTGCTCAGTCCCGCAATATCACGCTTGGCCCGTTTCCGGCACTGGCGTATTGAACAGTGGCTCGCAGACCCTATTGCCGCCCAGCGGGAGGTATTACAGGACCTGGTTACACACGGACAATACACTGAGTTCGGCCGCAAGCACGGGTTTAACCAGCTGTTTAATATCCGCCGTTTCAAAGAAGCTGTACCCATCAGTGAATACGAAGACCTCAAACCTTATATTGAGCGTCAGATGCAGGGTGAAGAAAACCTGCTGTGGAATACGCCTGCCAGTTGGTTCGCCAAAAGCAGTGGCACCACCAGCGATAAAAGCAAATTCATTCCTATTACACAGGAAAGCCTGGAGAACTGCCATTATCAGGCAGCCAAAGATGTATTAACCCTGTATTATCATTACAACAATGAAAGTGATCTGCTCACGGGCAAAGGGCTGGTCATTGGGGGTAGTCACCAAATCAGTAAGGTTAATGAAGACGTGAATTTTGGCGACCTCAGTGCTGTATTGCTGCAGAACAGTCCGGTTTGGTCAACCTGGATACGCACACCTGAACTGGCTATTGCGCTGATGGATGAGTGGGAAGACAAAATTGAAAAGCTGGCCCGGTCCACCATACCCGAGCCCGTTACTTCCATTTCCGGTGTACCCACCTGGACCATGGTGCTCATCAAACGCATACTGGATATTACGGGTAAAAGCACATTGAAAGAAGTATGGCCCTCCCTGGAATTATATATCCATGGTGGCGTGTCTTTCACCCCTTACCGAGATCAGTTTCGCAAACTGATTGGGGAAGGATGCACTTACCTGGAAATGTATAATGCCAGTGAGGGTTTTTTTGCCGCACAGGACAATCCCGATGAAGAAGGCATGTTGCTATTCCTCAATCATGGTATTTTTTATGAATTCATGCCCATAGAGGAATACGGCAAACCCAATCCGTTAACCATTGGATTAAACAAAGTAGAACCCGGGCGCAATTATGCACTGGTGATCAGTACCAATGGCGGGTTATGGCGCTACCTGGTGGGGGATACCATTCAATTCACTTCACTCACACCCTATCGGATTAAGGTAACAGGCCGGTTGAAACAATACATCAATGCATTTGGGGAAGAAGTCATTGCCGATAATACCGATAAAGCCATTGCCCTGGCCTGTGAACGTACGGGGCTTACAGTACTGGATTATACCGCGGCACCACTTTATTTCGGAGACAATAACAAAGGGGCACATGAATGGCTGATTGAATTTGAAACCCCGCCGGTTACGGTAGATGCTTTTGCTTACGAGCTGGACTGCGCTTTGAAATCCCTGAACAGCGATTATGAAGCCAAACGCTACAAAGACCTGGCCCTGACCATGCCCCGGGTACATACAATGCCGGCCGGTGCATTTCATCATTGGCTCAAGCAGAAAGGCAAGCTGGGCGGCCAGCACAAAGTGCCCAGGTTATGCAACGACAGAAGGTATATAGATGATATGCTTACGTTTATCAGTTCCTGACCAACCATAAACTGAAAACCATCTCCCCGAAATATCCTTTATTTGTGGCAGATTATCAATGCAATTATTATGAAATTACTTGAAGGAAAAGTTTCGATTGTAACCGGTGCCGCCCGAGGCATTGGTGCGGCCATTGCTTTAAAGCTGGCAGAACAGGGAAGTCATATTGCGTTTACCTATGTTAGTGATAGCAGTGCTGCCAAAGCGGCCGAACTGGAAGCCAGCTTGCAGGCACTGGGGGTAAAAGCCAAAGCTTATCAGAGCAATGCCGGTGATTTTGCCGCCTGCGAAAGCTTTGTGAATGATGTGGTAAAAGAATTTGGCACCGTTGATGTTTGTGTAAACAATGCCGGCATATCCAAAGACAATCTCCTGCTTCGCATGACGGCAGAACAATGGGATGATGTGATGGATATTAACCTGAAGAGCGTTTTCAATATGACCAAACAGGTGATTCGTCCGATGATGAAAGCCAAGACCGGTAGTATTATTAATATGAGTTCCATCATTGGTATGCGCGGAAATGCAGGTCAGAGCAGTTATGCGGCCAGTAAAGCTGGTATCATTGGCTTTACCAAATCCGTAGCACATGAGCTGGGCAGTCGCAATATCCGTTGTAATGCCATTGCGCCCGGTTTTATTGAAACAGATATGACCCATTACCTGAAAGATGGTGAGGGCGCAGCGGAATTCCTGAAAAAAATCCCCCTGGGCAGGTTTGGTAAGGCAGAAGAAATTGCCAATACCACATTATTCCTGGCCAGTGATATGGGTTCCTATATCACCGGACAGGTGATCAGTGCCTGCGGCGGTTTGAATATTTAAGCCTGAAAAAAGCATAAACCGGGTGAACCGTCACCTGGTTTATGCTGTATATACACCTGTTTATCAATAACTTTGAGCAGAAAGTGCTTTATTTTTTTGTTAAACAGAAAAGCCCTTGAACGGGTAATGATCTGCACGGTTATTTTTGCACTCCATGGTAAAAAGGATTGTTAACATATTTCTGATACTGGTCATGGCCATTCAGACCCTTCCGATCAAGGAAATGGGGCGGATGTTGTTTGCCAACCAGTTTACCGAAGAAATCCCGCATACCATTGACGGCGCCCCCGATAGTAAACAGACACCAGTAAAGAGCGATTTTCTCTCAACAGCCGCTCCGACCCTCTCTCTCGATGTAACAACGCTCCCCTTTACCCACCCGGTGACCAGTGACGCTATTCCCCAAAACCACACGGGTGATATATTGGTACCTCCTCCCAACTGCTAGTAGCTACCCTATTGCAGCATCAGTCTGCAACTCTTCTACTGTTCTCTTTTACATATTTCAACCCGAAGCATGAAAAAATATTTACAACATGCAGGTGCCGACGTATCTGCTTCCATAGTGGTATTACTGGTGGCTTTGCCACTATGTCTGGGAATTGCCCTCGGGTCTGGGGCGCCCCTTTTCTCTGGTATTATTGCCGGGGTTGTAGGGGGTATTGTTATTGGTATATTCAGTGGATCACAGCTCAGCGTGAGTGGCCCCGCCGCCGGATTAACGGTTATTGTAGCAGCTTCCATTGTGAAATTACAGGTGTATGAAGCATTCCTGCTGGCGGTTGTGCTTGCCGGGGTCATACAGCTGCTGCTGGGCTTCCTGAAAGCCGGCGTGATTGGCGATTATGTACCCAATGCCGTGATCAAAGGCATGCTGGCCGCCATTGGCCTCATCCTCATCATGAAACAATTGCCCCACCTCGTAGGCTATGATGCCGATTTTGAAGGAGATGAATCATTCAATCAGCCCGACCACGAAAATACCTTTACAGCCTTATTCAAAGCCATACGGTTCATCACCCCGGCCGCACTGATCATTGGCATGATCGCTTTATTGATCCTCATGATCTGGGAAACCAAATACATCAAGTCCATCAAAGCCATGAAGCTGATCCCCGGTCCGTTGGTAGCGGTACTGGCCGGTATCTTCATCAATGAATGGTTACTGGGTAACCAGCCTGCCAATGCCCTGGCAGTAAAACAACTGGTAAGCCTTCCGGTATCAAGTGACTTTAGAGAATTTGTCTCTTTCCTCACTTTTCCCAACATCAGCTTCCTGAATAACCCGGATGTGTGGATATCTGCTTTCACCCTGGCCATTGTAGCCAGCCTCGAAACCCTGCTGGCCATCGAAGCTGCAGATAAACTGGATCCCCTGAAAAGGGTAACACCCACCAACCGTGAGCTGAAAGCTCAGGGATTGGGTAATATGGTATCCGGACTGATCGGCGGTTTGCCATTAACATCGGTGGTGGTAAGGACTTCCGCCAATATCTCCTCAGGCGCTAAAACAAAGCTTGCCACCATCCTGCACGGCACTTTCTTATTGCTTTGTGTAATATTTATTCCCTTCCTGCTGAATAAAATACCACTCAGTGCCTTAGCTGCGGTATTGATTTTTACCGGTTATAAGCTGGCTAAAGTATCTTTATTCAAGGAATTTTTCAGGAAGGGCATGGACCAGTTTATTCCCTTCGTGGTTACCATCGCGGCCATCCTGCTGACGGATCTGTTGGTGGGCATCCTGGTGGGCATTGGCGTGGGGCTCTTTTTTCTGATCCGGAGCAATTTCCGGTCATCGGTACTGGTAGTGAACGACAAAAATCATTACCTGATCCGTTTCAGAAAAGATGTTTCATTCCTGAATAAACCTATTGTAAAGCGGAAGCTGGAAGCAGTTCCGGCAGAAGCTTATGTAATCATCGATGCCACAAGGGCCGATTTTATCGACAAAGACGTTATTGAGGAAGTGAATAATTTCCTCTGTCACGCACACCTGAAAAAAATTAAAGTAGAAGTTAAAACAAGCGGAAACAAATCAATGCATCAATTGTTTGTAACCCCATAAACCGGTACAGTTATGAAAATTTATGAGAAACTTTTGTTAGAGAATAAGGCCTGGGCCAGTGAAAAAGTACAGGACGATCCCGAGTATTTCCTGCGACTCTCCAAAATCCAGACCCCGGAATTCCTTTGGATCGGATGTAGCGACAGCCGTGTACCGGCCAATGAAATCACCAATACACAACCCGGTGAAATATTCGTACACCGGAATATTGCCAATATGGTTATCCATACCGATGTAAACCTGTTGAGCGTATTGGAGTACGCCGTTGCCCACCTCAAAGTAAAACACGTGATCGTATGCGGACATTATGGCTGCGGTGGCGTGAAGGCGGCAATGACCAATCATGACTTTAAACAGGTGTTGAATATGTGGCTCAGAAACATCAAAGATGTATACCGCTTACATCGCGATGAATTGCACCAGATCGACAACGAAGAAGCCCGCTTCGACAGGCTGGTAGAATTGAATGTTCAGGAACAGGTATTACACCTGGCCAAAACATCCATCATACAACGTGCCTGGAAGCACGATCAGCGCCCCCATTTGCATGGATGGGTATATGGACTGAAAGATGGCCTGATCAAGCCCGTTTTCGAAATGAGTGCCAATACCAATATCGACTCCCTGTATGAGTACGACGATCTTTGATCAGTACAACCAATAATTAGCAACTCATATCATCTGACAAGCCTGTTATCATCGGCTCAAGGCAGGTGATATGGCTTTGCTATATCCATTCGTTAACTCTCTTTGACAGACAAATTATGACCAGAAAGGTTATCAGCTCACCCGCGGGCGCAGCGAGAAAATTATTTGGGTTATTACACCTTGACCGAAAGGACGTGTCCGCTATTTATGCATTTGCCATTTTTGCGGGATTGGTCCAGTTATCCCTGCCCTTGGGCATCCAGACAATCATCAGTTTTGTCATGGCAGGTTCTGTATCTACGTCCATCATTGTATTAATCATATTGGTAGTTGTAGGTGTATTCCTCAATGGTCTTTTACAGGTGCGTCAGCTGCAGATCATCGAAAAAATCAAACAGAAAATATTCGCCCGTTATTCCATGGAGTTTGCACATCGGCTGCCCAGGTTAAACATCGCCCGGCTGGATAATTATTACCTGCCCGAACGGGTAAACAGATTCTTTGATACCATGTCCCTGCAAAAGGGTATGGAAAAAATATTACTAGATATTCCTGCAGCCATCATACAGATTTTTTTCGGGGTAATCCTTTTGTCGTTTTACCATCCGGTATTCATTGCATTCGGCGCCTCGCTACTGTTAATTCTGTACATCATACTCCGCTATACCCTGCCCAATGGCTTCTCTGCCAGCATGGAAGCCAGCGAGTATAAGTTTAAAACCGCTGCCTGGCTGGAAGAGCTGGCCCGCGTGATTAAAACATTCAAATATTCGCGTGGCACATCCCTGAATACACAGAAAGCGGACGAGCTGGTTACCGGATATCTTACTGTTCGCACCCGCTATTTCCGCATCCTGCTTACACAGTTCTGGAGCCTGATTGGTTTTAAAGTGATCATTACTGCCGCCATGCTGATTCTGGGCGTGATCCTGCTGGCAGACCAGCAGATCAATATCGGACAGTTTATTGCCGCCGATATTGTAATCCTATCCGTAATCGGTTCCGTTGAAAAACTCATCCTTACCCTGGACAAAGTATATGAAACCCTCACTTCCCTGGAAAAAATGGGAAGTATAACCGATGCCGAAACAGAAACAGGCGGCACTCAATTATTACCTGATACGAATACTGGAGTTAGCATCAGTTTTAAAAATCTTGCATTTGCCTACACCGGAACCCATACCGTTCTGCAGAATATTAATTTCGAGATCAAACCCGGAGAAAAACTCTGCATCATGGGCGATTCGGGGTCGGGTAAATCATCAGCCCTGCGCTTACTCACCGGCGCTTACCGCAATTATGAAGGCGCAATTCTGATCGACAATATTCCCCTGCTGAATTATGAGCTGGCTTCACTGCGGGCTCAAACAGGTATTCTGGTGAGTCAGCAGGACATATTCCAGGGAACATTGCGCGACAATATCACCATGGGTAATGATGATATCCCTTTAACCGATCTGGTAAAAATGATTGCCCTCTGTGGTTTATCCGGCTTCCTTGAATCACTGCCGGATGGATTCGATACCGTTCTGGACCCCGCCGGTCAGCGGCTCTCCACACGCATCAAGCAAGGCATCCTGCTCTCCCGAGCCCTATTGGGCAAGCGCAGGTTATTACTGCTGGAAGAACCTTTTGTGGCGATCGATACACAGGTACGGAAACAGGTTTTACAATTATTAATGGCCGATCAAAGTACTACCGCCATTATTACATCCATGAATCCTGAGGTAGCAAAAATCTGCGATAAGGTACTGGTACTGAAAAACGGAACAGTAAATGCTTTTGGTACCTGGCAGGAAATTGAACAAATAAACGCATAAACACATGTCAAAATATCTTTCTTATCAACTGGACACCAACGATGCAGCCTACCCACTGCATTCATTTCAGTCGATCTACCATATCCGAAAAACCAGCAGTGCTAAAAAATGGCTGATCGGAATCACCTGCCTCCTGATATTGATCATGTTTCTGCCCTGGACGCAAAACATACGCGCCAAAGGGCTGGTAACTACATTAAGACAGGAGCAGAGGCCACAGGAACTGAATACCATTATTGCCGGGCGCGTTGAGCAATGGTATGTCAAGGAGGGGGATTATGTAAAACAGGGTGATACCATACTTCGTTTGGGCGAAGTAAAAGTTGAATATTTTGATCCGGCACTCTTAGAAAGAACCGGACAACAAATACAGGCAAAGGAAGCGGCTGTTTCAGGTTATGAGAGCAAAGCCTCCATGGCCAACCAGCAGGTTGCTGCATTACAGGAGGCCCGTACTTTAAAACTTGCGCAGCTGGATGTGAAAATCAGGCAACAGCAATTAAAAGTGATCAGCGATAGCATGGACCTGATTGCCGTTAATAACGAATGGCTGGTAACCAACCGGCAGATCAGTGCTGCAAAAGCCATGCTCGACAGCGGTGTCATTGCATTGGTTGACTATGAACGACGGAAAATAAGTTTCCAGAATGCACAGGCCAAAAAAACAAGTGCTGAAAATAAATTACTGCAAACCCGGCAGGAGCTTACCGCTTTACAGATCGAAAAAAATGCGGTGGTACAGGATTATACTGATAAAATATCCAAAGCCATGGGTGATCGTTTCAGCGCTTTATCGGATAAAGCCAGCGGAGAGGCCGACGTAGCCAAACTGAAAAATATTTATGCCAATTACGATGCTCGTAATCAGCTGTATTACATCACGGCTCCGCAAAGCGGACAGGTAACCAAGGCCCGCAAAGCCGGTATTGGTGAAACCCTGAAAGAAGGCGATATGTTGGTTGAGATTGTACCCGATCAGATGCAATATGCTGTTGAACTTTTTGTGTCACCAATGGATATTCCCCTGCTCACCCGTGGGCAGAAAATTCGTTTTGTATTTGATGGCTTCCCTGCCATTGTATTCAATGGTTGGCCGGAATCTTCCTACGGAACTTTTGGTGGTAAAGTAACTGCTATTGAAAATGCAGCCAGTCCCAACGGTATGTTCCGCGTATTGGTTACAGAAGACCCCAACGATAAACCCTGGCCCAAACAGTTGCGTATTGGCGGGGGCGCCAATGGCATTGCATTATTGAAAGATGTATCGGTAGGCTATGAGTTATGGCGTAATATCAATGGTTTCCCACCTGAATATTATCAATCATCCATTAACAAGAGCAAGCAAAAATAAACGTATGAAATGGTTATTAGGATGTGTAGGCTTTCTGCTCTTTGAGCAATCAACGGCGCAGCTGTTTAAGCCCGAAACATTTATTGATCTCGTGAAAATGAATCACCCGCTGGCCAAACAGGCGGGATTACTGGTGGAAAAAGCCGAAGCCGGTTTAATGGCTGCCAAAGGCGGGTTTGATCCCGCACTGAAGATGGATGCCAGCCGTAAAACATTCAATGGCACCAATTATTTTTATTACACCAATCCCGAACTGGTTATTCCCACACCCATTGGCCTGGATATTAAAACAGGTATCGAAAACAATGGTGGACTGAAACTGAGCTCAGAGTCTTCCCCCGACCAAAGCAGTTATCTGGGTTTGGAAATGCCACTGGTCAAAGGATTACTCATGGATCAGCGACGTGCCAGCCTGAAACAGGCGAGGCAATATGTGGGCATGAGCGAGCAGGAAAAAGCTGCTGCACTCAACGACCTGCTCTTTGATGCTTACCAGGCTTACTGGCAATGGACCGGCAACTACCAGTTATACCAACTGTATAACCGCTATGTACAAGTTGCCATGGATCGTTTTAAACTGGTGCGAACCGCTTTTTTCAACGGCGACCGTTCGGCCGTAGATACGATAGAAGCACTTACGCAGGTGCAGCAGTTCCAGGTTATGCAATCGAACGCACAAATCAAACTCGTAAATGCGGTACTGGATCTGTCCAACTATATCTGGAACGATACCAGTAGTTTTTATCTCTTGCCCGCCAGTTTTGTGCCCGATACCCTTCAGTTTAGTGCTAACCAGCAGCCATTGGCAGCCGGACAAAATATGCAGGAGCTGGCACAAAATAACCCGCTTGTTAAAACTTATCAGTATAAACTGGGCATATTGGAAACCGAACGAAAACTCAAATTCCAGAGCCTTTTACCCGCTGTAAACCTCAAAGCCAATATGCTTAATAAAGGCTACCAGGTTTTCAAAGGCTTCGATGCCGCCCTCCTGCAAAACAATTACAAATGGGGGATTGATATTAAATTTCCGTTATTCATCCGCGAAGCCAGGGGTAACTACCGCAACACCCAATTAAAAATCCGGGAAACCAGCTACGACCTCGCTTTGAAAAAAAGAAGCGTTGAAACAAAAGTCCGCGGTTACCTGAATGAAATTGATCAGTTGCGGACACAATTACAACTGGTAAAAGCTTCTCTGAATAACTTCCAGATATTGCTCCGGGCAGAATACCAGCGTTTCAATAATGGTGAAAGTTCTCTCTTCCTCGTCAACAGCCGGGAGAATAAAGTAATCGACTACACGGAAAAAACAGTGGAGCTACATTTAAAATTCCTTAAAAATAGGTATGCAGCCGACTGGGCAGCGGGTATTTTACAATAAACAGAAACAGTGCTGCGTTGGTAGTACTGTCTTATGCAAAAAATGTTCCAGTCCCCCCGTATTTCAATCATTGTATTATTAGTTTTTTGTACCATCAGTTGTACCAAAAAATACACAACGATTGATCCGATTACTGAAATGCCCCTGTACTTTCCGTCTACTACTTCCGAAGTCTGGGATCATATACCAGCTTCTTATCTTGGATGGAAAGAGCCTATACTGAACAATCTCTATACCTACCTCGAAAGCAAGGGAACAAAGGCTTTTATTGTTCTAAAAAACGGCAAACTGGTTATTGAGAAATATTTTGGTGGATTTGGTATCACCGACAACTGGTATTGGGCTTCTGCAGGCAAAACCATGACGGCATTCCTGGTGGGTATTGCCGAACAGGAGGGCAAATTAAAACTGCAGCAACGCAGTTCTCTTTTTCTTGGAACGGGCTGGACTTCGCTACCTGCGGCACAGGAAGATCAAATTACCATTGAACACCAGCTTACCATGACTACGGGACTGGATGATGGTATTACCGATGCAGATTGCACATTGCCACAATACCTGAAATATAAAGCAAGTCCCGGCAGCAGATGGGCTTACCATAATGCTCCCTACACTTTACTGGATAAAGTGATTGAAGCCGCCACCGGTCAAAGTTTCAACCAGTATTTCAGTACGCATATCAAGAATGTAATTGGCATGAATGGTATCTGGGCAAAAGAGGGGTACAATAATGTATATTACAGCAATGCCCGTAGCATGGCAAGGTTTGGATTATTACTATTGGCGGGCGGTAAATGGAACCGGACAGCTGTTCTCGGCGATACCAGTTATATCCGTAAACAGGTCAACAGCTCCCAGCCACTCAACCCTTCCTATGGATACCTGACCTGGCTCAATGGAAAGGGTAATTATATGTTGCCTACTTTACAAACTATTTTCCGCACCAACCTGATTCCTAATGCACCAGCTGATCTTTTTGCAGCGCTGGGAAAAAATGATCAGAAATTATATGTGGTGCCTTCCGAAAAACTGGTGATAATACGAATGGGAGAAAGCGCCAACCAGCCTACCCAGGCTTTATCCAGTTTTGACAATGAATTATGGGGACTGTTAAAAGATGCGGGTGTATTCTGAGCAGTCATCAAAAACGTAATCCTTTCCGGCAGATATAGGCATGCCAACAATAATACGCTGCTATTGTACGCAATGGTTTCCATTCCTCCGCAATCATCGCTATGGTTTCCTTGGGGCTGTTAGCAGGTAATGCCCGCAGGTGACGTACGCTGTTCAGCAAAGCAATATCGCCCAGGGGGAAAAGATCGGTACGATGCAATGCCATCATCAGAAAAATATCTACGGTCCAGTTACCGATACCTTTAACCGCTGTCAGTTCCCCCCGAATAGTTTCGTTGCTCATCTCCGGGTATTTTTTCAATTGAACGGTTTTGTCCAGAACAGCTGTTGCCAGGTTCCGTGCATAGGCTGTTTTTTGCCGGCTGAAATAACAGCTTTTCAATTCGGTATCAGTCAGTGTGAGTAAGCGATCCGGTGTGATCTTGTTCCGGAGCCGGTCTTTCAGGCGATCCATGGCGGCCCTGGCCGAAGCAAGCGATACCTGTTGTTCCAGAATGATATGGATCAGTGTTTCAAAACTCACAGCCCTGCTATAGCAGGGTGGGTAGCCGTATTGCGATAAAACACCCGCAAACAGCTCATCCCGTGCTGCCAGCTGATCACAGTAGTCATGAAAATTATCTTTATGAAAAGCCGGGGTACTCAGGCGTTTTGTTTCTCTTTAAACTTAGCAATAGCTTTTTTGCTGTGCGCACTTAAGATTAACCGGCCACTTATTTTAGCCCTGTCTTTCAGCAGTACATCCCAATGATCTGTTCCCTGCCAGAATATTTTTTTCATTTCGCGCATGGCTTCCGGGCTTGACTGTGATAATGTTGTAGACATTCGGCTGATGGAGTCGTCCATACCGGCCACATCGGCGTGTAATTCTGCAAACAATCCTTTGCGACGGGCCCAATCGGCCGGGCGCCACATGCTGGCATCAATTGCCAATTGCGAAAAAGCCGATACACCTATTTTACGTTCTACTGCGGGTCCTACCACAAAGGGACCAATGCCAACGGCCAGCTCACTGAGTTTTACATCAGACCCCTCAACGGCAATAGCATAATCAGCAGCAGCAGCCAGTCCAACGCCACCACCCACACATTTGCCCTGGATACGGGCAATGATTAACTGGGGAGCAGTGCGCATGGCATTGATTACTTCAGCAAAACCATTGAAGAACCTTATGCCTGCAGCCTCATCTTCAATAGCCATTAACTCATCAAAAGAAGCACCGGAACAAAATACACGGTCGCCTGCAGAGCGCAGGATAATCACTTTCGTTTCCGGGTTCAACCCCTCACTGTGTATGTCTTTAGCCAGGGCTTCCAGTATTTTTCCGGGAAGCGAATTGCGTTGCGGATGATAAAATTCAATGGTGGCAATACCATGCTCCCTTTCTACTTTCACATATCCTTCTTTGATTTCCTCTATCATAATATCCGGCTTTTGGGGTGAATGATGTACGGTATACAAGTTACTGATTCTGCCGGTTTATCCCACACAGAATAGTATAAATTCAATTGGTGTTAACAGTTTTATTTTGCTGATTATTTACCGGCGCTCCACCATGGTAAGAATGGTACCAATACCGGTTATTTCTCCTGTTTCATCCAGTATTTCCACCAGCCATTTTACAATGCCCTTCGGAATATCGGTGGGTTCTTTTTGTTCCTGCCTGATTTTTTCTTTGCAGGTAAAACGAACCTGTATTTCTGCGCCGGGATATACTGGTTTGGTAAACCGCAGCTCATCGATCCCGTAATTCAACAATACCGGGTTCTTTTCAAAACTGCTTACAAACAAACCGGCTGCAGCACTCATAATAAAATAGCCATGTGCCACCTGGCGCTCAAACATGGTTCCGTTGAAATCGGTTGCTGTCTTATGGGCGTAAAAATGATCCCCGCTCAGTTCTGCAAAACGGTCAATATCTTCCGTTGTGATGAGCCGTTTCTCTGTCAACAGCTGCTCACCAATCTGCAGTTCATCAAAATACTGGTGGAACGGATGTTTACCTGTTTGTATGCCTTTTGCACCCGGCTGGTATACATTACTGATGGCGGTGATCATATCCGGACTGCCCTGTATGGCCAGTCGCTGCATATAATGTTTAACACCGCGCATACCGCCCATTTCTTCACCGCCGCCCGCACGCCCCGGGCCACCATGTACCAGCAGGGGCAGGGGAGAACCATGTCCGGTACTTTCCCGCGCACAGGCCTCATTCAGTACCAGAATACGACCGTGATAAGTACCGGCACCCAGTACATATTGTTTGGCAATGGCGGGACTGGCGGTAACCACAGAACTTACCAGTGACCCCTTACCCATTTTTGCCAGCGCAATGGCTTCCTCCAGATTATGATAAGGCATAAGGGTTGATACCGGACCAAAAGCTTCCACTTCATGCACAGCAGGGCTATTGAAAGGATGTTGATTCAGCAACAATAAGGGGCTCATGAAAGCACCGCGGGTAGCATCGGCATCAATTAATTCCACGCTATCCAGCGAACCATAGATCAGTTGTGAGGATGCCAGTAGTTTTTGTACCTGCGCTTTCACTTCTTCCCTTTGGGATTGACCTGCCAGGGAGCCCATACGCACTTTTTCATTCAGCGGGTTTCCAATGGTTGTTTGCGCCAGGGCTTTACCCAATGCTATTTGTACATCTTCCAGTTTGTTATCGGGCACAAAAATGCGCCTGATAGCCGTACATTTTTGTCCGCATTTAGTGGTCATTTCCTTACGCACTTCTTTGATAAAAATATCCCACTCTGGCATACCGGGCACTACATCTTCACCCAATACAATGCAATTGAGTGAATCCGCTTCCATGGTAAAGGGCGTATTATTGGCCAGGATTGCAGGAGAAGATTTCAGCAATAAACCCGTACTGGCCGAGCCGGTGAAAGTAACCACATCCTGTTCCGTTACATGCTGCAGCAGATCACCAGCACTGCCGCAAATCAATTGCAAAGCACCATCGGGTAATATGCCGGAAGCAATGATTTTTTTTACAACCGCTTCCGTAAGATAAGAAGTAACCGTAGCCGGTTTAACCACTGCTGGCACACCGGCCAACAGGTTTACGGCTATTTTTTCCAGCATACCCCATACCGGGAAATTAAACGCATTTATATGTATGGCCACGCCTTCTTTGGGAAGCAGGAGATGGTGTCCCATAAAAGTATTCTGCTTACCCAGCGGGTGGTTTTCTCCGTCCAGGCAAAAAGATTCATCGGGGAATTTCCTGCGCAGGGATGCATAGGAAAATAAATTACCGATGCCCCCTTCAATATCCACCCAGCTGTCTGCACGGGTAGCACCACTGCGGTAACTGAGCTGGTAAAAACCATCCAGGTGTTCTCGCAGGTAAATCGCCAGCGCGCGCAGCATCAATCCCCTTTCATGAAAAGTCATTTTACGCAAAGCCGGATTCCCCTTCTCACGTGCATACCGAAGCACGGCTGCAAAGTCAATCCCTTTGGTAGAAGCCGATGCAATGGTTTCGCCGCTTACCGCATCATACAATAACTGCCCATCGCCATCGCCGGCGATCCATTTACCCAGGATAAAATTCTCCAGTTTTGCCATAACAATCGTTTGAGGCACAAAGCTAACGATTGGTAGCTTTCAAAAAACCTTCTTTCTCAGATCAGCGAAAATTGCCGGGCATGGTGCATGACATGTTTGTAGTGCAACCGGATCCATTCTTCATAATTCAGATCACCGAATACCGGATGTTGTGTGGTTTGTAAAGGGTCCTGTTCAAAAAAATGGAAAAAATGAAGGATTGCCTGTTGCAGTTCCGCTACTGCCGATGGCAGATCGGGCAGGCGGGTAGGCAGTGGCTCTTCCGGCAAAACAGGTGCTTTTGTATTTTCTCTGAACATTTTATCACTCAGCAGAAAAGCTTTGAATTTGGGCAGATCGGCCTCCGGTGTTACCAGGGGGAAATGCAACTGATTGGTGGATACACGAAAGAATCCCGTTACATGTTCCACCATTTGCTGCGCATTCATTTTACCCCAGACAGCCATACTGCCTGGTGTTAAGGACTGAAGCGACTCCCCGAAACCTTCCCGTACAAATGCCTGCTGTATGGCAATATCCATAAATTGGTTTTGTATAAAGATACTGCCATTTTACCCTTGATCATTTCTCGTCTGAAACTACTGAAGTTCCCAGTATCTTGCCAATATTAACCAGATGTTATGAGTACCCTGCTGAAAGACCTGTTTACCCCCGCACTGTTTAAGTCATTCTGCAAAGACCTGCAAATCGTATTACCTGAACTGCGACCGGCCGTTTTTATGAAAGCTATTTTTACGCCGGAATGGGAAGACATGGAACTGAAGCAGCGAATAAGGCATACCAGCACGGTACTGCATGCATTTCTGCCCGCAGATTTTCCTGATGCAGCGGAATTATTAATGCAACTCACCCGCAGCTACCTGAAAAACAACAAAGCATCGGGTATTGAATACTGTTTTCTGCCCGACTATATAGAACAATATGGCCTGGAACATCCGGATATAGCCATCAAAGCCATGGAAACCATCACGCAATTCATTACCTGTGAATTTGCGGTACGCCCTTTTCTGATACAGCACCCGAAACAGATGATGGCACAGATGCAGGCCTGGTCCCGGCACAGCAATATTCATCTCCGCCGTTTTGCCAGTGAAGGCATGCGTCCCCGCTTACCCTGGGGCAAATCGGTTCCGCAACTGAAGAAAGACCCCGCACCCATTCTGCCCATATTGGAACAATTGAAAAACGACCCCTCCGAATATGTGCGCAAAAGCGTGGCCAATAACCTGAACGATATTGCCAAAGACCATCCCGATCGTGTGATACAGATCATCAAAGCCTGGAAAGGCAAACACAAAAACACCGACTGGATCATCAAACATGGCAGCCGTACTTTATTGAAACAGGGACATGAATCGGTATTGGACATATTCGGGCTGGCATTTCACAGCAGCATCAAACATGAGCCGTTGCGCGTATTAAGCAAACAAGTGAGTATTGGCAAACACCTGAGTTTCGAATTTGGCATACACAGTGGCAGAGAACAGGTGATCCGTATTGAATACGCTATTTTCTTCCGCAAAGCCAATGGAGAATCCGGTAAAAAAGTATTCAAGATCAGTGAAAAAAACTACAGCAAGGGGGCGCGGGTAACCATACAGCGCAAACACTCCTTCAAACCCATTACCACACGCCGTTATTATCCGGGGAAACATTCCGTAGCATTGATCCTGAACGGGAAGATGTTTGAACCCGTTGATTTTCAGTTGCGAAATGGCTGAGCACGGCACTATTGCAGGTACCGGATTTTTGTCGTATCTTAATAGGATCTGCCGCCCCTTATAAAGGCAATGTAACAGTAAAGCTGGTACCGGAACCTACAGCCGATTCAATAGATAAGGTTCCTCCCAATTTTTCAATCAGGTGCTGCACCAGCGCCAGACCGAAACCATAACCCTGTTCACCTGCTGTTCCGGATGTAGAGGAAACATTACCACTTTGTATGTTTTCAATGGTAGCCGCATCCATACCCTTACCATTATCACGCACTGCAATACTCAGGCAGGTGGTCTTACCCTGTAAAGTAATTCCCAGTAATACGTTTACCCATCCGTTGGCCGGTGTGAATTTGATGGCATTGGAGATCAGGTTACCGGTAATCTGCATGAGCTTATTCCGCGGGAAATTCAGGTAATCCGCTTTCTCATCAACTTCTATAGAAAGGTTAACCCCTTTTGCATTGGCCTGCGGTTTATATAATCGCTCAAGTTTATCGCGGAAAATAGGCAGGTTGAATTCATTCGCCGCAGGACCTTTCTGCTTACCGGTTTCTTTACTCAGGTCGTTAGTTAATATTTCATTGGCAAGGTCCAGCAGTGAACTGCCGCCCTTTTGAATCATATCTACCAGTTGCAGCACATCGTCCAATGTATTCTCCTTACCCTGCTCACTGATAATCTGTGTAAGGCCAACAATACCCGAGAGCGGACCCCGGATATCATGCGCTACTTTTCGTTGCACATCACGGGCTTCTTTTACCGAATTACGCAAAAGATTCATGGACTTGATAAACATCAGCCGGTTGACGATCTCATTCGAAATGATTTTCAGCATTTCCACTTTTTCCGGACTGATCTCTTTGCCAACCTTATCCAGTACACACAAAGCACCCAGCTGGTAACCATCCGATGTTTGCAGGGGAACACCAAAGTAATAACGCAGCTTGGGCCCTCCTGTAACATAATCCTTATCCTTGAACCGCTCGTCCGCCGACAGGTCTTTCACTTCGAAAGCATCTTTGGTTACAATGGTATACTGACAAACCGAATCTTCACGTGGCATTTGTTCCAGGTCAATTCCATATTGACTGATGGACCACTGGGTGAAAGAATCAATCAGGTTAACGAGTGAAACTTCTGTACCGGCGACTTTGGCAGCCAGCTTGGTCAGGTCTTTAAAAGTATCTTGTAAGGCAGCATAGTCCAGGTCTAATTCCGATAAGCTGATAACCCGGTCTAATTCATTATCCGGCAGCGGCGCTTGATGTCCCATAAAAATTTGCGAAGGTTTATTTGCTATGGCAATTTATCAAAGATTCATGAAGGATTTGCGGTAATTTTACAAAGATGCAGTTATACATAAAAAATATGGTATGTGACCGGTGCATAATGGTTGTACGGCAGGAGCTGGACAAACTGGACATCCCATATAAGCAGGTCCAACTGGGTCTGGCAGAGCTGGCGAGCAAACCATCGGCAGACCAGTTAGCTGAATTCAGCACCAATATTCAGCAATTGGGATTTGAATTACTGGATGACAAGAAATCACGCATTGTTGAAAAAATAAAGACTGCTATTGTTGAACTTATTCATGGCAATAATGCCGACGGGTTAAACATAAAACTCTCCGTACTGCTGGAAGAAAAGCTGCAGCTCGACTATCACTATCTGTCCACCTTGTTTTCATCGGTAGAAGGGGTTACCATTGAGCGATATGCCATTTTACAACGCATTGAAAAGGTAAAAGAGCTGCTTGTATACAATGAAATGAGCCTTAGTGATATTGCTTTTGAAATGGGTTACAGCAGTGTGCAGCACCTCTCACTTCAATTCAAAAAAATAACCGGCCTCACGCCTTCGCAGTTCCGGCAAATGAAGCAGCACAACCGTAAACCGCTGGACAAAGTCTGATAATTCTATAACAAGTCTCACTAATTCTGTAACAGGCAGGTCATAAGGCAGCCGGAACTTTGCATAAAAGAATTCAATTATGCAAAATGCCTCCAGTCATATAGAGAAGAAATTATTACCGGTACTGGGCATGACCTGTGCAGCTTGCGCGGTTAGTGTTGAGTCAATGCTCCAGCATACCCCGGGTGTGCAATCGGCTTCCGTAAATTTTGCCAACCAGACTGCCACTGTAACCTATGAATCCGATAAAGTGGCACCCATACAATTACAGGAAGTGATCAGGGGTATTGGTTACGACCTGGTTATTGAGGAAGCCAATAAAGAAGCTGTTCAGGCAGCAGCAGCCGAAGCACAATACCGCATTTTACGCAAACGAACCATTGGCGCTTCTCTATTATCAGTCCCCCTGGTGATCATTGGTATGTTTTTCATGAATATGCCTTATGCCAACTGGATCATGATGGCATTGGCAACACCGGTGGTTTTTTACTTTGGCCGTTCATTTTTCATCCATGCCTACAAACAGGCCAGTCATGGTAAAGCCAATATGGATACCCTGGTGGCACTCAGCACCGGTATTGCCTGGTTGTTCAGCACATTCAATACCCTGTTCCCTTCGTTCTGGCATGATCGCGGTTTACATGCACACGTTTATTTTGAGTCCGCCGCAGTTATTATTGCATTCATTTCGCTGGGTAAACTGCTGGAGGAAAAAGCCAAATCCAATACCTCTTCCGCCATCCGTAAACTCATGGGTCTGCAACCCCAGACGGTTATGCAGGTACAACCCAATGGCGATACACTGGAAATTCCCATCAGTCAGGTCCAAACAGGTGACCGCCTGCTGGTGAAACCCGGCGACCGTATCCCGGTAGATGGTGTGGTGAGTGAGGGCAGTTCTTTTGTGGATGAAAGCATGATCAGCGGAGAACCGGTGGCCGTAAGCAAAAACATAAACGATACTGTCTTTACCGGTACCATGAACCAGAAAGGCAGTTTTATCATAACAGCGCAAAAAGTAGGCAGTGAAACAGTTTTAGCACGCATCATTGCCATGGTACAGGAAGCCCAGGGCAGTAAAGCCCCGGTACAACGGATTGTAGACAGGATCGCCGGCATTTTTGTGCCCGTAGTCATTGGCATTGCCATCCTCACCCTGATCGTATGGTCATTCAGTGGCACTGATAATGCATTTATTTATGGATTATTAAATGCCGTAACTGTCCTGGTCATTGCTTGTCCCTGTGCACTCGGACTCGCAACACCAACAGCCATTATGGTTGGGATTGGCAAGGGTGCGGAGAATAATATGCTGATCCGGGATGCGGAAGCCCTGGAGCTGGCACAGCGTATTGATGCTGTGGTACTGGATAAGACCGGCACCATTACCGAAGGCAAACCCGAGGTAACCGGTATCCATCAAACAGTAAATACAACCGAAGCTGCGGATCTGGGTTTGTTATTGGGTATCGAACATAAATCAGAGCACCCGCTCGCGGAAGCAATCACCCGTTATCTGCAACAAAAAAATATACAGATCATTCATCCCGATTCATTTGAAAGTATTACCGGCAAGGGTGTAACAGCAGTATATCAGGGGGAAAATTATTGGGTGGGCAATCGTCTGCTCATGTCGGAAGCAGGTATACAAATCGGTCGGGATACAGAACAGCAGGTAGCTGCCTGGGAGCAACAGGCCAGAACGGTGATCTATTATGCCGGTCCCAATGGCATGATCGCTACAGTGGCAATTGCCGACCAGATCAAACAGGGCTCAGCTGCAGCTATTCAGTCATTACGCAAATCCGGCATTGAAGTATATATGTTGACCGGGGATAATAAAGCGTCGGCAGCAGCCATTGCCCGCGAAACCGGTATCAGTGAGTACAAAGCCGAAGTCTTACCGGCCGATAAAGCTGCATTTATACAGTTACTCCAATCGCAGGGAAAAACCGTTGCCATGGTAGGGGATGGTATCAATGACAGTCACGCCATGGCACAGGCCGATGTAAGTATGGCTATGGGCAAAGGCTCCGATATTGCCATGGATGTAGCAAAAATTACCCTGATCGGGTCTGATCTGGGTAGTATTCCCAAAGTCATACACCTGTCCCGTCATACCGTAAAAACCATCCGGCAAAACCTGTTCTGGGCCTTTATATATAATCTTATTGGCATACCCATTGCAGCCGGTGTATTGTACCCCTCCACCGGTTTCCTGCTTGATCCCATGATTGCGGGTGCGGCCATGGCATTAAGCTCTGTGAGTGTGGTATCAAACAGTCTGCGTTTAAAATGGAAAACACTGCATTTATAAACGTTTTCTTAACCTGTGTTAAGTGAAACTGGCACGGTATTAGCAACCTTTGTAGCACTTATTCAATTGTAGATAAATTATTCGTTATGGAACTCATCAAATACAGGACCAATATCCGCTCAGAAAAATCCGTTTGCAAGATCGCACCCTACCTCAACCAGGCAGTTGGTGCCCCCAACTGGCAGATTGATATCAGCAGCAGTGATAGGACCCTGGAGGTATTCTCCCATGGCCGGGTTGATGAGCGTTCGGTGATCAAAGCCATTAAAAAAGCCGGTTTTTCCGCCGAAAACATCGACGACTACTATGCGCTTTATTAACTGGCGCTGATTGAATATTTTTACAGGGTACCAATAACCCTGTATGCCCGCTTACAACCTGATCCTGGCCAATATCGGCAAACACATTCAACTGGATCCCGCTGAAATTGATTTCTTTACCTCGCTGTTGCAATACCGGCAGGTAGCCAAAAAAGAAATCATTGTTCAGGAGGGATCCATCTGCCGTTACGAGCATTTTGTTATCAGTGGTTGTTTCAAATCTTTTTCAACCGACAATAAAGGAAATGAACACATACTCCTGTTTGCAGCGGAAGACTGGTGGTGTGGCGATTTGTACAGTTTTCTCACCGGCAAACCAGCCCGCTTTACAACAGCAGCCATAGAAGATGCAGAGATTTTTATGATACACAAAGAGGATCAGCTGAAACTCTATGAAAAAGTACCCAAATTCGAGCGCTTTTACCGCATTCTTTTTCAGAATGCACTGGTAGCACAGTTCAACCGAATCGATCAGAACCTCTCACTTTCCGCCGAAGAAAAATACCTGCAGTTCAGGCAGCAATACCCACATCTCGAACAAAGGATTCCACAAAAAGAAATCGCTTC